>NZ_QRHS01000001.1:0-389707 GCF_003470905.1 Roseburia sp. AM23-20
GCAGCATCGAGTCATGGATGACTCGTTGTTGCCGTTCACGTCACTCCAAGAAAATCTAACTCAGACACACTTAGACTTTTCTTATTTTCGTACAACGGAACCAAAATTACTCCGGCTTTGCGCAAGACGCCACTCACAAGCCTACGAAACACCATTTGGATGGGCGACGCATGCCTCAACAAACCAGTATTTGTTGGGAGCTTATAAAAATATAGATATTATAGAAATGGACAAAAAAATACATGACAAACCAGCAGCTTAAGCAAATCAAAATCAGAAAACCAGATGAGAACATACGGGAAAAAGTGCAGGAAAATTGGGATTCCCTGGCGAAACCTTTAGACGGTCTGGGAATTTTTGAAAAGATATTTATGCAGATCGGTGCAGTGACGGGCGATGAGAGTGTTCCGATACAGAAAAAGGCAGTTATCGTGATGTGTGCAGACAATGGAATCGTCGAGGAGGGCATCAGCCAGTCCGGACAGGAGGTCACGTATCAGGTTGCAGAATCCATGGGAAAAAGAAAAAGTTCTGTCTGTCTTATGGCAGCACAGGTGAATGCCGAGGTGATACCAATCGATATTGGTATCGCAGCAGAAAAAACACCGGAGGGTGTCTGGAACAAAAAAGTATGCCCTGGTACCAAAAACTTCTTAAAACAGCCTGCGATGACAGAGCAGGAAGCACTAGCTGCGATTGAAGCAGGGATTAAAAGCGTCAAAAAATGTAAAGAAGATGGCGTGATGCTGTTTGCAACCGGTGAGATGGGAATTGGAAATACAACAACCAGCAGTGCTGTGGCTGCGGCACTGCTGGACTGTGGGACTGCAGATATTACCGGAAAAGGTGCAGGGTTAAGTGATGAGGGATTACAGCACAAGATAGAAGTCATCAATGCAGCACGGGAAAAATATCAGTTTGATTCCAAAGAGACATTCCGGATTCTGTGTTCGGTTGGAGGACTTGATATTGCCGGCTTATGTGGTGTGTGTATCGGAGGAGCAGTTTATGGTGTTCCTGTTGTGTTAGACGGTGTGATCAGTGCAGTTTCTGCACTTGTGGCAGAACGGCTGGTGCCGGGGGTAAAAGATTTTTTGATCGCCTCCCATAAAAGCAGAGAGCCTGCTGCGGCATTGATCTTACAGGAACTTGGAGTACATCCGGTCATTGATGGTGCGTTAGCACTCGGTGAGGGAACAGGCGCAGTTCTGATGTTTGGACTTCTGGATACGGTACATGCTGTCTATGATAACAGGACAACTTTTTCAGATATCAGGGTGGAAGCATACCGGAGGTTTACGGAAATATGATGATATTGGTAACAGGTGCAAGCGGCAGCGGAAAGTCGGAATATGCGGAAAATCTGGCAGTGAAGCTGGCAGGGAAAAAGAATCAGGATACTGGAAATAAAATCCCGGATGCGGACCACGCATCAGAAATCTGTGATGGATATCTGTCAGCGGAAAGTCATAAGTTGTATTATCTTGCGACGATGCGTGTGTATGGAGAAGAGGGCATGCGCCGGGTGGAGAGGCACAGAAAATTGCGCGCAGGAAAGGGATTTTATACAGTGGAGTGTCCCATAAATGTGGACGAAGCATTTTCAGAAATTCTTATGTGCGTAGGGGATGAATTCGGCAGAAAATCATCTATGCCGGTGGCTTTGCTGGAGTGTATGTCCAATCTTGTCGCAAACGAGATGTTTCCGGAGCCTGGAGATGAGCAGGAGAGAGGCTGTATGGAGGAAGAAAATCCCGCAGAACAAAATGATGTATATATAACAAAGAAACAACAGAAAGAGACAAATAGCTGTGCCCAAAATATAATCCGTCAGATCAGGCATCTGAGAGATCAGACCGCTCATTTAGTGGTCGTAACCAACCAGATTTTTGAGGACGGAATCACTTATGAGCCGGGGACGACGGAATATATCAGAAATCTTGGGCAGATCAATCAGTTGCTGGCAGAAATGGCAGATTCAGTTGTTGAGGTTGTTGCGGGAATCCCGCTTCTTGTAAAATAACCCGGAAATGGAGACGATTATGACAACAGCATTAAAAGCATTTATCATTGCATTTTCCATGTATTCGCAGATCCCAATGCCGCAGTTTACCTGGCAGGAAAAAGAAATGAAATATGCATTTTGTTTTTTTCCATGGGTGGGAGCAGCGATCGGTGGAATCACGATGTTCTGGTGGTGGTTCTGCGGAAAGTTTTCGGTTGGAAATATGGCATTTGCCATGATAGGTGCAGCAATCCCGCTTGCAGTTACCGGTGGATTTCATGTGGATGGTTTTATGGATACGATGGACGCATTCCATTCCTATCAGCCGAGAGAGCGGAAACTTGAGATCTTAAAAGATTCCCACATAGGTGCTTTTTCCGTGATCTGTCTGGTGCTTTATGAACTGATTTATATCGGAGCTTATTCAGAAATAAATGCTGTGCGGCAGATAGAAATTGCAGCAGTCGGATTCTTTTTATCGAGATGTCTAAGCGGTATAGCAGCAGTGACCTTTCCAGGCGCTAAAAAAGAGGGACTTTTATATATGTTTACGAGCAGGGCACATGAACGGACAGTAAAGGCAGCACTTTTTTTGCAGACACTGTCGGCAGCAGTGTTGATGCTATATATAGACGGCATTACCGGTGCAGCCGTTTTAGTGGGTGCCGGCATTACTTTTTGGTATTATTATAAAAAATGCAAAAAGGAACTCGGCGGTATTACCGGGGATACCGAAGGGTATTTTGTGACAGTGTGCGAGGGTGTGATCGTTTTGGCTGCTGCGGTATGTAAAATTGTATTAATTTAAAAAATACGTTTGATTTTGCTATACTAAGAGCATATAAATCCAGAGGTGTAGCGTGGAACTTAGAGTATTAAATTTTTTTTAATGGTTGCCAGAGAAGAAAATATTACAAAAGCAGCACAACTGCTTCATGTAACGCAGTCGACACTTTCCCGTCAGCTCATGCAGTTGGAAGAGGAATTGGGAGTGCGGCTTTTTCACATAGGAAAACATAGCGTAACCTTGACAGAAGATGGCATGTTACTTCGCAGGCGGGCACAGGAGATTGCAGCATTATCAGAGAAAACGATTTCAGAATTGAAAAATAAAGGTGATATGCTTTCAGGGGAGATATTTATTGGGTGCGGCGAAACGAGAAGTATGGAGATTTTGTCCGAAAATATCAGAAATTTTCGAGAAATCTATCCTCTGGTACAGTTTCATATATACAGTGCCACAGCGGATGACATTAAAGAGTGTATAGAGAAAGGATTGCTCGATATTGGACTTTTAACAGAGCCTGTTGATATATCAAAGTATGAATTTATTCGTATGCTGGGCAAAGAAAGATGGGGCGTGTTAGTAAATCCGGATTCTCCGTTGTATGTAAAAGAAAGTGTATCACCTGCTGACTTATCAGGTATTCCGCTTATCATGGTACAGAGAAATTCTGTAAAAAATGAACTGGCAAACTGGTTTGGCGATATTTATGAACAATTAGATGTGGCAGCTACTTATAATCTTATTCTGAATGCAGCCAGTAAAGGAAGGCGTGGGGACAGCGGTTTGTTTTGATCTTGGGATGATGTATGGAGAGTTACGATTCATTCCGTTTACCCCACAACTGGAAACGGGCTCAGTTCTGGTATGGAAGAAAAATCAGGCGCATGCTGACACACTGCGGTTATTTTTACAGTTTGTTAAAAATGCCTTATAAGCATTGCTCACAATTTATAATGGGTATTAGACATAACATATATATGAAAGTAAAATGAAGGTGTTCCGAAAGGAGCATCTTTTTAATTAGCTGTAAACAGCACCACTCGGGCGCGAAAGAGTCGCAGGCGACTCTTTGTTTCGTATAATACTCCTTAGTCAGGGGGTTATATTAGAAGAAATATGGGACTATGAGAGGATAAGAGGATGACAAAGCAGGAGGCTGCAGATGGCAGCAAAAGGCGTGGAGTCTCCGATTATCGGGGCAACGAAGGTGAAATATATTGATGATGCAGTGGGTGCACTTGATATACATTTAGCGGATGAGGACGTTGCTTATCTGGAAGAAATGTATGTGCCACATCCAGTCATCGGAGCAATTGATAAAAACCCGGAGCAGGGAGTCATGTTATTGGATGAGAAAAATAGAAAGTGCACAGGCTGCATGATATTCATTTTGAGCAATAAAGAAAGAGAGGACAAAGACTATGAAGAAAAATATAGGATTGGAAAAGAACTTTTCGAAGCAGATATGTTAGTAATAGTAACTCCTTTATATTATTATGGAATGTCAGCACAAGTGAAAACAGTAATTGCTGGTTTGTTTATGAAATAAATAGCTCGTCCAAATGGTGTGTCGCAGGTCTGTGAGTGGCATCTTGCGCAAAGCTGGAGTTAATTTTGGTTCCATTGTACGAAAATAAGAAAAGTCTAAGTGTGTCTGAATTAGATTTTCTCGGAGTGACGTGACCGGCGTTCAACGAGCCATCCGTGGCTCGTGAAGCCTTGTTCTGCCATCCGTGGCAGAACATCACTGTGTACCTACAGACACACTAAGATTTTCTAATTTTCTCCCAAAGTCACAAAATCAGCTCCGGCTTTGCGCAAGATGCCAGTCTTCAGGTTGTGAACACCATTTGGGTGGGCGGTTCATCTCAAAATCTGGGGGCGTAAGTGCGGATTTTTGATATTCGCACAACTGAAAATATGCTTAAAATCCTAATGTGCTGTATCACTGATATTCAGCCTAATGACTTCCCAGAATTTCCATCTGCTACATTGTATTACATGAATTATTTCGTAAATTGTCAGACCAAATAACACAGAATATGTTTTCAAATGTGTATGGCAATAAACATAGGCATAATGGGATATATTGAGGTTTTCCAGTATTATCAAACCAATAATAATCTATTAAATATAGTTATTTGGAAATATTTTTTAATCTGATTCAGACACAAACACTAAAAATTTACGCACCCCCAAGGTTGTAAAATGAGTTTCCCGGCTAAGGGTGGATCACAACTTAGTGGCTGGCAAATCGCATCAAGCCGGGATTCGTTTTGTGACTTTGGGAGAAAATTAGGCAATCTTAGTCTGCCTGTTCGTAACACAGTGTTGTGCTGCCACGGACGGCAGCACAAGTCTTAATGCCCCCGGACGGGGCGTTTAAGACGCACACGTCACTCCGAGAAACATTAAATCAGGCTGACTTAGACTTGCCTTATTTTCGTACAACGGAACAAAACAGTCCCGGCTTGATGCAATTTGCCAATCAAAAGCCTGTGAGACCACCCTTAGCCGGGGAACTCATGTCACCCGCAAACCAGCATTTATCGGGGCGTTTGTTTAATAAAAGAAAGCACTTGTAATTGAAAGTATACTATGATACACTTGTCGACAAGGAAGTTCATTTCCGATGAGGTTGTCAGATATAAATCTATACCGCCTGAAGAGGCGATCCACGGGCATCAATCTGCCGGTAATCCTGTAAATAAAAATAAGTGCTGTTGGGGAAAATGTGTTTTGCAGGCAGCCATAAACCTGTCGTAGAGCGTGTGGGGGAATACAGACAATTTTATGGTTGACATTTCAGAAAAAATATAATACTATTAGAACAGAAAAACGAACATAAGTTCGCACGGAGGAAAGAAATGGCAAAGGAAGATAAATATAAAGAGATCAATGCAGTAAAAAATGATAAACTAAAAGCATTAGATGCTGCAATTTCACAGATTGAGAAGCAGTATGGCAAGGGATCTATAATGAAGCTCGGAGATAATTCCGCACATATGAATGTGGAGACGATCCCTACCGGTTCTTTAAGTCTTGATATTGCATTAGGTTTAGGCGGACTCCCGAAGGGAAGAATCATTGAGATCTATGGACCGGAGTCTAGTGGTAAGACGACAGTTGCACTGCATGCGGTTGCAGAGGTACAGAAAAGAGGAGGCATTGCTGGATTCATTGACGCAGAGCATGCCTTAGATCCGGTCTATGCAAAGAATATCGGCGTTGATATTGATAATTTGTACATATCACAGCCGGACTGCGGAGAACAGGCACTTGAGATCACTGAGACCATGGTGCGTTCCGGTGCGGTAGATATTGTGATCGTTGACTCCGTGGCAGCACTTGTTCCAAAGGCAGAGATTGATGGAGATATGGGTGATTCACATGTAGGACTTCAGGCACGACTGATGAGCCAGGCACTTCGTAAGCTGACTTCTGTTATCAGCAAGTCAAACTGTGTGGTTATCTTTATCAACCAGCTACGTGAAAAAGTAGGTGTAATGTTCGGTAACCCAGAGACAACGACCGGTGGACGTGCGTTAAAGTTTTATTCCTCTGTCCGTATGGATGTCAGAAGGATTGAGGCATTAAAGCAGGGCGGGGAGGTTGTTGGAAACCGTACCAGAGTAAAGATCGTTAAGAATAAGGTGGCACCACCATTCCGTGAAGCAGAGTTTGATATCATGTTTGGACAGGGTATTTCAAGAGAAGGTGATATCTTAGACCTTGCGGCAGATAAAGGGGTTGTTAACAAGTCCGGAGCATGGTATGCATATAATGGAGATAAGATTGGCCAGGGACGTGAGAATGCAAAGCAGTATCTGAAAGATAACCCACTGATCTGTGAGGAGATTGAGGCAAAAGTCAGAGAGATGTTAAAGGTTGACGGAACCGAAGAATCTGAAGAAGCAAAGGAAAACGAGACTGAGGCACAGAGTATAAAGGCTGCTGAAGCGATTGCAAAAAAAGCTGAGGCGATCGAGAAGGCTGCGTCATCAGAAGCGGAGGAATAAAAGATGCAGGAGTTACTTGTCACTGAAGTAATTCCCCGGGAAAAAGGAAGGACTTCCATTCGTTTTGACAACGGGATGGAAGTCCTTTTATATAAAGGTGAGGTAAGAAAATTAGGTTTACAGGAGCAAACTGTCATATCCCGGGAAAAATATGATGAGATCATTTATGAAATACTTGGAACAAGGGCAAAGAAACGCGCAATGTTTCTGTTGGAACAAATGGACAGGACAGAGCATCAGCTGAGAGATAAACTGATGCAGAATGGATATCCTGCGGTCTGTGTGGATCTTGCAATAGACTATGTAAAAAAATATCATTATATTGATGATCTGCGTTATGCAACAAATTATATTTCATATCAGCAGAAGAGGAAGAGCCGTCAGAAATTAAAAATAGATCTTTTAACAAAAGGAATTGACAAAAACGTGATAGAACAGGCGCTGGATGAAGCGTTTGACAGTGATGAACAGATAAAGATCCGTCAGCTTTTAGAGAAGAAGCATTATGATCCAAAGGAATGTGATCGCAAAGAAAAGCAAAAAACATACCAGTATCTGATGCGTCGTGGATTTAAGGGCAGCGATATTTTACATGTTATGAAGATCTGGGACGGATACGAGGAATAAGAATGCAGTAAAACCTGGATTTTTGGTACAATATGTTGTATTGGAGCAAAATAAAAATGCAATATTATGCACATTGAACAGTTATCTACTTGACATAAATATTAAAATAGAATAAAATTTATATGTTGTAATTATGACAGATAACAATCCATGTTTTAATGTTATATGTACAATGAAAATTTAATAAAGGAGGTGCTCCTGTGGGAAGTGTGATTATCGCTGTTGTGATCACTCTACTGGTTACCGCGGTCGTTGTATATTTCGTCACAACTGCTTACTATAAAAAAGTAACAGAGGCTAAGATCGGAAATGCAGATGAAAAAGCGCGTGAGATCATTGATGAAGCGGTAAAGACGGCAGAGACCAAGAAGCGTGAAGCAATGCTTGAAGCGAAGGAAGAATCCATCCGTGTCAAGAATGACTTAGACAAGGAGGTAAAAGAGCGGAGAGCAGAGATCGGACGCAGTGAACGACGCATTGTTCAGAAAGAGGAAAATCTGGACAAAAAGTTAGAAGCGATCGAAAAACGTGAGGCGGGATTTGCAGCCAAGGAAGAAGAGATCAACAGACAGAAAGCGCAGGTCGCAAAGCTCAATGAAGAGCGTGTGAAAGAACTGGAAAGGATCTCCGGTTTAACCTCCGAACAGGCAAAGGATTATCTCTTAAAGACTGTTGAAGAAGACGTTAAAATTGATACTGCAAAATTGATCAAAGAAATGGAACACAAGGCAAAGGAAGAAGCTGATAAGAAGGCAAAAGAGTATGTAGTCACTGCAATTCAGAAGTGTGCTGCAGATCATGTTGCCGAGACGACGATTTCTGTTGTTCAGCTTCCAAATGACGAAATGAAAGGAAGAATCATCGGACGTGAGGGACGTAATATCCGTACCTTAGAAACGTTGACAGGTGTTGACCTGATCATTGATGATACGCCTGAGGCGGTAATTTTATCAGGTTTTGATCCGATTCGTCGAGAAGTTGCCAGAATTGCTTTGGAAAAACTGATTGTGGATGGACGTATTCATCCGGCAAGAATCGAAGAAATGGTTGAGAAGGCTCAGAAAGAAGTCGAGACAATGATTCGTGAGGAAGGTGAGGCGGCAACTTTAGAGGTTGGTGTTCATGGAATTCATCCAGAACTTGTACGTCTTTTAGGACGAATGAAATTCCGGACGAGCTACGGACAAAATGCTCTCAAACATTCTATTGAAGTAGCACAGCTTTCCGGATTACTTGCTGCTGAGATTGGTGTAGATGTAAGAACTGCAAAACGGGCAGGATTATTGCATGATATCGGTAAATCTGTCGACCATGATATGGAAGGTTCCCATATTCAGATCGGTGTGGATTTATGTAGAAAATACAAGGAATCACCAATTATCATCAATGCGGTAGAAGCGCATCATGGTGATGTAGAACCGGAGTCATTAATTGCATGTATCATTCAGGCTGCAGATACGATCAGTGCAGCAAGACCAGGTGCCAGAAGAGAGACACTTGAAACATATTCAAACAGACTGAAACAGTTAGAAGATATTTCTAACGGATTTAAGGGTGTAGAAAAATCCTTTGCTATTCAGGCGGGCAGGGAGATTCGAATCATGGTTGTTCCGGAACAGATCAGCGATGCCGATATGGTATTGCTTGCACGTGATATTTCAAAACAGATCGAGGCTGAATTGGAATATCCGGGACAGATTAAGGTAAATGTTATTCGAGAATCAAGAGTAACGGATTATGCGAAATGATTCGTGACAATAGTTTTGCTCGCGAAGCGTGCAGGCCATTGTTCATGGTAATAGAATGTTTACAGAACGTGCATTTTATTATTGGAAAAAAATAAAGAGACTGTCGTACCAGAGTCAGAAATGACCGGTACGGCAGTTTTTTGATTCATAGGAAATCTCACGTCCTATGAATCAAAAAAACTCCGGGCAGGATTCTTTCTTGTATATATGGAAATTGCAATCCATAATTCCATATCCATGAAGATAAAATCCTAAAAAAATAGTGCCAGAATGTAAAATATATGTTAAAATACATCTGAAAAAGAGCGAAAGAAAGGTGGTGTGGCAAATGCAGAGTGTGAAAAAACATAAGTGGATTTTATTCCTTCTGATCGGATTTATGATCATATCTTTCTTTCAGTTTTTACCACAGACAGACACACTGCATTTGGAAACGACATCACAGAATTTAAAGCTGGCTGCAGATATACTGCCTGATGGCGGAATAGAGCAATATCAGACAGACTGGCTGATGGAGCCAGGGATAGCGGAACATCAGGCGTGTAACGTTCCTGAAAATATACCGGCATCCGCATTTGCGCGAACAACGCAGAGCGATGCCGTTCTTGGAGAACAGGGACAGAGCAGGTTTCAGATTTTACGTTTTCTTGTAGAAGTATACGTACTTATTGTGATACCGGCTGTTATTTTGCATATGGCATTGAAGCGTTTTGGCAGCCATATGATCATGCTGTGGCAGAATATCAAATATATCCATCTGGTAGATGGAAAGAAGGCAAAACATTTTCCTGTAATCAAATAAAAATATATTACAGGAGGCGCTTTAACGTGAATGAAAACAGAATAAGTGACAGAGCAAAAATATTACTGATTGATGAAGATGCGAGTATTTCCTATTTGATCCGCAGGGCAATGGAAAAAGAAAATTATAAGATATATACTGCGGGAAAAGGAAAACAGGGGATGGAGATGAGTACCGGTATCTGCCCGGATCTGATCCTGATGGATAATAAATTTTCTGATATGGAGGGACTGGCGTTAATTCAATGGTTTAGGGAGTGGACGGATGCTCCGATTATTGTTTTATCGGAACAGAACAGCTATCTTGATAAAGTAGAGGCATTATATGCCGGAGCAGATGATTATATGGTAAAGCCGTTTCATGAAAAGGAACTGGCAGCACGGATTTTTTCGGCATTGAGAAGAAGAATTTCGACAGGTGCACATACATACTATGAGGCAGGAAATCTTAAAGTTGATTTCACAAAAAGACAAGTTCTGCTTGGAGGTATGGAAATTCATTTTTCGCCAGTGGAGTATCGGATCATAGAAAGTCTTGCGTTAAATGCTGGCACGGTTGTAACATACCAGATGCTTTTGGAAAAAATATGGGGACCGTATGCAGAGCAGAACAGCAGGATACTTCGTGTTAATATGACAAATATCCGAAAAAAAATCGAAAGATCTCCATTGGAACCGGAGTATATAACAACGATCCCGAGGGTAGGATACCGGATGTTAGAGAGCCAGACGAGTGTAAATGGCATGCAGATGATGGCATAACAGAAAAAGAAGGTTGAAAAAAACAGACTGCACACAGATATGTGCGGTCTGTTTTTTATGTAATAGGTAAATTCGTTGAAATTACCTATTACATAAAAAACCCTCCGGGCAGGATTGTTTCTTGGATAATATAATGTCATTCTATTATTTGGATGTACGATATTTTTTCGACTGACAGTAGGAATCATAAATTCCGTAAACAAAACCTCCGATCATAATGCCAATACCGATAATAGAAAAAATAATTTCAGCAATTGTCATAGCTGGTCTCCTCCCTGTAGATAAGATGTTATCAGTATAACAGTATTTGTTATATGGAGGAGAAATTTGCGCATTCTTTAATCCTTTTTGAAAAGAGAATGGGAAAGTTTTAACACTTTATTTATCTGATGTCAGGATATAAAAAACTGATGGAAAATAGACGAAGCGGGTGGTAAAATAACAGCAGAAAGAATAAGAACAAAAGAAGACAGGATTTGTGGAGGAATATCATTATGGATAAACAGGTCAAGAGAATAAAAAGAGAACTGGTGAAAAATGGAGCAATTCTGGATATATATACGGATACCATGCAGCTTCCGGACGGAAAACTTGAGGAATGGGATTTTATCTCGCACAGAAAAGGTGCAGCAGCAGTTGTACCGGTGAGAGAAGATGGAAAGATTCTGATGGTACGTCAATACCGGAATGCGATCGACCGAATGACACTTGAGATACCGGCAGGATCGAGAGATAGTGTCACAGAAGACACAAAAGTATGTGCAGCAAGGGAATTAGAGGAGGAGACAGGATATCGCAGTGATGATCTCACGCGTCTTTTATCCCTTAAGACCACAGTAGCATTTTGCAATGAGTTCATTGATGTGTATCTGGCACGCAATTTAAAACCGGGTCATCAGCATTTAGATGAGGGAGAGTATATAGATGTTGAGGCATATGAGATAGATGAATTGTGTCAGATGATCTATGATGGAAAATTGCAGGATGCGAAAACAGTTTCTGCACTTCTTGCATACAAAAATCTTCTGAATCAGGAGAAAAACGCATAAACTAAAGAAAAAGGATGTGCGGTGTGCATGAAAAAAGAAGGATTCCTGTTTTTTGCGGTGTTTTTTGCGGGTGTTTTTCTTGCAAACCTGTTAAAGTACAAAGAGGGGAATCTTTGCCGGATATTAAACATATGGATTTTAGAACAGTTTGCATATAGCAGTATTTCGCTGGAAAGACTATTCTGGCAGTTGTTTTGGAAAAGGGGAAAGTTTGCTTTTTTCTCTTTTTTGCTTGGAGAATGGTGTGGATACGTGGTGGCATCAACAGCATGTTTGTGCCTGCTGACAGGAACTTTTGGGTTTTTCCTTACAATGGCGATTGCAGATCTTGGAATCCGGGGTGTTGCATTTGCGTTCGTCAGTGTTTTCCCGCATGCATTTTTATATGTGGCAGCGGTGCTATGGTGCAGGTTCTGTGGAAAAAACAAAATGCAGTATCGGTCATTTAACTGTGATCTGAAAAGCCGCATGAAAAAAATATTTGAATCTGTCTCGTTTTATGGAGTAGCAGTTGCACTGATGGTTGGCGGTGTTTTTGCGGAAACTTATATCAATAATCCGATCCTTAAGATGCTTGTAAAAAATTTTTGAAAAGATTGCTTTTTAGTTTGCTTGTTATTATAATGAAAAAATACACAGGATAAAAAGAAAGTCAGGAAAAAACATGACACGTGACATTATGGATTTTATAGAATATATTCACAATGAAAAACAGACATCGAAGAATACAGAGGTTTCTTATGAGCGTGATCTTCGTAAACTGAATGAATATCTGGCAGGGCAGAATATATGTGATGCAGCTGCTGTTACAGAGACAAATCTGAATGCATATGTTATGTTTTTAGAGCGCGAGGGACGGAAACCAGCGACTGTTTCGAGAAGTATAGCATCAATGAAGGCTTTTTTTCATTTCCTTGAGCGGGAGCGGAGAATTGAAGCAGATCCGGCATGGAGGTTGAAAGCACCTAAGATTGAAAAAACAATGCCACGCATTCTGACCACGGAAGAGGTGACACTCTTACTGGAGCAGCCATCCGGCAATACTCCGAAGGAACTGCGGGATAAAGCGATGTTGGAACTGCTTTATGCAACAGGGATACGCGTGTCGGAGCTGATATCACTGAAGATTTCGGATCTGAATCTTCAGATGGAGTATGTGATCTGTACGGACACCCACAAAGAACGTATTATTCCCTTTGGAAATGTTGCAAAGGAAGCATTAGCAAAATATATACAGGATGGAAGAGAACATCTGGTCAGCCAGGAAGACTGTCCGTGGCTGTTTACAAACTGTACCGGTGGTGCCATGAGCCGTCAGGGTTTTTGGAAGCTGATCAAGTTTTATGGGAAAAAGGCGGGGATCGAATCGGAGATCACACCTCATACATTAAGACATTCATTTGCGGCACATATGATCAGCAATGGAGCGGATTTAAAATCTGTCCAGGAGATGTTAGGTCATTCTGATATCTCAACGACACAGATTTATTCGCAGATGGGACAGGGAAGAATAAGAGAGGTATATTTAAAAGCACATCCAAGAGGATAACAGTTAAAAAAGATGCAGACTATAAAAGAGGAACCCACAGATTTGGAGTTCCTCTTTTTTATGTAGTATTTATACTATCAGAAGGTATCAATTAATTGCACATATCTGCGATCGTGTAAATGAGATTTTTGGAATCTTTCCAGCCAAGGCATGGATCTGTGATAGATTTTCCGTAGATATGTTCGCCAATCTTCTGGGAACCTTCCTCAATATAACTTTCGATCATGACACCTTTGACCATTTTTCTGATCTCAGAAGAAACCTGACGGTTGTGCATGACTTCTTTTACAATACGGATCTGTTCTCTGTGTTTTTTGCCGGAGTTGGAATGGTTTACATCCACAACGGCTGCCGGATTTACAAGATCCATTTTCTCATACATGTCGCACAGACGGATCAGATCCTCATAATGATAATTTTGTGTGGAGTTGCCGTGTTTGCTGACTGCACCGCGCAGAACAACATGCGTAAGAGGGTTACCGCTTGTCTCGACTTCATAGCCACGGTATACAAAATGATGTGGGTGCTGCGCTGCATATACGGAGTTGAGCATAACGGAGAAATCACCACTGGTCGGGTTCTTCATACCTGATGCAACATCAAAACCGCTGACGGTCAGACGATGCTGCTGGTCTTCAACAGAACGTGCGCCGATAGCGACATAGGAGAGAAGATCTTCTACATATCCCCAGTTTTCCGGATAAAGCATCTCATCTGCACAGGTTAAACCGCTCTCTTTGATCGCACGGATGTGCATTTTTCGCATGGCGATCAGACCTTCGATCATATCCGGTGCTTTTTCAGGATCTGGCTGGGATGCGATACCTTTGTAGCCTTCGCCGGTAGTACGGGGCTTATTTGTATAAACGCGTGGAATGATGATCAGGCGGTCAGCAACATCCTCCTGAATTTTTGTGAGGCGGCTGACATAATCGCAGACTGCGTCTTCCCTGTCAGCAGAACAAGGTCCGATGATAACTAAAAACCGGTCATCTTTTCCTGTGATGACGTCAGAGATCATGGCATCGCGTTCTTTTTTTAACTGTTTTAATTCTTCTGACAGCGGAAAATCACGTTTGATCTCTGCCGGAGAAGGAAGCTGGTTTAAAAATGTAAAACTCATAATAAAACTCCATTCTAAGCGCCAAAGTACATGCGCTGTCGCTTGTATTTGATAAAATCAAAAATATATTAAATGATATAGCAGAAGATGTCAAATATTTGCATAACAGAGAAGTGATGGTTATAATGAAAATTATAGCAATGACGTAAGAGGTAATGGGAGGTGTCAGGCATGAAAATAAGAGAAACCGAAGTTGGAACGGGGCGTCCGCTGGTCTGTGTTCCGGTGCTTGAAAAAACAAAAGAGGAAGTTATAAATGAAATAGAATATCTTGCAGAATCCGCTGCAGACATGATCGAATGGCGGCTGGATGCATTTGAACATTTTACGGATTATAATGAAGTGCGGGAGATATTGCAGCAGGCAGCGCCTTTGCTAAAGAAAAAATTGTTTTTATATACATTTCGTACTGCAAGACAGGGTGGAATGGCATCGGTTGACCGGGAAACATTAACAGATCTGCATGATCTTGCGACAGAATCAGAATGTGTGGATCTGATCGATCTGGAATTTTTTGAGGAGGAACACACTGCAAGGCAGATCCGGAAAATTCAGAAAAAAGGGAAGAAAATCGTAGCATCACATCATGACCTGGAAGGAACACCACAGATGGAAGTTATGCGGATGCTGCTGGACCGTATGTGTGAAGGCGGAGCGGATATTGTCAAACTGGTTGTAACTCCCAAAACGCCGGAGGATGTTTTAAGACTTCTTGCGGTCACATCTGAATTTCACTGTGAAAACAAAGAAACTCCGATTATCACTGTGGCAATGGGAAAATTAGGTGAGATCAGCAGAGTAAGCGGGGAGACATTTGGCTCCTGCGTGACGTTTGCATCACATAAAAAGAAAAGTGCACCGGGGCAGTTTGATCTCGAAGAAATGAGACGGACAATTGATATGATGCATCAGGTGTGTGAGTAAAAATAAAAAAAGAATATAAAGAAAATATAAAGAATGGATAAAGTGCAGGGAAGATACTTGACGTAGTATCTTCCCTGTGTTAATATATGCCACTGTAAATAAATAACAAAGAGAATACATAACAAAGAGAATATATAACAATATTAAATAACGAGGTGAGAAAAACAAAAATGGATGATTTATTTACAAGATTTTTCTCTGCACTGTATCAGTTCCATAAACTGCATATGGGCGATCTTGTGCCGGATATCACCAAAATTGAAGGTATGACGATGTTGGCGATCAGGCATTGCAACGGGGAAATGGGAAAGGAAGAACTGACGGTATCTGAACTGACTGCGAAGTTGAAAGCGAAGGGACCCGCAGTTTCACGTACCTTAAAGACATTAGAGGATAAAGGATATATTGAGCGTGATGTCAATAAGGCGGACAGACGAAATACGTATGTGAAACTGACAGATTCCGGGAAAAAGAAAACAGAGGAGTGCGAGCAGATCATGAGTAATTTTGCACATGCGGTTATTTCAAAAATGGACAGGGATGATATGGAAGGTATGATAGACTGTCTGAACGAACTGTATGAGGCAGCCAAAGAAGAAATTGCAGACCGGAAAATGAGACAAAAAGGAGAGTAGAATATGAGCAAAATATTTAAAAATATGCTCCCATACTGGAAGGGATTGATCATAGTAATCGCGCTGTTGATTGTTCAGGCATGGTGTGATCTGTCACTTCCGGCATATACATCGGATATTATTGATGTCGGTATCCAGAACAAAGGTGTGGAGCATGTACTGCCGGAAGCAGTAACAGAAGATGAATTTACATTAGTACAGCTTTTTATGACAGATGAGGAAAAAGAAAGCTGGGAGAACAGCTACGAACAGGATGGAGAGGTTTACCGTCTGACTGTTACAGATAAAAAACAGTTAGAGGAGCTGGATGATACACTGCTTTTACCACTCCTGATGAATTATCAGATGTCATCGGTGGATGAGCAGACCTTTAAAGAGAGTGTGGCAAAACAGACCGGAATGGATCAGGCAATGCTTGATAATATGAGCATTGAACAGATCGGGGAGTCCATGGGCGTGCCGCTTACTTCTTTTGAAAAAGAGATAGAGGATGATGATGGAAATACCGTAGCCACAAATTGCGTGGATATGCGCACGATTTTTTTAGCCATGAAAGCATCCGGGGCAATGACAGAAGACCAGATCTTATCTATGCGTGATACCGTTTCCGATACGATTGATACGATGGGAAGTTCTCTGGTAAAATCAATGGGAATTGCTTATGCGGTTAACTGCGATACGCAGGCAGGGTTGGATATTGATAAGATACAGACATCTTACCTCTGGTCAGCCGGAGTAAGAATGGTTGCGATGGCGCTGCTTATGGGGGTTGCAACGGTTCTGGTAGGATTTGTTGGTGCACGTATCGGTGCAGGGATCGGACGTGACCTCAGAGGAAAAATATTCGGACGTGTGGTACGTTTTTCGAATGCGGAGATGGATCGTTTTTCCACGGCATCCCTGATCACAAGAAGTACCAATGATATCCAGCAGATCCAGATGGTTTCTGCCGTGATGATCCGTATGGTTGCATATGCGCCGATCCTTGGTATCGGTGGTGTCTTAAAAATCATCCAGACGGGAGCAGGAATGGGATGGATCATTATTCTTGCAATCCTTGTGATCCTCGGATATGTTATGGTATTGATGGCAGTTACGATGCCTCGTTTTAAACTGATGCAGAAACTTGTGGATAAGATCAATCTGGTATCAAGGGAGATTTTGACAGGACTTTCTGTTATCCGTGCATTCGGTAGGGAGACAGAGGAAGAAAAGCGTTTTGATGATGCGAATAAAGACCTGACAAAAACAATGCTGTTTACGAACCGTGTCATGACATTTATGATGCCTGGAATGATGCTGATCATGAATCTTCTGACCGTAGGTATCGTATGGGTAGGAGCTCATAAGATTGATGCAGGTTCTATGCAGGTTGGATCGATGACAGCATTTATTACGTATGCGATGATGATCGTTATGGCATTTTTGATGCTGACAGCAATGTCTATCATGCTTCCGCGTGCAGCAGTCGCAGCAGAGCGCATCGATGAGGTTATCAATACAGAATCTTCCATAGAAGATGCAGAGACTCCGGAAGAGTTAAAAGAACATAAAGGAGTGATCCGTTTTTCACATGTCAGCTTCCGTTATCCGGGTGCAGAGGCAGATGTACTTGAAGATATTGATTTTACTGCAGAGCCAGGTAAGACAACGGCGATCATTGGAAGTACCGGATGCGGAAAATCTACACTGGTCAATCTGATCCCGCGGCTTTATGATGTTACGGACGGAAGTGTTACACTAGATGGTCAGGATATCCGGAATATCCGCATGGAAGATTTGAGAGAAGAGATTGGTTTTGTACCGCAGAAAGGTGTATTGTTTTCCGGTACGATTGCTTCGAACCTGCGTTTTGGAAAGCGGGATGCTACGGATGAGGAAATCAAAGAAGCAGCAGCAATCGCGCAGGCAACAGATTTTATCGAAGAAAAACAGGAAAAATATGACAGCGATATCGCACAGGGTGGAAGCAATGTCTCCGGAGGACAGAAACAGCGTCTTGCCATTGCACGTGCGATTGCAAAACAGCCAAAGATCTATGTGTTTGACGACAGTTTTTCTGCACTTGATCTAAAGACGGATGCAGCACTTCGAAAGGCACTTGCATCAAAAGTTAAGGACAGTACGGTAATCATTGTGGCACAGAGAATCAGTACGATCCTGCATGCAGAACAGATCCTTGTACTGGATGATGGCAGAATCGTCGGAAAAGGTACACATGAGGAATTGCTGAAAAATTGTGAGACCTATCGGCAGATCGCACGTTCACAGCTTTCTGCAAAAGAACTTGGAATCGAGGAAAGTGAGGTGTCTGTCAATGAGTAATGAAAGAGAAAGAACAGGAATGCAGCGCCGTGGCAGAGGACCGATGGGACATGGCATGCAGCCGGGAGAAAAACCAAAAGATTTAAAAGGTTCTTTAGGAAAACTGTTATCTTATATTGGAAGTTTTAAAGCAGCGATTATTGTGGTCATGATTTTTGCGGCAGCTTCTACGGTATTTAATGTAATCGGCCCTAAAATTCTAGGAAAAGCAACAACAGCGCTTTCTGAAGGACTGATGGCAAAGATTCAGGGCACTGGAGGCATTGATTTTACTTATATCGGACAGATTCTTTTGTTTGTGCTTGGACTTTATGTGTGTAGTGCAGCTTTTAACTTTATCCAGGGCTGGATCATGACAGGTGTGACACAGAAGATCTGTTACCGGATGCGTAAAGAAATCTCTGAAAAGATCAACCGCATGCCGATGAAATATTTTGAGAGCCGTACTTATGGAGAGGTTTTATCAAGGATCACCAATGATGTCGATACTTTAGGTCAGGGATTAAACCAGAGTATCACAACGATCATTACATCGGTTGCTACTTTGATCGGTGTACTGATCATGATGCTCAGTATTTCTCCGCTGATGACACTGATCGCGATCGTGATCCTGCCAATCTCCATGGCACTGATCTCATTTGTGGTTAAGAAATCCCAGAAATACTTCAAAGACCAGCAGGAATATTTAGGTCACATCAACGGACAGGTCGAGGAAGTTTATGGCGGACATTTAGTTATCAAAGCATTTAACCGTGAAAAAGATACGATCGATGAATTTAACCGTACAAATGAAATTCTGTATCAGTCAGCATGGAAATCCCAGTTTTTGTCCGGAATGATGCAGCCGATCATGATGTTTGTCGGAAACCTTGGCTATGCAGCCGTGGCATTATCCGGTGGACTGTTTGCGATCCGTGGAACGATCACAATCGGTGATATCCAGGCATTTATCCAGTATGTAAAAAACTTTACGCAGCCGATCCAGCAGATCGCACAGGTCATCAACCAGGTGCAGTCGATGGCGGCAGCATCCGAGCGTGTGTTTGATTTTTTAAATGAGGAAGAGGAAGATCAGACTGCAGAAAATCCGGCAGATGTGAGTACAGTGACAGGAACGGTTGATTTTGATCATGTACAGTTTGGCTATAATCCGGATCAGACGAT
The DNA here is from genome assembly GCF_003470905.1 of Roseburia sp. AM23-20. Classification (NCBI taxonomy): domain Bacteria; kingdom Bacillati; phylum Bacillota; class Clostridia; order Lachnospirales; family Lachnospiraceae; genus Roseburia; species Roseburia sp. AM23-20. Next base: position 19,519 of record NZ_QRHS01000001.1, read on the forward strand.
CATCAAAGATTTCAGTGCTCATGTAAAACCGGGACAGAAGATCGCTATTGTAGGTCCGACCGGAGCAGGAAAGACCACGATGGTAAAACTTTTAATGCGTTTTTATGATGTAAACAGCGGTTCTATCAAATTAGACGGTCATGATGTAAGAGAGTTTAACCGCAGGGAATTAAGGGATGCGTTTGGAATGGTATTGCAGGATACATGGCTGTTTAAAGGAACGATCATGGAAAATATCCGTTACGGACGTTTAGATGCCACGGATGAGGAAGTGATCGCAGCAGCAAAAGCAGCACATGCCGATCACTTTATCAAGACGCTTCCGGGTGGTTATCAGATGGAATTAAATGAGGATGCAAGCAATGTTTCACAGGGACAGAAACAGCTCCTTACGATCGCAAGGGCAATTCTTGCAGATAATAAGATTTTGATCCTCGATGAGGCAACTTCTTCGGTTGATACGAGAACTGAGGTTACGATCCAGAAGGCAATGGATAACCTAATGCGTGGCAGAACCAGTTTTGTCATTGCACACAGATTATCAACGATCCGTAATGCAGATCTGATCCTTGTCATGAAGGATGGGGATATCGTGGAACAGGGAAATCATGAAGAACTGCTTGCGAAAAACGGATTTTATGCAAATCTTTATAATTCACAGTTTGAGGATGTTGTTGCCTGAAATAATAGAATGAATGATCCGTAAACATTTTATTGTCATGGATCATAAAGGGATGTCGTCATATGGCGGCATCCCTTTTTATGTATAAATTTTTCTGCGATCAGGAAATATTATAAAAAAAGCCATGTTTACATGGCAGAAAGCAGGAAAATCATATGGGAAAAATGAATATCAGAAAAGCAGCGATGATCGGTTGCGGATTTGTAGGTGCATCATCGGCATTTGCGCTGATGCAGAGCGGTATTTTTTCAGAAATGGTTATGATCGATGCAGATCATGCAAAGGCAGAGGGAGAAGCGATGGATTTAAGCCATGGACTTCCATTTGCAAGACCGGTAAAAATATATGCCGGGGATTATGATGATATCACAGATGCCGGGATCATTATCATCACGGCAGGAGCAAACCAGAAGCCGGATGAGACGAGGCTTGATCTGATCCATAAAAATGTAGAAATTTATAAACAGATCATTCCGGAAATTGCAAAGAGAGACTGTGAGGGAATCCTCCTTATCGTGTCAAATCCGGTAGACATTCTTACCTATACGGCATTAAAGCTCTCTGGTTTTCCGGAACACCGTGTGATCGGCTCGGGAACGGTGCTTGATACTGCCCGGTTAAAATATCTGATCGGGGAGCATTTAGGGGTGGACAACCGCAGTGTACATGCGTTTATCATCGGCGAACATGGAGACAGTGAACTTGCAGCATGGTCAAATGCAAATATTTCAGGCGTGAGACTTAGCGATTTCTGTGAAATGCGGGGACATTTTATGCATGAAGAATCAGAAAACCGTATCTATGAAAAAGTAAGAAACAGTGCTTACGAGATCATTGAACGGAAACACGCCACGTATTATGGAATCGCAATGGCGGTAAAGAGGATCTGTGAATGTATCATAAGAAATGAACAGTCGATCCTGCCGGTATCATCCATGATGCGTGGCATTTATGGGATGGAGGACGTCGTGATCAGTATGCCTGCCATTGTTGGAAAAGACGGAGTGGAGGATGTGATACCGATCTCGCTGGATGATGAAGAAAAAATCCAGTTAAAAAATTCGGCAGACATTTTGAATGAAATGAAAGAGATGATAAAAAAAGAACATGGGATCGGTTAAAAAAGAAGGATAATTGTGTTATAGTTTATTTATGCAGAGCACAACACAAAAGAGGAGGGACATATCATGTCCATGCGCATATATACCATGACACACAAAAAATTCACGCCGCTGTCGGATAAACTGTATGTACCGCTCCATGTCGGAAGGGCATGTGGGGAAGATTTTGGATATCAGGGAGATGATACAGGAGAACAGATCTCGGCATTGAACTGTTATTACAGTGAACTGACAGGATTTTACTGGATCTGGAAAAATTGTCATGATGTGGATTATGTCGGTACCTGCCATTACAGAAGATATCTGATCAATGAAAAGGAACAGATTTATACGGAGGCGGAATACCGGGAACTGTTAAAGAAATATGACCTGGTCACAACGAAAAAGGTTCAGTTAAATAATTCTTACTATGATGGATTTTCGGCAAATCATAATATACGGGCGCTTGAAATGACAGGAAAAGTCATAGCAGAGAAATACCCGGAATATGCAGATGCGTTTGACACGCTGGTAAATGGCAGACAGACTTATTTTGGAAATATTCTTGTCACATCAAAAAAATTATTTGATGAATATGCGTCCTGGCTGTTTTCCATTTTTTTTGAAGTGGCAGAGCGGATTGAACTGGAGACGGGAGAAGATGCCTACCATAAAAGAGTATTTGGATTTATTTCTGAATTTCTATTGCTTGTTTGGGCTACCGTTAAGAAATTGCGTGTGTATGAATGTAAGGTGGGAATGCTTGGAGAAAAGGCAGAAACAGGTGAATTAAAACAAAGACTTGCCGAATGTTTCAGAAAACGTGATGTTGATCTGGCAAAAAAGATTTTTCTGGAAACAAGAGAAATGCGGCCGGATGTATTGATGGAGGCGTCGGATATCACAGGTGAATTGCATCTTTGTATGCAGATCATTGCAACCGCAGGGGAGGAAAGGTGCCATGGAGAAACAATGATCCTGGAGAGGGAAAATGATTTCGACAGGCTGATAGAAATTTTCTCAGAATTAAACCGGATTGTAAGCAGGTACCGCGAAGACAGTCAGAGCACAGAGGATATCTGTTTCCTGAAAAAAGAAAAAATATCGGGGACTGCCGTCTGGGTGGCAGTTATGATAGGAAAAGAATCGGATAGTGAAAAAAAGGATCTTCTGAATCGTATATTAAAAGATCTTCATTAAATTTTAAGAAATGCCGGAGAACAGGAAAATACAAGCGTGCGGAATGACACGGTAACCTGTGCCGGCATTTTTTGTTGACAATTATTTTAGGGTCTGTTATGATAAAACGTGCGTGAAAAAGTGTTTTTGCGTTGTAGATCCCTTATATGAATAGTAAGAGCAGGCAACCGTAGTCTAATGGATAGAACACCGGACTCCGACTCCGGCAATGCGGGTTCGATTCCCGCCGGGTGCATTTTGACAGTCAGATAGCAGGCGGCATACTATATGTTTCGCCTGTTACATATTTTTGTGAAGTTTTATATAACAAATGGAAAGGGATGGAAAATACAATGGCTTCTTCGAATGTTGATGATAAATTAAAAAATGATACAGAAAATAAAGAGACAGGTAATAAAACAGAAAATAGTGGGACAAATAAGATCCTTATGTTCATAAAACAGAATGTCCGGTATATCACAGCAGGTGTATTATTCCTTGCACTTGTGCTTATTTTAGTGAAAGCCGGATCACCGAAACAGTCACAGAACGGACAGGATGTTGCGGCAACAGAAGTTACGTCAGAGGCATCGAATGATGCAGTGCAGGAATTTGAAGTGGATGCACATGAGGATGTAAATACATTAATCAACCAGTATTACACCGCATATGCAGCAGGAGATACGGATACTCTTCAGACAATCGCCACTCCATTGTCAGAAAATGAGAAAAGCTATATTTCTGTATTCAGTCAGTATGTTGATGCATACCAGAATATCAAATGTTATACCAAACAGGGGCTTGATGCATCTTCATATCTTGTGTCTGTTTATGTGGAAGTAAAATTTAAGGATGTAGATACAGTTGCACCGGGACTGGATTTCTTCTATGTGCGCACGAATGATGATGGCAGTGTATATATTGATAACCTTTACAGCCAGTACAATTTAAAGATAAAAGAAAATGCGTTAGATACAAGCATCCAGAACCTGATCAGTGAGTATGAGGGAAGTGAAGATGTCAATTCACTCCAGAAAGAAGTCCAGGACAAATATGACACGGCAGTTGCGTCAGATGATAAGCTGAGCGAGATGATCCAGACGACAATTCCGAATGCGATCACTGAGTGGGCAGGTACGATTGTAAGCCAGAATACCGAAACAGAAAGTACTGAGCAGGTACCGGAAGAAACAACGGAGGCAGAGCAGACTGAAACGCCGGAAGAGAATACAGACCAGCCTGAGGAAAATGGACCGACGCAGAGCGAACCGGATACAGTTTATGCAGTAGATACGGTAAATGTAAGGGCAGCAGCAGATACCGAATCAGAAAAACTTGGTACGTTAGAGCAGGGTACAGCACTTACAAGAACAGGTACAGATGGTGAGTGGAGTATTGTTAATTATAACGGTCAGACCGGATATATCAAAACAGAATATCTGACTACAAAGAATGCTGATTCTGAAGCAGACAATGGACAAACAGATAATGGTGGTAATGATGAACAGACATCTGCAGGTGATTTCATAGCAGAGGGAACAGTTATTACATTAAAGGATTCTGTAAATGTACGTTCTGGAATGAGTGAGTCAGACAGCAAGATAGGAACCGCATTTACAGGCGAGAAAGTAACGGTGGTCATGAGTTATGCAGAAGGCTGGACAAAGGTGACATGGAATGGTCAGACCGGATATATTAAAACTTCCCTGTTGCAGTAACTGCTGAATATATGATGTGTAGCAGGATTCCAGCAACAGACTTGTTGTCATAGTAAAAATGGCGGAGACTTTAAAAAGAAGTCTCCGCTTTTGTGCAGAAAGAGAAAGGTGAAAAATGCAGGAGGCAGTCAGAATCAATAAATATCTCAGCGAGGCAGGAGTGTGTTCCAGAAGAGAGGCAGACCGCCAGGTGGAAGCCGGAAATGTGACAATAGACGGTGTGGCTGCATCCATGGGGGCAAAAGTATTGCCGGGACAGACGGTTCTTTTTTGTGGAAAGCCGGTAAAAAAAGAAGATGAAATGATACTTCTGGCATTTCATAAACCGACAGGAGTCGTATGTACTGCAGAAAAGAGAGAAAAAAATAATGTGGTGGATTATATCAACTATCCCAAACGGATCTATCCAATCGGAAGACTGGACAAAGATTCCGAAGGATTATTGCTTATGACAAACAATGGTGATATTGTAAACCGCATTATGCGTGCCGGAAATATGCATGAAAAAGAATATATTGTTACCGTTAATAAACCTGTGACGGACGGTTTTCTGCGGGGACTTGCAGGTGGCGTGCCGCTGGTGGAATTGAATGTTACCACACGTAAATGTAAAGTCTGGCGGACAGGAAAAAGGCAGTTTGGCATCATCCTGACACAGGGATTGAACCGGCAGATCCGCCGTATGTGCGAATATTTTGGATACAGAGTGGAAAAACTGGTAAGAACCCGTATTATGAATATCGAACTGGGAGATTTAAAAGCCGGGAATTACCGCGAAGTAACATCACAGGAATATGATGAACTGATGCGGCTTGTAAAAGATTCATCAAACACGACAGTGATTCACAGACGGGATGGAGGAGACAGATGACACCGGAAGAACAGATCAAAGAATTAAGAGATAAGATCAATTATCATAGCGACAGATATTATAATCAGGATAATCCTGAAATCTCAGATTATGAATTTGACATGTTGATGCAGCAGTTAAAACGGCTGGAAAAAGAACATCCGGAGCTTGTAACTGAAGACTCGCCGACACAGCATGTCGGTGGTACGGCAAAGCGTACAGCAGGTATTCTGGTGCACCATAATGTCCCGATGTTAAGTCTTCAGGATGTATTTTCGAAGGAGGAAGTCGTTGATTTTGTGGAGCAGATGAAAGAGCAGTTAGATGATCCTGAGTTTGTGGTGGAATATAAGATTGACGGATTATCTATGGCACTCCGCTACGAAAATGGCGAACTTGCCCTTGCGCTGACGCGTGGTGATGGGGTGAACTTTGGCGAAGATGTGACAGCAAATGCAAAAGTGATCTCAGATGTTAAAAAGAAACTGAAAGACCACCCGGAATATCTGGAGATCCGTGGTGAAGTCTATATGAAAAATGAGGACTTTGACAGAGTCAATGAACAACAGGAACTGCTCGGTAAAAAGATTTTTGCAAATCCAAGAAACTGCGCTGCAGGAACGCTGCGCCAGCTTGACAGCCGTGTGACAAAAGAAAGAAAACTGTCCATGTTTGTATTTAATATCCAGCAGGTGCGTGGCATGGAGATTGCAACGCATACCGAAGGATATGAATTTTTAAAGAAACAGGGGATTCCGATCATCGAAGATTACAAAGTATGTAAGACTGCAGACGAAGTCTGGGATGCCATCACGGCAATCGGAGAGAATCGTGGAAATCTTGGCTATGATATTGACGGGGCAGTCATTAAGATCAACCGTTATTCAGACAGGGAACTGCTGGGAAATACCTCGAAAGTCCCGAAATGGGCGATCGCATACAAATATCCGCCGGAAGAAAAAGAAACGAAACTGCTTGATATTGAGCTTTCCGTTGGAAGAACAGGAAGAATCACGCCGACAGCGGTTTTTGAACCGGTGCGCCTGTGTGGAACTTCTGTTTCAAGAGCAACATTGCATAATCAGGATTTTATTGATGATCTTGATGTGGGAATTGGTGATACGATCGTTGTTTATAAGTCCGGAGAGATCATTCCAAAGGTCAAAGAAGTCCGCAAGGAAAAAAGACCGGACGGCTGGAAGCGTTTTATGATTCCGGATGTCTGTCCGGTCTGCGGTGCAAAGACGGAACGCGAAAAAGATACAGCAGATATCAAATGTACGTCGCCAAACTGCCCGGCGCAGTTAGAACGTCATATCATTAACTTTGTCGGCAGAGATGCCATGGATATCAAGGGATTTGGTACGGTTTATATTGAAGAACTTGTGCGTTTGGGGTATATTAGAGATATTGCTGACATATTTGAACTGAAAGATCACAGAGAAGAACTGATCGAACAGGGAATTATCGGAAAAGAAAAGAATACGGACAAACTTTTAGATACGATCGAAAAGGCAAAGGAAAATGATGCGTATATGCTTCTTACCGGATTTGGTATTCCAAATGTTGGGAAAGCGGCAGCAAAGACGATCATGAAACGTTTTTCCTCGATCACAGATTTAGAGGAAGCCGATCGGGAAACTCTAATGGAGGTGGATGATGTCGGAGAAGTGAGTGCAGACTGCATTTTCCGTTTCTTCCATGACGAAAAAAACAGAGCGATGATCAATCGTTTAAAGTCGTTAGGTGTAAATATGGAAGCGGAAGAAACAGAGACGATCGATTCGGCAGTCAGCGGAAAAACAGTAGTTATTACAGGTACTTTGCCGACACTGGGAAGAAAAGAAGCAGCAGAGCTGGTGGAAAAATACGGCGGAAAAGTATCCGGTTCCGTATCAAAAAAGACAGATTATGTTGTTGCGGGAGAAAGTGCGGGCAGTAAACTGACAAAAGCACAGGAACTTGGAATAACCGTGCTTACGGAAGCAGAACTGTTTGCCCTGCTTGGAATTAATACAGAGAATGGGAGTACAGTGCGATAAATAAGTTCGATAGCTTATTTATCACACAGGTATTTGTTTCTGGGCAAAACAAATACTTTTTATGGCAGACACAAATCTGACATTTGCGTCGCCGCTTCCCAACAAATTGCTCAGAGAATGGAGTATAATTATGCCAATTAAGACACAGAGTGATTTACCGGCAAAAGAGATATTGGAAAAGGAAAATATATTTGTTATGGATGAAAGTCGTGCAACACACCAGGATATCCGTGTCATTGAGATCGGAATCCTGAATTTAATGCCGTTAAAAGAAGACACAGAGCTGCAGCTTCTGCGTTCATTGTCTAACACACCGTTACAGATCAATGTGACATTTATTACGGTATCATCCCATGAGTCAAAAAATACATCCATGAGTCATTTAAACAAGTTTTATGAGACATTTGATGGAGTGAAGAACCGTTATTTTGATGGACTGATCATTACAGGTGCTCCGGTGGAACAGATGGAGTTTGAGGAAGTGGATTACTGGAAGGAAATGTGTGATATTTTTGAATGGACAAAGACACATGTAACATCCACAATGCATCTGTGCTGGGGTGCACAGGCAGGACTTTATTATCATTATGGACTAAAAAAGCATCTGCTGGATAAAAAAGTATTTGGTGTGTTTGAACATCATGTCATGAACCGTAAAGTGCCGTTAGTCCGTGGCTTTGATGATTATTTTATGGCGCCTCATTCAAGACACACGGAAGTCCGTGCAGAAGATATCCGGAAAATACCGGATCTGACGATCCTTGCTGAGTCAGATGAAGCAGGCGTTTTCCTTGCAATCGCAGATGAAGGCAGACGTATTTTTGTCATGGGACATCCGGAATATGACCGTGTCACACTTGATAAGGAATACAAACGTGATAAAGCAAAGGGACTGCCGATCGATCTCCCGGTCAACTATTATCCGGATGATGATGATACGAAGAAACCTAGATTAGAGTGGCGGTCACATGGAAATACCCTCTATTCAAACTGGCTGAATTATTATGTGTACCAGACGACACCGTATGAGTTTATTGATACGGCGGAAATACTGGCTTCACGCTGATTTTACCTGGGTTTCAGAAAATTATAAAATTGTATAAAATGATACAAATCAGGCAGTTAGGGCATATTAGATATTAGGTTATCTGATATGCCTTATTTTCCGCCTTTTTTGTGCGATATATTGTACAGGATTCATATAATTATAGGATTTGTTTTATTTGTGAGTAAATAAGGAGCTGTTACATTATTTGGCAAACATATGGAACACATTTCCGAAAAGGGAGTTTTAAAATTTAACAGTATTTTTGAATACGAAACTTTGATTTTACAAAAGGCAGGGGCGTTGGTATAATTATTATATTGAGGTGTTTTATTTTTTGGAAAAATGAAAAATCTTGGAGATGACTATGATGAAATGTAAAAATTAGTTTGCGATACAATAATATATATGAGAAATGCATGAACGCAAATCAAAGAGGTCTATTATGAATCTGAATAGAATTTTAGAAAAACAAAAAATATATAGTCAGGGAAAAGATAAGATAGACACAGTCACATTATCTTCCTATGAAAAGGACTTTGAACTGACTTTTACGCATAATTCCACGGCTATAGAAGGAAATACATTGACGTTGATGGAAACAAAGGTAGTCTTAGAAGATGGAATTGCTGTAGGTGGAAAAGAACTGCGGGAAATATATGAGGTTGTCAATCATAAGAAGGCATATCAGTATGTTAAAAAGTGTATAGCAGAAGGAAAAGTCTTGGATGAGCATATTGTAAAGGATATTCATGCAATTTTGACAGAAAATATTATAGTGGGCGGCATTTACCGGAATCAGGAGGTACGGATCAGTGGTGCGGGTCACGTTCCACCAGTTGGAAATGATATGTTTATTCAAATTAAAAATTTTTATGATGATTTAGGACGGAAAAAGGATGCATTGAATCCTGTTGAATATGCAGCATGGACACATGCGGAATTTGTGCGCATTCATCCATTTATTGACGGAAATGGCAGAATTTCAAGGTTGCTGATGATTTATCAGCTTATGTCGGCAGGGTTTTTGCCAGTATCTATAGCAAAAGAAAATCGATTGGATTATTATAACGCTTTAGAAGTTTATGCGGTACAGGGAGAACTTGAACGATTCACAGATTTAGTGGCTGAATTGGAAGAAGAGCAGCTAGATGCATATATCAAACTGATTTAAATGAAGGAGAGGCTGATAAAACTACTTCACAGTTCACTCCACAGTTTTATACAAATTTTAGTTTCCAAAATAAGAATAGTCTGTTATAATAGACTCATAATATCACTTAGGAGGCAATTAGCGATGGGTGAGGATAGAAAAACATTTAAAATAAAGGATGGTAATTTGGGAGAAGTGAAGATAGCAGATGAGGTAGTTGCCATCATTGCAGGGCTTGCCGCTACTGAGGTTGAAGGGGTAGGTTCCATGGCTGGCAACATTACAAATGAACTTGTTAGTAAGCTTGGCATGAAGAATCTTTCCAAAGGCATTCGCGTAGAGGTGCTTGAGGGAACCGTCAATGTAGACGTTGCGCTGAATATCTCTTATGGTTATTCAATTCCGGAAGTATCAGCCAAAGTACAGGACAGAGTAAAAAATGCGATTGAAAATATGACAGGACTTGAAGTATCCGTAGTGAACATCCGTATCGCAAGCGTGGACATGGGCAATAATAAATAATGCTATTCTAAGGAAAAGAGGGTGTCTTAAGCGACATCCTTTTTCCTTATGCGTAAAAATTATAATTAGAAAGGATGACAGAAGAAAACAATATGACCAGAAGAGAGATAAGAGAGCAGGTTTTTAAAATGCTGTTCCGTGTGGAATTTTATAATCAGGAGGAAATGTCAGAGCAGCTTTCGCTGTGCGAGGATGATGCCTGTGACTGGAAAGAAAAAGACAAGACATATATTTTTGATAAAGTAGAAAAGATTTCCGAAAAGATCGGGGAGATCGATGCAAAGATCAATGAGGTCTCCGAAGGCTGGAAGACAGGAAGAATGGGGAAAGTAGATCTGACACTGATCCGTCTTGCTGTGTATGAGATGCTGTATGAGGAAGATGTTCCTGCAAAAGTTGCGATCAATGAGGCTGTGGAACTTGCAAAAATGTATGGTACAGATAATTCACCTTCATTTGTAAACGGTGTACTGGCAAAACTGGTATGATGAAAAACGTATATTCCGTAGGGCAGGTCAATACATATATCAAGAATATGTTTGCCCAGGATTTTATGTTACAGAGGATTAGTGTAAAAGGTGAGGTGTCGAATTGCAAATATCATACCTCCGGGCACATTTATTTTACGATCAAGGACGCAGCTGGAACACTGAATGCGGTAATGTTTGCAGGAAGCAGAAAAGGTCTGAAGTTTCAGATGAAAGAGGGCGACCAGGTTGTAGTGACCGGTTCGGTGGAAGTGTATGAACGCGATGGAAAGTATCAGATCTATGCTAGAGAGATCAAACTGGATGGAGCCGGAAACCTTTATCAGAAGTTTGAAGCATTAAAACAGGAATTAGAAGAGATGGGAATGTTTGCTGCCGAATATAAACAGCCAATCCCATCATACGCAATGAAGATCGGTGTGGTGACAGCACCGACCGGTGCAGCCGTGCAGGATATCCGCAATATTTCTGCGAGGCGCAACCCGTTCGTTCAGCTTATTTTATATCCTGCACTGGTGCAGGGAGATGGTGCAGCCGAAAGCATTATAAATGGCATCCATGCCTTAGATGCACTTGGTGTGGATGTTATGATCGTCGGCAGGGGCGGTGGCTCGATTGAGGATCTGTGGGCATTCAATGAGGAAGAGGTGGCGCGTGCTATCTTTGAGTGTAAAACACCAATTATCTCAGCGGTTGGTCATGAGACAGACTGGACGATCGCAGACTTTGTGGCAGATCTTCGTGCACCGACACCGTCAGCGGCTGCAGAACTTGCGGTGTTTGACTATGCAGCAGTGGCAGGAAGGCTGGATGAAATAAAAGACAGAATGTTCCTTTTAAATATGCAGCGTGTGCAGCAGATGCGAAAAGAATTAAAACATGCATCAGACAGACTTTCTTATCTGAGCCCGGAGGGGCAGCTGCGTGAAAAACGAAAATATGCCATGGATCTGGAAGAACAGTTAAGAAACTGTATGGAACATATGATCGAACTGCGCAGGCACAGACTGGCATTACTTTCAGAAAGATTAGAAGGCGTATCGCCGGTCAAAAAACTTGCACAGGGATATTCTTATGTGACGGATGAAGATGGGCATACGCTGACAGATACAGAAGGTATAAAAACAGGTGATCACGTAAAGATCCGTCTTTTAAAAGGTGCATTAGAAGCAGAGGTAACGGAGGTTTTGCATGAGTGATGAGACAAAAAACAAGCCTGCACTCGAAGATAATTTTGCAGAGCTTGAGGATATTTTAAAACAGATGGAACAGCCGGAAATTTCATTGGAACAGTCATTTTTACTGTATCAGAGCGGTGTGGAGAAATTAAAAGAATGTAATGTGATGTTAGACACTGTAGAGAAAAAGATGCAGATTTTAAACGCAAAAGGTGAACTGGCAGATTTTTAAATACAGACGGTGCATATGGAGGAGCAGATATGGATATCAAAGCGGAAATAGGCAGACATACGGATGAGGCAGAACAGATCATAAGTTCCTATCTGCCAAAAGAGGAAGGATATCAGAAAACGGTGATCGAAGCTATGAATTACAGTTTTCTTGCAGGAGGAAAAAGATTACGGCCGATTCTGATGTTAGAGACTTACCGGCTGTTTGGCGGAAGGTCAAAAGTGATCGAGCCGTTTATGGCAGCGATCGAGATGATACATACATATTCACTGGTGCATGATGATCTGCCGGCGATGGACAATGACGAATACCGCCGCGGCAAGAAGACAACACATGTGGTGTATGGGGAGGCGATGGCGATCCTCGCCGGGGATGCCCTTTTAACATATGCATTTGAGACAGCAACAAAGGCACTTGACATCGAACCGCAGAATCCGGGAATTGGAAAAGCAATCCGTATTTTATCTGCAAAAGCGGGAATTTATGGAATGGTTGGCGGTCAGACTGTGGATGTAGAGTCGGAAAACACCTGCGATATGACAAAAGAGAAACTTGATTTTATCTATCGTCTCAAGACGAGTGCACTGATCGAGGCATCTATGATGATCGGAGCCGTTCTTGCGGGAGCAACCGGAAATGAGCAAAAGATCGTGGAAGAAGTGGCATCTAAAGTCGGTCTGGCATTTCAGATACAGGACGATATTCTTGATGTGACAAGTACGATGGAAGTACTTGGAAAACCGATCGGCAGTGATGAAAAAAATCACAAGAGTACGTATGTGACGTATGAGGGTATCGAGAAAGCAGGAAGGGACGTTGCAGACCTTTCAGAACAGGCGATTGCACAGATGGAAACACTTGTTGTAAAAAATGAATTCCTGACAGAATTATTGCGTTATCTGATCTCGCGTGAGAAATAATAGAATGTCCGCTCTGTGAACATTCTATTGTCATGAATAATAGTCGGTACGAAAAGAGAACCGGGAAACAGAGGAAGTCAGTATGATATTGGAAAAAATAAAAAAAGAAAATGATATCAAAGAACTCAGCGAGGAAGAGTTGGCGATATTAGCGGATGAGATCCGCGAATTTTTAATTCAGAAAATATCGGTTACCGGTGGACATTTAGCATCGAATCTGGGGGTTGTAGAGCTTACCATGGCACTTCATCTGTTTTTAGATCTGCCAAAGGACAAGCTGATCTGGGATGTTGGTCATCAGTCTTATACGCATAAACTTCTGACAGGGAGGAAGGATAACTTTGATACACTCCGCAAATATGGCGGGATGAGCGGTTTCCCAAAAAGAAAAGAGAGTGACTGTGACTGTTTTGATACGGGACACAGTTCTACTTCGATTTCGGCAGGACTTGGCTATGCCCACGCCAGAGAAATTTCGGGCGAGGACTACAAAGTAGTATCTGTGATCGGAGACGGAGCACTGACCGGAGGTATGGCTTTTGAGGCTTTAAATAATGCAGCACAGCTAAAATCAAATTTTATTATTGTGCTGAATGACAACAATATGTCTATTTCTGAAAATGTTGGAGGACTTTCAACCTATTTATCCGGTTTCCGTACAGCAGACGCTTATCTGGATCTGAAAATGGGTGTCATGAATTCCCTGAATAAGATTCCGGTTTATGGAAATAAAATGGTAGAGAGAATCCGGAAGACGAAAAGCGGGATCAAACAACTGCTTATTCCGGGCATGCTTTTTGAAGAGATGGGAATTATTTATTTAGGCCCTGTTGATGGCAGTGATATGAAGGGAATATTGCGGCTGCTGAAAGAAGCATCTAATATTGAAGGACCGGTTATGGTGCATGTCCTGACGCATAAAGGTGCAGGGTATCTGCCGGCAGAACGTCATCCGGCAAGATTTCATGGGACAGAGCCGTTTGATATTGAAACCGGATTGCCGAGTAAGCCGAGAGTAAAAGCAAATTACACAGATATTTTTTCGACTGTGATGCGCAAACTCGGTGACCGCGATGAAAAAGTAGTAGCTATTACGGCGGCAATGACGGATGGTACGGGTCTGAAACGGTTTCATAATATGTTCCCGGATCGTTTCTTTGATGTTGGAATTGCGGAGGAGCATGCAGTCACATTTGCTGCCGGACTTGCAGCAGCGGGATTGAAACCGATATTTGCGGTATATTCATCTTTCCTGCAGCGTGCCTATGATCAGATTCTGCATGATGTGTGTATTCAGAATCTGCCGGTTGTTTTTGCAATTGACCGGGCAGGGCTTGTAGGCAGTGATGGAGAGACGCATCAGGGTATTTTTGATATATCTTACCTGTCTACGATTCCGAATATGACGATCATGGCGCCAAAAAACAAATGGGAGCTTTCTGATATGATCAAATATGCCGTTGATTTTCCAACGCCGGTTGCGGTAAGATATCCGCGGGGAGAGGCATATGACGGACTGAAAGAATACAGGCAGCCGATATCCGTTGGCAGAAGCGAATGGATTTACCGCGAATCGGAGATTGCACTTGTGGCGTTAGGATCAATGGTTAAGACGGCCGAGACTGTGCATGCGGCATTAAAGGAAGAAGGGATTCCGGCAAGTCTTATCAATGCCCGTTTTGCGAAACCATTAGATACACAGATGTTAATGGAAGCTGCATCAAAACATACACTTATAGTCACTATGGAAGAGAATGTCATAAATGGCGGCTTTGGAGAACATATTACAAGGTTCTATAATGAACAGGGGATTTATGTGAATGTACTCAACATTGCGATTCCGGATGAGTATGTGGAGCATGGAAATGTTGATATTCTCTACCACGAAGTTTGTATTGATGCGGATACTATATTAAAACGGATCAAAGAAGTTTATCATCCATTATAAGGCAGAAAGGATACAGATTCATTGAAAGAAAGATTGGATTTACTGTTGGTAAACAGAGGACTGGCACCGTCCAGGGAGAAAGCGAAGACAATGATTATGGAAGGCAATGTGTTCGTAGAGAATGAGCGCGAGGACAAGGCTGGTTCCATGTTTGATACGGAAGCAAAGATCGAGATAAAAGGAAATACGTTAAAGTATGTGAGCAGAGGTGGTCTGAAACTTGAAAAAGCAATGACACATTTTGATATAGAGTTAAATGATAAGGTCTGTATGGACATCGGGGCATCGACCGGAGGATTTACAGACTGTATGCTTCAAAATGGCGCAAAAAAGGTATATTCTGTTGATGTCGGATATGGTCAGTTTGCATGGAAGTTAAGGCAGGATCCGAGAGTAGTCTGTATGGAAAAAACAAATATCCGTTATGTGACACCACAGGATATTGATGATGTGCTGGATTTTGCATCGGTTGATGTCTCATTTATTTCACTGACAAAGGTGCTTGGACCGGCAAGAGAACTGCTTGCAGATGGCGGTGAGATGGTCTGTCTTATCAAACCACAGTTTGAAGCAGGAAGAGAAAAAGTAGGAAAAAAAGGTGTTGTACGTGACAAATCCGTTCATGAGGAAGTAATCGATAAGGTTATTTTGTTTGCCATTTCAATCGGATTTTTGGTTCTTCATCTTGAATATTCGCCGATCAAGGGACCGGAGGGAAATATTGAATATCTGGTGCATTTAAAGAAAGAACAGGATGTGGAACAGGCAGGCATGGAAGAAAACGTCGATGTACAAAAAGTGGTAGAAGCTGCACATGGGGAACTGGATAAATAAATGAAAAATTTTCTGATCATTACAAACTATTATAAGGACGCAGAGGCAAGACTGACGAACCGCATCAAAGAATATATCGAAAATAAAGGTGGTTTCTGCAGTGTTTTTTTCAGTAATGGAGAGACACCGGGGGAGGCGGCACCACATAAAGAAAACATTCCTGCGGACACACAGGGCGTTTTAGTGCTTGGCGGGGATGGCACGCTGATCCGGGCTGCAGCAGCTTTGGTAAAGAGCAGGCTGCCTTTGATCGGTGTCAATCTTGGAACATTAGGATATTTGTGCGAACTTGAAGAAAAGGATGTATTTGAGGCAGTTGACAAACTCATGAAAGATGATTACATGGTCGAGGAGCGGATGATGCTTGGTGGATATGGAATCAAAAACGGAGAGATCCTGTCTGCGGATATTGCACTCAATGATGTGGTAATTCACCGAACCGGGGCACTCTCGGTAGTAAATTTGATCGTTTATGTCAATGGGGAGTATCTGAATACATTCCGCGCTGATGGAATTATTATATCGACGCCGACCGGTTCAACCGGGTATAATATGTCTGCGGGTGGTCCGATCGTGGATCCGAAGGCACAGATGATGCTGATCACACCGATCAATGATCATAATCTAAGTTCAAAAAGTATTGTGATCAGTGCAGATGAGGAGGTTACCGTAGAACTTGGAAAGCGCCGGTCGCAGAAAGACGAGATGGTAGAAGTCAGCTTTGACGGAGACAGCAAAGTGCGTTTGGAAGTTGGTGACCGTTTTGTGGTGCGCAGGGCAGAAGATACGGCTAAGATCTGCAAATTAAGCAGTGAGAGTTTTCTTGAAATACTGCGCAGAAAGATGAGTGCTTATACATAATAGTGGATCTATCTTTAGAACAGGAGAAAGTATGAAGACAAAAAGACAGGAAAAAATACTTGAACTGATAAAAAAGAATAACATTGAAACCCAGGAGGAATTATCAGATTACTTAGAGAGAGAAGGGTATCAGGTAACCCAGGCAACGGTTTCAAGGGATATTCGGGAGTTAAAGCTGACGAAAGTCGCAATCAACGGGGGCAGGCAGAAGTATGTTGCGCTGATGGAGGCAAATGAAGATCTGTCCGAGAAATTTACAAGGGTATTCCGAGATGGATTTGTTTCCATGGATATGGCACAGAATATCCTTGTGATAAAGACTGTTTCAGGAATGGCAATGGCGGTGGCTGCGGCATTAGACGCTATGCATCTGCATGAAGTGGTGGGATGCATCGCAGGGGATGATACGATTATGTGTGCAGTCAGAAGTGTACAGGAAACTGTTGAAGTAATGGGACGGTTGCGCAAGATTGTAGAAGAATAACAGGCTATCAGAAAAAAGGAGATACTTCCGGGAGAGAATGCGCGTGAGAGCGCAGGAAGGAGATTCTATGTTACAAAATCTACATGTGAAAAATTTAGCACTGATTGATGAATCGGAGGTCGATTTTGAAGAGGGGTTAAATATTTTATCCGGTGAGACGGGAGCCGGAAAGTCCATTATCATCGGATCGATCAATCTTGCACTTGGAGGAAAGGTTTCAAAAGAGATGCTGCGTGATCCGGAAAAAACAGCACTTGTGGAGCTTATTTTTTCTGTTACAGAAAAACAGAAAATGCTTTTAGAACAGCTTGAGGTGGAGATTGAGGACGATGAGGTTATCTTAAGCCGTAAGATCACTGGTGGACGAGGTGTTTCAAAGATTAATGGAGAAAGTGTGCCTGTTTCAAAAGTAAAAGAGATCGCCTCAGTTCTGATCGATATTCATGGACAGCACGAGCACCAGTCTCTTTTATCGAAAAAAAAGCATTTAGAGATTCTTGACAGTTATGCAAAGGAAGAGATCGAACGGCCGAAAAAGGAGCTTGCAGACGCGTACAAGGAATATAAAAGACTTGTAGCAGAGTTAAACGAAGCGGATGTGGATGAAGAAGAACGCTTAAGGGAGGTCTCTTTTCTGGAATATGAAGTTGGTGAGATTGAAGAAGCAGGGCTTACCATAGGCGAAGATGAAGAATTAGAGACACAGTATAAGCGTTTCATCAATGGAAAAAAGATCGTGGAAGCACTGAATCAGGCATATCAGTATACCGGAGGAAATGATCAGGCATCGGAACTGACCGGACGGGCACTAAGAGAGCTTTCAGGTGTATCTGCATATGATGATAAAATTGCTGATATGGAAGAGATGCTGACACAGATCGACAATCTGCTCAACGATTTTAACCGTGAGATCGCAGATTATCTGGAAGATACGGATTTTGACGAAGAAACATTTTATCAGCTGGAAAAGCGTTTAGATGAGATCAACCATTTAAAGTCAAAATATGGCAGTTCCATTGAGGAAATCTTAAACGCATACGAAGCAAAACAGGAACGTCTGCTTCATTTAAAGGATTATGATACTTATCTGGCTGATCTGAAAGAAAAAGTAAAAAGTGCAGAGAAAAATCTGCAGAAAAAATGTGAGACAGTGTCTGCTGTCCGTAAAAAACATGCAGATAAACTGGTTGCTGCAGTGACAGACGCATTGAAAGATCTGAATTTTTTGGATGTTGTGTTTGAAATGCGGTTTGGTGTGTTATCAAGTTATACTGCCAACGGGTATGATGACGCAGAGTTTATGATCTCTACCAATCCGGGTGAGCCGGTGCGTCCTCTCGGAAAAGTAGCATCCGGTGGAGAACTTTCGAGGATCATGCTCGCAATAAAAACAGTGCTTGCCGATCAGGATGAGGTTGAGACACTGATCTTTGATGAGATTGACAGCGGGATCAGCGGGCGTACTGCACAGATGGTTTCTGAGAAGATGAACCTTTTAGGACGTACACACCAGATCATCTGTATCACACATCTTCCGCAGATCGCCGCGATGGCAGATGCACATTATCTGATCGAAAAAGCTGTCTCAAACGGTTCAACAGTATCGAAGATCAGAATGCTTGATCCTGCAGAGACCGTGGATGAACTCTCACGTATGCTTGGAGGTGTCGAGATCACGGATAAGGTAAGAGAGAGTGCGAAAGAAATGAAAGAGCTTGCTTTAAAAAAGAAAAAATAAAAATTCCAAAAAGAGGCTGGATTGTAAAGAAGTGGCAGTACAGTTTGGATAAATAACAGCGTGAAAAAGAAAAAAGCACATATAATAAAAAGGAGATATCAAAAACAGGATATCTTCTTTTTTTGCGAAATATGGGTAAAACAGGAGAGAAAAAATGAAAAAAATAAGTGTTTATTATAAAATTATACAAAATCTTACCTGTATGGGATTCTTTTTGACGCTGATTTTTGCTGTGAGATCATTTCAGAATGCTGTTCCGGATGAGATATATGTGAGGGCAGGAGAAACAGTATCATATGATTTTAAAGTACCGGTCAGCATTGTATTAAAGCAGGATGGCACGGAGGTATTTGATTATCTGACAGAAGATTCAACGCTTACGTATCGTGTGAACTGTAGATTATTTGGAATTTTTCCTGTTAAGGATATCACGGTCATGCTGGTGGAGCCGGAAACCGTTTATGCAAGTGGAATGCCGGTTGGGATTTATGCAAAAACAAAGGGTGTTCTTGTAATAGGAAATGGAGAAGTTGAAAAGATAGATGGACGTGAGGTAAAACCATCAGAAAATCTTGTAAAAAGCGGGGATTATATTGTAAGTGTAAACGGAAAGGCAGTTAATGAGAAGGAAGATCTTGCAGCAGCAGTGAATGAGGCAGGTGGGGGAAAAGATGTTCTTGGAATCATGCGTGGCGAAGAATACATTGAAGTTTCCTTAGATCCGGTTAAAAGTGTCAGCGGAAAATACATGCTTGGTATCTGGGTCAGGGATGATCTTGCGGGAGTGGGTACACTTACGTATTATAAGCCGGATGGAACTTATGCGGCACTTGGACATGCGGTAAGTGACAGTGATACCGGAACGATCATGAATATGTCGGAGGGATATCTTTACCATACGGACATTGTAGGCATAAAAAAGGGAAAGGTGGGAACTCCCGGAGAACTTTCCGGTATTATCCAGTATGGAGACAATACAAAAATAGGATCGATCATGCAAAATACAGATCTTGGCATTCATGGCATCCTGAATGGAAACTTGAAGTGGTTAGAAACAGGTGAGTGCTATGAAGTGCGTTATAAACAGGATATCAGGATTGGAAGCGCATTTATTGTATCATCTGTTTCCGGGGAAAGTAAAAAGTATGAAGTAATGGTGGAAAGCGTTGATTATAAGGGGAATGATGAAAATAAAGGAATTCTGATCCGGGTTACGGATCCTGTGCTATTGGAATTGACGGGAGGAATCGTACAGGGAATGAGTGGAAGCCCGATCATACAGGATGGAAAACTGATCGGAGCAGTGACTCATGTGCTCGTGAATGATCCGACCAGGGGATATGGGATATTCGTTGAGAAAATGCTTTCCTATCATAATTAAATATGATATTATTAAAGCAAATTAACAGTTTGCATAAGTAGGTGAACACATGTATTCAGAGAGTGAAACAGAGAAATTAGCAGCAGAATATATGGAAAAAGGCCGGACTGCCTTCTTTTCAAAAGAATTAAATAAGGCAGCAGCGTTAACGCAGAATGCGATTGATATATATCGGACAGAAAAGAATTACGAACAGTACGCATATGCGCAGAATATGATGGGCGTTATCTATATTTCGCTTGGCAATGAATCAGCAGCAATGGATTGTTATCTGGAAGTACTGGAATGTTCGAAAAGACATGGCGTAACGTCAGTTCTGGCATTAGCCTATAATAACATAGGATCGAGATATCAGGAACTGCAGCAGCATGGGAAAGCGATTGATTATTTTGAAAAGTCTGCTGATGAACTTGAAAAAGTTACGGATACGGAGAATGAAAATTTTCAGATAAGATATCTGATTACACATATGAATCTGATGAAATCATATGGAGAGCTTGACAGGCTGGATGATGCATGTGAGGAGCTTGTTAAATTAGAAAAATGCAGCAAAGATGTTATGGATGGGATGTATTATTACTCGTATCTGACATTGAAATCAAGACTTTACTGGAGCATTGGAAGAAAAGAATATGTATATGAGCATCTGGACGAATTGATCAAAGGCGGCATTGATGATTCAAATGCAGCAGATTATATTGAAGACATGAGTGATTTGTGTGCATTGTTAAAGGATATGCGTGAGTTTGACAAGTGGAAGAAAGTTATTCTGGTGTTTGAACAGTATGTTAAAAAGCAGCACAGCGTTTATTATGAAATGCTGCTTACAGAAATGTGGTTAGAGTACTATAAAGAACTCGGTGACACAGAGCAATATGTGAAGCTGTGTATTCATTACGTAGAAGTGTCACAGCAGCAGAAAAAAGCGGATAATGAGGAACGTGCACGCGCGATCGATTTAAAGATTGAACTTCAGGAAAAAGAAGAACAGCGTAGACATGCAGAGATACGTTCGAATCAGGATGCGCTGACCGGACTGGGCAACCGGTACATGTTAGAGAAAGATGCTGTGGATGTGATCGGTCAGGCAATAAAGACAGGCAAAAAGATTGCGGTAGGCATACTTGACATTGATTGTTTTAAACAGCACAATGATACATATGGACATATTCAGGGGGATCGTTGTCTGCAGCTGGTTGCAGATGTATTGAAAGCAGCCGTGGCAGGATGTGGGAAGGCATACAGATATGGCGGAGATGAGTTTGTCTTAATGATCCAGAATGGCGAGGAAGATGCAATTACAGGAATTGCCCGGACGATCAAAGAAAATTTACAACAGTTACATATAGAAGATAAGGGTTCAGGCAGACAGGTGACGGTCACGATTTCCCAGGGATATGCCAGCTTTTTGCCGGACAAACAGGAGAACAGGAACAGCCTGATCGAACATGCAGATAAAGCATTGTATGAAGTAAAAGAAAATGGAAGAGATGGATTCCGTATTATTGTAGAATAATCCATATTTTATGTGTTTTTTGCGCTTGACGACTACATTCGACAAATAATCTGACCGGAAATAAGTATCATCAAATTGCAAATAATTTATGATTTTTGTCACAGGAGGGCTTGAAATGGAAAAATTAAGTGTAGCAATTGCTGATGATAATGAGATAATGTTACAGTTATTAGGAGATATTATCGAAAGTGATGACGAATTGAATGTGGTGGGGACAGCAAAAGACGGTGAGGAAGCTTATCGTGTGATAAAAACAAAAGAACCTGATATCGTACTTCTCGATATTGTGATGCCAAAGTTGGATGGACTTGGAGTACTTAGCCGTGTGAACAAGGATAAAACAATAAAAAAACACCCTGCATTTATCATGATCAGTGCGATCGGACAGGATCGTATCACGGAAGATGCGATCAATATGGGGGCATCTTATTACATTATGAAGCCATTTGACAATGATATGATCATTGACCGGATCAAACGGATCAAAAACCGCAGTGTACCGGGAATGGAAAAACGCAAGATAAACGCATATGAGAAAGCAGAACCGGTCAGTGAACGCAGTCTTGAAGCAGACGTAACGGAGATCATCCATGAGATCGGTGTTCCGGCACATATCAAAGGATATCAGTATTTAAGGGATGCTATCGTTATGTCCGTAAATGATATGGAGATGCTGAATTCTATCACAAAGATCCTTTATCCGACCATTGCAAAGAAGTATCAGACGACGTCAAGCAGAGTGGAGAGAGCAATCCGCCATGCGATTGAAGTTGCATGGAGCAGGGGGAAAATGGATACAATTGATGAGATGTTTGGCTATACGATCCACAATGGAAAGGGAAAACCGACCAATTCAGAGTTTATTGCACTGATCACGGATCGTATCAGACTGGAACATAAAATGTATTAATACTTTTCAGAAAAGCGAAAAAGAGTTATAATATTCTTTAGATTTTCAAAAGTTTATAGAAAAATAAATTTTTGGGGCTGGAGGGTTTATGACATGAAAAAAATATTATTTACGGCTTCAGAAGCTGTGCCTTTTATGAAAACCGGTGGACTTGCAGATGTAACAGGCTCATTGCCGAAATATTTTGATAAGACGAATTATGATGTAAGGGTTATTCTTCCAAAATATGTCTGCATGGATGAACGGTGGAAAGGACAGCTTCATTTTTTATGCCATTTTTATGTGAATTTAAGCTGGAGAAAACAATATGTCGGCATTTTTGAAACAACGTACGATGGAATTACCTATTATCTGGTAGACAATGAATTTTATTTTGCCGGAAATGCACCATATAACAATATTTATGAGGATGTAGAAAAGTTTGCATTTTTCTCAAAGGCAGTGTTGGAGGCATTGCCGTATCTGGATTTCTGTCCGGATGTCATACATTGTCATGACTGGCAGACAGGACTGATTCCGGTATTTTTGCGGACTTTATATGGGGATGAGGAATACTATACAGGTATAAAGACGGTATTTTCGATTCATAATCTGAAGTTTCAGGGAAGATGGAAACTGCCTGCTGTTATGGATATTACCGGATTGCCGGAGCAGATTTTTACATCGGATAAGTTAGAGTCTTACGGTGAGGCAAATTACTTAAAAGGCGGTGTGGTCTATGCAGATGCGGTCACTACCGTCAGTCCGACCTATGCCTATGAGATCACTACACCGGAGGGAGGCGAAGGATTAGAAGGGCTTATGTATGCGTGCAGAAACAAACTTTCCGGCATATTGAATGGTCTTGACTATACTGAGTATGATCCACAGAAAGATATCTATCTGTCCAATCATTATAATGAAATGAATTATAAAGAAGGAAAAGCGCTCAACAAGGCGCGTCTGCAGAAAAATGACTCCTTACCTGTGGATGGAGATGTATTTCTGATCGGCATGGTATCGCGTATGACAGATCAGAAAGGCTTTGATCTGATCGCATATATCATGGATGAGCTGCTCAGTACGGAGCGTGTTCAGTTTGTTGTGGCGGGGACCGGGGAGGCACGCTATCAGGATATGCTGTCTTATTTCGCAGGAAAATATCCGGATAAGATGAAAGTACATATCGGATATTCAGAAGAACTCGCACATCAGATTTATGCCTCCTGTGATGCATTTTTGATGCCGTCCTTGTTTGAACCGTGTGGTTTAAGCCAGTTAATGAGTCTTCGTTATGGTACTGTTCCTATCGTACGTGAAACGGGAGGACTTAAGGATACCGTCATTCCGTACAATGAATATACAAAAGAGGGAACAGGATTTTCTTTTGCAAATTATAATGCGCACGAGATGTTAGAAACGATCCGCTATGCGATATCTGTATTTTATCAGCATAAAAACGACTGGGATATACTGGTAAAACATGGCATGAGTCAGGATTTCTCCTGGAATGCATCGGTTGTAGAGTATGAAAAACTATATGATGGTCTGATGACGAAATTTACATGGTAATACGGCTGCTTTCTCTTGAATAATAATATACATGGTCAGAGAGAATATCTTCCACAGATAGCTGGGTGGAATTGACCTCACATACCATTTCCGAAAGCTCCCGGTAGGATTCCTGTGTGGTATCCCTGGTTTTATTCCCGGATGAAAGCAGAGGATCAGATGGTAAGGAAAAAGAACTGACAGGAATGATAAGAACTTCGTGGATACTGCTTGGAAGGATGTAGAGATCACTTCTTAAGCGGTCTGCGAAGTTTTTTAACAGATCCTGATACAGAATGCAGGCAGAGCCGTTTAATTTTGTATGGTTGGAAAGCACATACATGGGAAAAGGCGCCGGCGGAGCGAGGAGAGCAGCACTGTCGTCACCGGAAAGAAGTTCTTTTAGTACGTCACTCATATTTCGAAGTTCATAATGCAAAAGATCCGGTGTATTTTTACATGCGAGTGCATAAAGATCATCTTTTGTGATATTCCAGAAAGAAAGATGATGGTTGTGGATCAGAATCGTGGCAGAGCTCCCTGCGTGTGTGAAAGAGTCAGTGGCAGGGTTATTTTCTTCCGAAAAAGACTCGATGATATCGTCGGGATAAATACTGATCAGACAGCTGAACACGATCGCTAAATCGAGAAAGCGGAAATGGGGAACGTCAGATAACAGTGCTTTGTTGCGCTCGTAATTGATCAGCTTAAAGATAATGCGGGACTGTACTTTCTCATAGCATGTGAAAAAGGAAATGTCAACACTGTGGGAAGGCTTGTTCTGTTGATAGATCGTTTGAATTTCGGCGCAGATATCAGGAAAAGATCGGCCTTTTTCATATTCGCGGAAGTAGTCATTCAGATAAATGGTTGGTGAAATATTACAGCCCGGAGTTAAAACGGTCAGACCGTCTAAGTGGGTATTGTTATTTTTTAAAATATCCTGCAGGATAATGGAAACATCAGAACCGAATGCGTCCTGTAAAGATTGTCTGATCTGCTGTTTAAATGTCTGATATGTCATAATGACCTCCTGTAAATACAGATATGTCTGAGTTATATGAGATATACCTGTGGTGCAGGAGAAGATATTACTGCCTATAAATGGGGAAAGTCCACGCAAAAAACTGCGTGGACTTACTATATCATATACATACTACAAATGCAAGAAAAATTATTCGGATTTTAATTTTTTCCAGAGATAACTGTAAAGAGAGATTGTAGATTCGTCAAACTGTTTGTACACAGTACAGTTATCTAAAGTTTCCTGTGGTGGAAAAATCGTGGTATCACTTAAGGTTTCATCATCTAGCGCATCAATCACGGCGAGATTGGGTGTGGCATAGCAGACATAATCAAAATTAGTCATAGCTACATCCTCGCGGCACAGAAAATCAAGAAATTTTTCGGCATTTTCCTGATTCTTGCAGCTCTTTGGCATAAACCAGGAATCGATCCATAGGTTTGAACCCTCTTTTGGAACTGTATAGGAGAGATCATCGTTTAATTCCATCGCAGTGGCAGCTTCCCCGGAATAAACCAGCGCCATTGCTGCATTGCCGGCGGCCATCTCATCAGCGGTCTCATCTACGTAGTAGGCGTAGACAAGCGGTTTTTGCCTGATCAAAAGATCTACTGCGTTATTTAGTTCCGTTTCATTTTCTGTGTTGATGTCATAATTTAACAGACGAAGAGCCGGTACAAACGAATCGCGGACAGAATTCTGCATGATAATGGAATCTTTGTACTTTTCATCCCACAGAATGTTCCAGGACGATACTTCGTCATCTGTGACCATTGTGGTATTGTAGAGGATACCAAGAGTTCCATAAAAATATGGCATGGAATAGGATGCATCCGGGTCAAAAATCCTTGCAGCATTAATGATCGACGGATCTATATTCTGGTAATAAGAAAAGTGATCAAAGTCGATTTTGTTTGCCTCTCCTTCGGAGATCAGACGTTCTACCATGTAGTCGGAAGTGCAGATTAAGTCATAACCGATGGAACCGGCTTTATATTTGGTATACATTTCTTCCGGACTTTCGTATTCCTCTAATTTGACGTGAATGCCTGTTTCCTGTTCGAACAATTTTAAAACAGAACTGTCCATATATTTTCCATAATTTAAAACAACCAGCGAATTGTCATCAGTGGTGTCTTTATTTCCACATCCTGCCATAAAAAGGGTGCTCAAAAATAATAACGGAAAAATAATATATTTTTTCATGAAAGCCTCGCGTTCTGCCGGATAATACGGCGTATCAGTAATAAAATATATTTGCAGAGATTGCCACACCAAAAAGATATCAGTTTGTCTTATCAGATCTGCGGTTCATAATAAGAAGCAGCAGAAATGCAGCAAAAAACAACAGTGTGGAAAGTGCATAAAGTTCCGGACGTACACCTTTCCGAAGTTCTGTATAGAGCATAGTAGAAAGCGTATTTACACCGGCTCCTTTCGTGAAAAAGGTGATGGAAAAATCATCCAGCGACATGGTAACTGCCATTAAAAATCCGGAAAATACACCGGATTTGATGTCAGGCCAGGTTACTTTATAAAAGGCATAAAGCGGGGAGGCACCAAGATCTAAGGCAGCTTCATATGTGTTTCTGTTTATCTGCTTTAATTTTGGAAGTACATTCAAAATTACATATGGAATATCAAATGTAATATGTGCGATGAGTACTGTCACAAATCCAAGATTTAAAAATTTTACAAAAAGCAGCATGAGGGATATTCCGGTCACAATGTCTGCGTTTAACAGCGGGATATTGGTTGCACCGAGCATCAGGGTTGTGCCACGTTTTTTCATGGCACTGATCCCGATGGCAGCAAGTGTGCCGATCAGGGTTGAGAGTACTGCGGCAGTGAATGTGATCTGAAGTGTCATGGTCAGTGCATTCATGATCGTTTCGTCTGTAAAACAGGAAGCGTACCATTTTAAAGTGAATCCACCCCATACAACTCTTGATTTGGAATTATTGAAAGACAAAATGACCAAAACAAGAATCGGAAGATATAAAAATAAAAAGATGACCGCAAGATAAATGCGGGATGCAGCCTTCTTTACCATACAGCAGTTCCTCCCTGATCTTTATCGAAGATATTCATGACCGCCATACTTGCGATGACGAAAATCATAAGTACTACGGAAAGCCCGGAACCTAAGTTCCAGTTACTTCCCTGCATAAATTCCTGTTCAATGACATTTCCGATCAAGAGCACTTTACCGCCACCGAGCAGATCGGAGATCACGAAAGATGTGAGAGCCGGAACAAAGACCATTACGATCCCACTGATGACACCAGAGAGAGTCAGCGGAAAAATAATACGGAGCAGTACGATTTTTGAATCAGCTCCTAAGTCTTTTGCAGCTTCAATGACATCCGGTTTGATGCGCACCATGGAGTTATAGATCGGCAGGATCATAAACGGCAGAAAATCGTATACCATACCGAAAACAACGGCAGTCGGTGTGTTTAACATTTTTACCGGACCGAAACCGAAGAAACCAAACAGGGCATTTACGATACCGTTGTTAGAAAGTAAAAGTCTCCAGGCAAGGATGCGCAGCATAAAGTTCATCCACATTGGAAGTACAAATAAAAATACAACGAAACTCTGATGCTTAAAATGAAAACTGTTTAGGATCATGGCGAGCGGATAGGCAAGCAGCAGGCAGACTATTGTACAGAAAAATCCGAGTTTCAGGGAAAGCAGGATGGATTTTACATGCACCGGATCTGCGATCGCTGCAATATTATCCCAGGTAAATGTACCGGAAGCGTTTGTAAAAGCATAATATAAGATAATAACGATCGGCAGCAGGATAAATCCGATCATCCATACAAGATAAGGTCCTGCTAAAAGCTGTCTGCCTAATTTACGCATCGATCTCTACAGCCTCCTCGTCCTCAGATTCCGGTTTGTTCATGATCTGGATATTAAACGGGATTACGTTGATGCCGACATGTGTGCCGACCGGATACATTTTCGTCGTGTGGACAAGCCATTCATAACCATTTGCCATGATACTGATCTCATAGTGTACACCTTTAAATATAATAGAGACAATGTCACCATCCATAAAACCGGCGCCAGGTTCCGTGATCTCAACATCTTCCGGACGGATCACGACATCAACCGGAGTATTGCATCCGAAACCTTCGTCAACACATGGAATCTTTACACCTAAAATTTCCACGACCTTATCTTTGATCATGGTTCCGTTTATAATGTTGCTGTCACCGATAAAATCAGCCACAAATGCATTGACAGGTTCGTTGTAGATCATTTCGGGGGTGCCGATCTGCTGGATGTAACCCTGATTCATAACGACAATCGTATCAGATATGGTAAGTGCTTCTTCCTGATCGTGGGTAACAAATACGAATGTAATGCCAAGCTCATTTTTCAGACGGATCAGTTCGTACTGCATGTCCTGACGGAGCTTTAGGTCGAGAGCACCGAGCGGTTCATCTAAAAGAAGAACTTTTGGCTCATTTACAATGGCACGCGCGATCGCGATACGCTGCTGCTGACCGCCGCTTAATGAGTCGATAGAGCGGTTTTCAAATCCTTCAAGATTTACCAGCTTCAAGGCGTAACGGATCTTATCATTGATATATTCTTTGCTTTTTTTCTTAATACGCAGTCCGAATGCAATATTTTCTGCAATCGACATATGCGGGAAAAGTGCGTATTTCTGGAAAACAGTATTTAAATTGCGCTCATTTGGAGGTAATGATGTGATATCTTTGCCGTCAAAAATGACACTGCCGGCATCCGGTGTCTCAAAACCGCCGATGATACGAAGGGTGGTTGTTTTTCCACAGCCGGATGGACCGAGAAGTGTGATAAATTCATTTTCACGGATATATAAATTTAAATCATCTAATACGACATGGTCGCCGTAAGATTTTGAAATACCTGTCAGATTAATTAGTTTTTTGCTCATTTGTGTTCAAAACGTTTCTTAATTGGTAGCAGAAGAAACATGATCCCTTTCTAAGTGGTTACATGATAAAATTAAAAACTCGGCGGCGTAGATACCCAGATTAAGATGGCATCGCGGTTTCCATTATTTTCCAGACGATGTTTTTTACCGGCCTGGAAATAAAAAGATTCGCCAGCGCGGACGGTATAAGCCCTTCCACCATATAGTACACGCACAGTTCCTTTTAATACATAGCCAAATTCTTCCCCTGTATGTGGCAGGTGTGTGTCGGAGGAGCCGCCGGGTTTTAAGGTAAGGCGTACCGGTTCCATACTGTTTTTCTGTGCATTTGGAATGATCCATTCGATCATTTTATTTCCATCTTCACTGATTTTTTCAAAATAGTCATCTTTTTCAAATACGATCTGTTCCGGTTCTTCGTCCGTAAAGAATTCGGCAGGTGTTGTGCCGAGACACTGTATGATATCGAGCAGTGTACCAATAGACGGAGAGTTCTGGTTACGTTCCAACTGGGAAATAAATCCCTTGGTCAGTTCGGAGCGGTCGGCGAGTTCCTGCTGTGTCAGGCCATACTGGATACGCAGTTCTTTCATACGCTTTCCGATATCCATAATAATCCTCATTTCTGCGATGTTTTATAGTAACTGTAAAAATATATGTTTTGTTTACAATAAGTAAACAAGATTATTTTATGCATTTCATAGGAAAAGTCAATAGAAAATAAAATATTGCAAAAATTTAGAAAAAAATATAAAAAAGGTATTGCATTTTTTATAATATATGTATATACTAGTCGAGTGTGGCGCAAGTCAAAAGACAGTCCACATTAATTGCCAATATGGCTCAGTTGGTAGAGCAACGCATTCGTAATGCGTAGGTCGTCGGTTCGAGTCCGACTATTGGCTTATAACTTCCGGAAGTCCGGACAGATAAGAGCAAGTGGTTTCTGAAAAGTTCCGCTTGCTTTTTTTGTAATAGGAAAATTCTTTTTTATATATCAGAATGTGAAAGGAAACGGTATTATGGCAGAGAAAAATACGATTTTAATTGGAATTGCAGGAGGAACAGGAAGCGGGAAAACGACGCTGGCAGATAAAGTGGTTGACAGCTTTGGACGTGATGAAGTCAGTATTCTGCGTCATGATAATTATTATAAACGCCATGATGAGATGAGTTATGAAGACCGCTCAAAGTTAAATTATGATCATCCGGATGCATTTGATACAGAACTGTTATGTGAACATATCAAAGAGCTGAAAAAGGGCAATGCCGTGCAGATGCCGGTCTATGATTATACGGTTCACAACCGTTCCGACAGGACAATCCTTGTGGAGCCGGCACCGGTGATCGTACTTGAGGGTATTTTGATCTTTGCCGAGCCGGCCTTGTGTGAACTGATGGATATCCGTGTATTTGTAGATACGGATGCGGATGTGCGTATTCTAAGAAGGATCGTAAGAGATGTAAAAGACCGTGGACGCTCCTTAGACAGTGTCATAAATCAGTATTTAACGACTGTAAAACCGATGCATGAACAGTTTGTGGAACCGAGTAAACGCCGTGCAGATATCATAATCCCGGAGGGTGGCGAAAATGCGGTTGCATTGGAGATGCTGATCCAGAGAGTAAGAAAGCATTTAGAGGAAGCGTAAAGATACAGCATCAGCCATTGCCTTGTAACCGGCACTGCTTGGGTGAAGATGGTCGCCACTGTCATAGCCTGCTTTGAATGCAGCAGGATTGGTGCTGTCACGTACGGCAAGGTCAAAATCAATGCAGCCTTCAAAGCCGTCCGCCTGGCGGATCCATTCATTGACTTTGTTTTTCAGTTCTTCACGGAACGGGGCATAGGTACGCCAGCCTTCGATCGGAAGCAGTGTTCCGATATAGACAGACAATCCAAGAGAGTGTGCCTGGTCAGTGTACCATTTGAGACCGTCTATGAGTTCTTCTGCTGTTGGAAGATCGCTCATGGGACGGAACGGATTGATATCTGTTCCAACCGGGTGAATGATATCATTGATCCCCTGCTGGATAATGATAGTATCGGCACCGGCGGTCGGTATTTCATGCAAAAAGCGGTTGCTTCCTTTTAAACCGTAGGAATCATAGGTAATGCAGTCATACTGGCGCAGGATTCTGGTACCGCTTGCAGCGCGTCGGATGATGGAAGTGTGTTTTCTGCCCTCACGTCTTAAACGTAGCGTTAGTTCATCCGGCCATGCCTGTGCGGTAATGGAGTCACCATAGCAGATCACAGCATGGTTGTCGGATGATGTTAAAATATCGATATTGCTTAAAAAATAAAACCAGCTTGTCGTTTTGCTTGTATCAAGAGGAAGCTCTTCTGTTAATGTCTGATCACCCAGTGAGAAAAATCCTTTCGAGAGAGGACCTGTGATCAGAACAGCGGACTGCATCAGCGTAAAGTCTGCAAAATAAAGATTGACACAAAGTGTCTGTCCTGCCTGAACCTGAAAGGAAACTTCATCGCTTACAATACGCTTGTGTGCATCAAGTGTCACAGAAGGATTGCCCCAAAAAGTAATCTGTGTTGTTGTCGATTTCTTCTGCGGGCAGGACAGATTAATTTTGGGGGCAGAATCGCTGTTGGTATTGAAGTCCGCGACGGAGACGGTTGCCTTTGTGATAGAGACAGGTTCGCTTCCACAGTAATTGTCAAAGGTAAATCTTAAAGATGTTCCGTCAAATGGCGCATAGACCGGATAGCGGAGTGTAATATCTTTTGCATAGCTTTCCGGCCGGTGTTCTGCGATTGAAACTGCATTTCCCCACATGGAACACCATGTATCAGGTTTGTTGATCGTTGTATGATTCATCGGGTTCTCCATTTCTGTCAGATAATTATTTTCGTTGTATCAGTATACATCCTTTTTGAAAGAGGGTAAAGTGAAAACTACTTGTTCTTTTTTATATAAATTGATATAATGCAGAAAGATGACGTGTTTTCCGGTAAGCAGATCATTTGACCGGATGACATTATAGCAGAAAGAGGAGAGGTATTAAGGTATGAGTGAACCTGAAAATTATGTAAAAAAAGAGGAGCCACGCGTATCCATAAAGCAGCGCAGAAAAAAGAGTATAGGGGGTATCCTTGGAACGTTATTTGCAGAGAATCAGAGTATGCTGATGCTGTTTGCAGTCATTGTTGCAGCACTTGCGGTTATTCTGGCAGGAATTATTGCTCTGCATATGCCGGTTGTTCCGGTTTGTCTGATCGTATTGTTAGAAGCAGGGATTGCCTGCTGCCTGCATGATGTACCGGTCTGGCTGCATGCGATTGCTGTGATCGCTCAGATCGTAGCAGGGGTTTTCGCCGGAGCAACTGTTTTTATGGTGCTTTGCGTGGTAGAATATT
The DNA here is from genome assembly GCF_003470905.1 of Roseburia sp. AM23-20. Classification (NCBI taxonomy): domain Bacteria; kingdom Bacillati; phylum Bacillota; class Clostridia; order Lachnospirales; family Lachnospiraceae; genus Roseburia; species Roseburia sp. AM23-20. Next base: position 52,170 of record NZ_QRHS01000001.1, read on the forward strand.
TAGTTGGAATTTTGTGCCTGCGTTATGTAAGAGAGTAAGGAATGAGAATGAAAACGGACTTTTGCTTTGGGGAGACTTTTAGCAGGAGTCCGTTTGTATTTTACGGGAGGAAAAACGGATGAAAGCACAGGAAAAGATTTTAGTATTCTGTTCCAGGGAAATCTGTTATTTGTCGGGAAACTTTTTTGCCCATCAGCTTGCAGGTGCGTTTGAAGAAGCAGGCTATGAGACGACAGTATGTGAGTTTACATCCAAAGATGATCTTGATAAGGTACTTTCTCCATTTTTTGGAAAAAAATATCGTGCAGTTTTTGACTTTAACTCTTTGCTTCCAAGACTTGCGATGGATGACGGGACACCGGTGACAGACCTGATCGATGGTCCATTTTACGATTATATTTTGGATCATCCATTATTTCATTATAACTGTCTGATGACACAGGCAAAAAATTTTCATGTAATCGTGCTGGATGAAGGACAGGCTGATTATGTCAGAAAATATCATCCAAATGTAAAGAGCGTGCATATGCTCCCGCTTGGAGCGACGGTTGCATTATTTGACGGGGAAAAAAATCCTGCGGATCGGATCCTTTTTATAGGAACTTATGATGCACCGGATAAGGTATATGATATTGTGAATGCAGCACCGGAGCCTTTTTGCGGAATGATGAAAAGGATCATAGAAATGCGGATCGGGACGCCGGAACTTCCGATGGAGGAAGCATTTCGGGCATGTCTGAAAGAAAATGACATGGAACTTGACAGTGCGCAGTTTGCTCTTTTTATGAATACGATGTATGCATCGGATGCCTATATCAGGGATTATTTCAGGAAAGCGGCACTTGATGAGCTTTTAAAAAGAAAGATACCGGTACGGTTAGTCGGTGAGGGATGGGAAAAATATCAGACTCCCTATGAGAAATATCTGACGATCGAAAAGCCGGTTACCTTTGATCTTTCTTTTGAGAAAATTGCAAGAGACCAGATCATGCTTGATGTTTCGCCGATTTTTAACCGGGGCATCCATGACAGGGCGATCGCCGGGATGGCAAACCGTACTGTGGTGCTGACAGACGAGAATCCGTACAGGAGTTCGCATTTTAAAAACAGGGAGGATCTGATGTTTTATTCGCTGTCAGAAATAGGTTCGCTGTCGGAAGCTGCCGGAGAACTGATGGAAAATGACAGACTTCGGGAAAAGATCCGGGACAATGCATATCAGACATTCTGTACCGGGCATACCTGGAGGGCGCGGGCAGAAGAAATATTGTCATGGGAGGCAGAAAATTGAAACAGAATTATCAGAAAATGCTTGAGGAGACCATAGCGAAAAACCAGAGTGAGAACAAAGTGCCCACCCTGCTGTTACACAGTTGTTGTGCACCCTGCAGTTCTTACTGCTTAGAGTATCTGTCACAGTATTTTAAAATCACGGTTTTTTATTATAATCCGAATATTTATCCGGAAGAGGAATATTTCAAGCGTGTAAAAGAGCAGCAGCGCTTTATCGAGAGACTGCCGGCAAAATATCCGGTTTCCTTTGTGGAAGGAAATTATGATAAAGAACGTTTTTATCAGATGGCGCAGGGACTAGAGGACGTGAAAGAGGGCGGTGAGAGGTGTTTCCGCTGCTATGAACTGCGGCTCCGGGAATCGGCAGAGATTGCAAATAAACTTCATATGGATTATTTTACAACGACATTATCCATCAGTCCGCTTAAAAATGCAGAAAAATTAAATGAGATCGGGGATCGTTTATCTGAGGAATATGGGATTTCATACTTAAATTCTGATTTTAAAAAGAAAAACGGATACAAGCGTTCCGTGGAGCTTTCCGAAGAATATGGCATGTACCGCCAGTATTACTGCGGCTGTGTTTTTTCAAAAAAGGAAAGGGATGCGCAGATCGCGGCGAAGGAAGCGGAGAAGCATGCATGACAGCATGTATAGCCGGTGCATAAAAATACAACAGGGACTTGCAGGGATGCAGCACTTCATGTAGAATGAAATGTAATTATGACAACGAAAGTGAGGATTTAGATATGGCACAGTTATGGGGAGGACGTTTCACAAAGGCAACAGATCAGCTTGTATATAATTTCAATGCGTCTATCGCATTTGATCAGAAATTTTATAAACAGGATATCGAGGGCAGTATCGCACATGTAAAAATGCTTGGAAAACAGGGTATTTTAACAGAACAGGAAATGAACGATATCGTCACGACACTGCAGGAGATCAAAGAAGATGTGGAGAGCGGAAAATTAGAGATCACATCAGAATACGAAGATATTCACAGTTTTGTGGAGGCAAATTTAATCGACCGTCTCGGTGATACCGGTAAAAAGCTTCATACCGGACGCAGCCGTAATGACCAGGTGGCACTTGATATGCGTCTTTACACCAGAGACGAGGTGCTCGCAGTGGATGGACTGTTAAAAGAACTTCTGACCACGATCTTACATATTATGGAAGAAAATACAGAGACGATCATGCCGGGCTTTACCCATTTGCAGAAAGCACAGCCGATCACGCTGGCACATCATATGGGTGCTTATTTTGAAATGTTCAAGCGTGACCGTCTGCGTCTGCATGATATTTACGAGCGTATGAATTACTGCCCGCTCGGTTCCGGGGCGCTTGCCGGTACAACTTATCCGTTAGACCGCGAGTATACTGCGGAACTGCTTGGCTTTTATGGACCAACTTTAAACAGTATGGACGGCGTTTCAGACCGCGATTATCTGATCGAGTTTTTATCTGCGTGTGCAACGATCATGATGCATCTTTCCCGTTTTTCTGAGGAAGTGATCATCTGGAACTCCAACGAATATCAGTTTGTTGAAATCGATGATGCGTACAGTACCGGAAGCAGTATCATGCCACAGAAGAAAAACCCGGATATCGCAGAACTGGTTCGTGGTAAGACCGGACGTGTCTATGGTGCGCTGATGTCTTTGTTTACGACAATGAAAGGAATCCCGCTTGCATACAATAAAGATATGCAGGAAGATAAGGAGCTTTCTTTTGATGCGATGGACACAGTAAAGGGATGTGTTGCATTATTCAATGGAATGCTTGCAACCATGCGTTTTAATAAAGAAAGAATGCGTCAGTCTGCAAATCATGGATTTACAAACGCAACAGATGCAGCAGATTATCTGGTAAATCATGGCGTTCCATTCCGTGATGCACATGGAATCGTTGGTCGTATCGTACTTTACTGCCTTGATAAAAAGATTCCGATCGATGACATGAGTCTGGAAGAATTAAAAGCGATCAGTCCGGTATTCGAGGAGGACATCTATGATGCGATCTCCATGGAAACATGTGTCAATAAACGTCTGACGATTGGCGCACCTGGCAGGGAAGCAATGGAGAAAGTCATTGAAAAAGAGCGCGAATATCTGAGCAAAGAATGGATGTAACACTTTTGTACACTGACGTGTTGTTGTGACAAATGTACAAGTTTTTGCTAAAAATACAGGAAACTTTGACAAAATAAGCATTGCTTTTTTCGGGAAAATAGCATAATATATTTACTATGAAAGACACATGTTTGCGACAGACGGACAAACAGAGAATAAGGGACGAGGAGATTAGAGCAAAATGAGCGAAAAGTTAAAAGTTGGTATTCTTGGCGGAACAGGTATGGTAGGACAGAGATTTATCTCTCTTCTGGAAAATCACCCATGGTTTGAGGTGACAACCATTGCAGCAAGTCCTAGAAGCGCCGGAAAGACTTATGAGCAGGCAGTTGGTGAACGTTGGAAAATGGATACACCGATGCCGGAGGCAGTAAAAAATATCGTTGTCATGAATGTCAATGAAGTGGAGAAGGTAGCAGCAGAGGTTGATTTCGTATTTTCCGCAGTGGATATGACCAAAGAGGAGATCAAAAAGATCGAGGAAGATTACGCAAAGACAGAGACACCTGTTGTTTCCAATAACAGTGCACACCGCTGGACACCGGATGTTCCTATGGTAGTGCCGGAAGTAAACCCGGAGCATATGGAAGTCATCAAGTACCAGAAAGAGCGTCTTGGTACAAAACGCGGTTTCGTTGCTGTAAAACCAAACTGCTCCATCCAGAGCTATGCACCGGTACTTACTGCATGGAAAGAGTTCGAGCCGTATGAAGTGGTTGCTACAACCTATCAGGCAATCTCAGGTGCCGGAAAGACATTTAAAGACTGGCCTGAGATGGTAGGAAACATCATTCCTTACATCGGTGGTGAGGAAGAAAAATCTGAGAAAGAGCCGCTTCGTATCTGGGGTTATGTTGATGACGAGAAAAAAGCGATCGTTCCGGCAGAATCACCGGTCATTACCTGTCAGTGTATCCGTGTTCCGGTATTAAACGGACATACAGCAGCAGTATTTGTTAAATTTAAGAAAAACCCGACAAAAGAGCAGCTGATCGAGGCTTTGAAGAACTTCAGCGGTGTTCCGCAGGAGTTAGGTCTTCCGAGCGCACCAAAGCAGTTTATCCAGTACTTAGAGGAAGACAACAGACCGCAGGTCTCCTTAGATGTTAATTACGAGAACGGAATGGGTATCTCAGTCGGCAGATTAAGAGAGGATACCGTATACGACTGGAAATTTGTCGGACTTTCCCATAACACAGTCCGTGGTGCAGCAGGCGGTGCAGTACTTTGCGCAGAACTGCTGAAAGCACAGGGATATATTACAAAGAAATAAATAAAACATGGATGATAGAAACGTCATCGGAGGATTTCCGATGGCGTTTTATATTGCCTAAAAAATTTAAAAATGTTATAATTTCTCTTATGCGAAATAAAGGTTAAGTAATCAGAAACGGAGAAATATTTTAGTGGCAAAGTCTTTGATAATAACGGAGAAACCAAGCGTGGCGCAGGAGTTTGCAAGGATTCTTGGCGTGAACGGGAGAAAAGACGGATACATTGAAAATGATGACTATGTCATCACATGGTGCGTCGGACATTTAGTGGAAATGGTCTATCCGGAAGCATATGATGAAAAGTACAAAAGATGGCGGTTGGAGGATCTGCCATTTCTGCCGGAAGAATATAAATATAATGTAATACCAGATGTCAGCAAGCAGTATGATACCGTGCACAGAATGCTTTTCAGAGAGGATATAGAGACCGTCTACTGGGCAGGTGATGCCGGAAAAGAAGGACAGACGATCGAGGAGAATATCAGACGTTTCGGTGGTGTCAGGGAAGGAATGAAAGAACTTCGTGTCTGGATCGATTCCCAGACCGAGGAAGAAATCCTGCGCGGAATCCGCGAGGCAAAGCCGATGTCAGAGTATGACAATCTGGCAAAATCCGGTATCATGCGTACGATTGAAGATTATGCGATGGGAATCAATTTTTCCAGAGCCATGTCGGTAAAATACGGGAAATTATTAAATGATGCCGCGGCGACAAAGAGTTACACAGCGATCGCTGTGGGACGTGTCATGACGTGTGTACTTGGGATGGTTGTGATCCGTGAGCGTGAGATACGCAATTTTACTGAGACTCCATTTTATCGTGTGGTGGGAGACTTTTTACCGGAAGGTGCTGAAAATGAGGTGTCAGTTGCTGCAGAGTGGAAAGCGGTTGAGGGTTCTGGATATTTTGAATCGCCGCTTTTATATAAGGAAAATGGATTCAAAAAGCGTGAGAGTGCAGAAAAACTGATCGGTGAACTTGACGGGAAAATGGCGTTTGTAAAATCTATGGAGCGCGGTACATCCAGAAAGAAAGCACCACTGTTATTTAATCTTGCAGAGTTGCAGGCAGAGTGCTCCAAACGATACAAGATCAGTCCGGACGAGACATTGCAGGTGGCACAGGATTTATATGAGAGAAAACTCACGACTTATCCAAGAACAGATGCGAGAGTTCTGTCAACAGCGGTAGCAAAGGAAATCGGTAAAAATTTAAACCGCCTGAAAACTTATGAGCCGACCAAAACTTATACGGAACATATTCTAAAAGAAGGCAGCTACCGGAATATTGCACGTACACAGTATACCGACGACTCAAAGATCACAGACCACTATGCGATCATTCCGACCGGGCAGCTTACGGAACTTCATTCGTTAAATGACCTGCAGCGAAGAGTATACGATCTTATCGTACGCCGCTTTTTAAGTATTTTTTATCCGGCGGCAGAGTATGAGACAGTCAAACTTGTGGTACAGGTGGAAGCAGAGCAGTTTTTTGCATCTGCAAAGGCACTTAAAAATCCGGGATTCCTTGAAATTATGGGAAGACCGGCAAATGAAGACAATAAGGAAGAAGAGAGTGCGGGACTTTTAAAACTGGCGGGACAGTTAAAGACCGGCGATCCGCTGAATGTGGATGGTTACGAGATCAAAGAGGGGAAAACGGCACCGCCAAAACGTTACACGTCCGGTTCCATGGTGCTTGCAATGGAAAATGCCGGACAGCTTATTGAGGAGGAAGAGTTAAGAGAACAGATCAAGGGATCAGGGATTGGAACGTCTGCGACAAGAGCTGAGATCATCCGTAAACTGGTGCGCATCGGGTATCTTAACCTGAATAAAAAGACACAGGTATTAAGTCCGGAAGCAATCGGTGAGATGGTGTTTGAGGTGGTAAGTATGACTGTGCCTGCGCTTTTGAATCCGAAAATGACAGCTTCCTGGGAAAAAGGACTTGACGGTATTACGCGCGGAACAGTCGTTATGGAAGATTATCGCGGGAAACTGGAGGATTTTATCCGGAAAGAAACGGTTTCCATGATCGAGCATGATCTGACCGGAAATCTTGCTGCAAGGATACATCCATTTGTCGGAAAAGGTGGAAGAGGACTTGCAGCCAGAAAAAAAATAGAGGCGGTCTGTCCGGTCTGCGGCGGGGATATGGAAACGACACCATTCGGTTATGGATGCAGTAATTATAAAAAAGATGGAAGCGGATGCAAGTTTGCCATCGGAACCATAGCAGGAAGAGACTTAGAGAAAGACGAAGTGGTGGAGCTTCTGACCAAAGGACACACAGAGGTATTGTCCGGCTTTATCTCAAAGTCCAGAAAACGCTTTTCTGCTGCACTGGTACTTGAAAAAGATGAGAATGGAAAAGCATCAGTCAATTTTGACTTTTCCAAAAATGAACCTGAAATATTAGAAGGGGTGAAATGTCCGGTCTGCGGTTCTGATATGGAAATCACTTCTTTTGGTTACAGTTGTGTGAAACACCGTGAAGATCCGAAAAGCTGTTATTTCTCCATTGGAAAAATCGCGGGAAAATCCCTTAGTGTGGATGACCTGACTGATCTGCTGCAAAAAGGAGAGACGGAGGTCTTAAAAGGGTTTACCGCAAAAAATAAAAAGAAGTTTTCGGCGGCATTGCTTTTGAAAACAGGAGAGGATGGCAGAAAAACAGTCGAATTTGATTTTTCAAAGAATGAGGCAGAGATATTAGAAGATGTAGTCTGCCCGATGTGCGGCGGACAGATCCAGAAAACATCATTTGGTTATGGCTGTATGAATTACGACCAGCAAAATCCGCAGAGCTGCCGCTTTGCCATCGGTACACTTGCGGGACGTGACCTGACAGAGACTCAGGTGAAAGCACTTCTGACCGACGGCAGAACGGAGACAATCCGCGGTTTTAAGTCGAAGACCGGGAAAAAATTTGATGCCTGTGTGGCGTTAGAGACGGATGAAACCGGTCGGAAGTATTTAAAATTTGACTTTGACCATGTGGAGGCAAAGAAGATAAAAGATGTAGTCTGCCCGCTCTGCGGTGGTGATATCGTACAGACAGCGTTTGGCTACGGATGTGCGAATTATAAAAAAGATGACCCGGAAAGCTGCCGTTTTTCCATTGGAAAGATGGGAGAAAAAACGTTAAATGAGGCACAGGTGAAACAGCTTCTGACAGAAGGCCGGACAGCAACGATTCGCGGTTTTAAGTCAAAGACAGGAAAGAAGTTTGATGCAAGGATTGCTTTAAATAGAGACGAATCCGGCAAGGTGATCGGACTGAAATACGATTTCTCGGATGTGGAAGCGCCAAAATTAAAAGATGTGAAATGTCCGGTCTGCGGTGGGGATATGGTAAAAACGCCGTTCGGCTATGGCTGTGCGAATTATAAAAAAGATGATCCGGAAAGCTGTCGTTTTTCGGTTGGACAGATCGCAGGAGTAAAATTAAAAGAAGCACAGGTCAAAGAACTTTTAACCAATGGAAAAACCGGTGTGATCGAAGGATTTATCGCAAAGACCGGAATGAAATTTGATGCGCCGTTAAAACTGACCAAAGAGGGGCAGATCACCTTTGATTTCCCGGAGAAACCAAAGCCGGTCGAGACGACGGTAAAGTGTCCGAAATGTGGGGAACTCTTAAAGAAAAGCCAATGGTATTATGAGTGTGACTGCGGTTTTAAGGTAGGGCATACGGTTGCGAAAGTGCCGCTTTCGGAAGCAATCATAAAAGAACTGTTGGAAACCGGAAAGACAAAGGAAAAAGTGACTGGATTTAACTCGAAAGCAGGAAATGTATTTGATGCATGTTTAAAATATGAGGATGAGCGGATCAGTTTTGATTTTGACAATCCGGGAAGCCAGTCTCTGCAAAAACAGGAGACAGAGGGGCAGTCAGAAGTGCAGACGGCTGTGCAGGAGAATGGGGCACAGCAGATGCAGCAGGCAGAACAGGGTGGCACAGAGACACAGCAGTCACAACGGACGGACTCTGAACCGGATGGTGCAGATGATTTCTATGCCGCTATGGCAAATGAGGCTGCGGCGTTCCAGGAGGAAGAAGAGCAGGAATGGATCGCAGGAAGCAATTTTTTAGATGAGTTTATGCCGTAAGCGATCTCCGGCAGACAGAAATTCTTGTCTGTCCGGAGATTTTTTTGCAGTGTTCGAATATTATTTTGACAGATCTGTGAAAACGTTTTACAATAGAACCAGTATGCAAACAGAAATGCAAGGATCACACTGGATTCATATCCATGTGACAGAGACATTCTGGGATGGAGGAAAAGATGGAAAACGCAAAAATCAGCAATTTATATGATTTGGATGAAACAATCGCAAAAGAATATTTAGAACAGTTTACATATCCATGGGAGGCTTTAAAAGGGATCAGTGAGTTCATAAAAAAGCTTGGACCAACATTAGATCCGGAAAAGTTTGAAAAAAGAGGCGAGGATATCTGGGTTGCAAAGAGTGCAAAAGTGGCACCGACAGCATGTTTAAACGGTCCGCTGATCATTGATGAGGATGCAGAAATCCGTCACTGCGCATTTGTCCGCGGCAGTGCGATCGTAGGAAAGGGTTCTGTTGTCGGCAATTCCACAGAACTGAAAAATGATATTATTTTCAATTCCGTTCAGGTGCCGCATTACAATTATGTTGGTGATTCTATTCTGGGTTATAAGTCACACATGGGTGCAGGATCAATCACATCAAATGTGAAATCAGATAAGACACTGGTTGTGGTAAAAGATGGTGATGAAAAAATTGAAACCGGATTAAAGAAATTTGGTGCAATGCTTGGAGATTTTGTTGAAGTTGGATGCAATTCTGTATTAAATCCTGGAACGGTGATCGGCAGACATACAAATGTATATCCGCTTTCAAGTGTCAGGGGAGTGATCCCGGCAAACTCAATTTTTAAGAAACCGGGCGAGGTTGTACAGAAAAAAGAAGCATGATATTCTTAAACTTAAGATCCGGACAGGTCGGATAAGTTATGGCAGAAAATATTGATCATATTTTAAGTACAGGGAGATAAAATATATGGAAGAAGAAAAGAAATATATTTATAATGATAAAGCGGAACGGATCAGAAAGATGAACCGGTTCTATATAGGTGCAACCATATTTCTTGGAATATTGTTTTTACTGTATCTGTGGCTCCGCATGGCAAATCAGAATCTGGTAAATGCAGTAGTATATGGGAATACTGCATTAATAATAGGCGCATCAGTTTTGAACACGATTATTTATCATAAAGATCATGTAACAGCAAAATTAAAAGTGATTGCTACGCTTGAGATGGGATTAGAGTATCTGTTAGTCGGAGTACAGACAGATGCACATTTTATTACGTATGTACTGATCGTTTTAGTTGCGTTACAGATTCCGTACTATGATGAAGGTGGATTAAAAAGAACCTGTGTGGGAGTGAGTATTCTCTACGTGATCGTTACGATTGTTCAGGGAATAAAGGGTATTACTGTATTGAACGTGGATACAATATGTTCTGTGGTCGGCGTGCTTGGCGTTTTATTTATGGTTTCAAGAATTGGAAAGATCACATTATTGTTTAACGCAGATGCACTTGGATCCATAGATGAGGAACACAAAAAGCAGAATGAAATTTTACAGGGAGTGCTTGAGATTTCCAAAACTGTTCAGGAAGAATCAGTTAAGAGCAGCAGCCTGATCGGAAAACTGGTCGAGACGACCAATTCTGTAACTGGCAGTATGCAGGAGATTACAACGGCTTCCGGAATGAATGCAAACAGCATCGAAGAACAGAATACCATGACTGCAACGATCCAGGATGCGATCGAGGAAACAAGTGAGCGATCAAAACAGATGGTGGATATCGCAATGAATTCAAATGACAGCATTCAGGAAAATATGCGTGTGATGGATGCGTTGAAAGATCAGGCAGAGCAGATCACAAATACAAATCATGATGTTACTGAGGCAATGACCAAACTTCAGGATAAGACAAAAGAAGTAGAAGAGATTGCAGGTATGATCTTAAATATTTCAAGTCAGACAAACCTGCTGGCGTTAAATGCATCTATTGAGAGTGCACGTGCCGGAGAAGCCGGAAGAGGTTTTGCGGTTGTAGCAGAGCAGATCAGACAGCTTGCGGAACAGACAAAAAATTCGACGGAAGAGATCACGAGAATTACAAACGAACTGAATGCAAATGCAAATGATGTGGTTGTATCAGTAGAAGGTTCTGTACAGGCAACGGAAGATCAGAAAGAAAAGATTCTTGCTGCGTCAGAAACATTTAATCTGCTTAATAAAAATATAGGTGAGCTGGTTGCCCATATTGAAGAGGTCAATAAAAAGGTAAGCGGACTTTCAGATTCCAACAATAAGATTGTGGTAAACTGCTCGCAGCTTTCGGCAGCGACTGAGGAAGTTACGGCGAGTGCAGAACAGGTACATACACTCAGTGAAGAAAACCTTGATGTTGCAAAACAGGTTCAGAATGCGGTAGAGAAAATTCACAGTACGGCAGATGATATAAAAAAGTTTTTGCACTGACAGAAAGGAATGCATAATTATATGAAAAATAAAGTGTGGTTGTTTACAGCCGCACTTTTGCTTTTTACAGCAGGGTGTGGTGAGCCAGATATGGCACAAAATAAAATAAACAGCAATGAGCAGAAAACAGCAGGAATTTCAGATACAGATGAAACAGAATCCGAAATAGACAGCAGTGCGTCTGAAAAAATGGAAGCAGCCGAAGAAAAATATATCTGGAAAGAGATCACGCTGCAGTTCCCGGAGAGCTGGGAAGATAAGTATGTAATTTTAGAAGATGATACCGGTTTTTCTGTTTTTCAGAAAAAATCCTATGAGAAAGAAAGTGGGACGGGGTTTCTTTTTGGAATTACCAAAGACACGGAATGGTATCCGGATGCTGCCGGTGTAAGTATTTTAGGATATACCGATGATGGAGTGTTATATGAGGTTGTGAGGCCTACGGATGTGAGCTGCGATGTGGAAAATGAGGATACTTTAAATGAATATCAAGGGATGATGCAGCAGTCAGATACGGTAGTACAGAATGCGGTCATTGATACACAGAACCTGCACAAAGATGCTGACCAGTATATCATTCCGGTCAGTATGACACAGACAATTTCGGCAGACAGTCTTATCAATATGTCGGACAATGATTTATGGTTAGCACGCAATGAAATCTATGCAAGACATGGACGGGGTTTTACCAATGAATATCTGCAGAGTTATTTTAATGCATGTTCCTGGTATGAAAAAAGTGAAGAAGCAGATGCATTTGATGAATCTGTGCTGAGCCAGACAGAAAAAGACAACTTAAAGGTAATACAGGAAGCTGAAACAGCATATGAACAGGAGCATCCGTATCCGAAAGAATATAAAACAGGACAGAATATTATGGTGGATCTTAATGGAGATGGCAGCGAAGAAGAGATCCGTTATGATGTGAAAGAGAGTAGTGATTATTCAGGTTATTCCTGTGTCCTTACGGTTAATGGAACAGCATATGAACTGTGTGAATATGCAGCTATGGTGACACCAGAAACGGAAAGCTTTTATGTTACAGACATGGATGAATATGATAATTCTCTGGAAATCGCGGTATTAGACGATGGACCAAGTGCCGATTATGCGACTTATTTTTACCGGTATGACGGAAGTGCGCTGGCGTTTATCGGGGAAGTGGATGGTTTCCCTTTTAAGGAGCAGAATGGCGGAATCAATGGTTTTACCGGGCAAAACGGAATCAATGGAACAATCCGTACAGATATTCTTGAAACCGCATATCTTAATGGATACTGGTGGTATGACAGCAATGCACGGAAACTGGAATATATGGATGGCGGTATGCATCAATACAAGTATTTCACACCGCACAGATTATATGTGGATCTTCCGTTGTGGAAAGCTATGGATCAGAATTCGGAACAGGTAACGGTTTCGTCCGGGCAGGATGTGTTCTTTATCAGCTCTGATGCAAAGGAATGGATCTATGTGCGTGCAAAAGACGGAACAGAAGGGTACATCCATGTGGATGGTGAAAATGTCAGCAACGTCGGCAGACCCGGCACGGAAGTTTTTTCGGAGTTAAATTACTTTGACTAGTGTATAAAAACAAATACACGGAATAAAGATAATTTTTTTCGATTAGGACTTGTAGATTTCAACAAAATGTGCGAAAATAAGTAAGGTATGTTAAATGTATAACAAAGTCTGATACATACAGTTCTATTAAGTGAAAGGAGTCTTAAAATGATTTACACTAAGGAAGTCGAAAACATGTGTCCTGTAGCAAAGGGCGCAAAACATGAACCAGCTCCAATTCCGGAAGAAGGCAAATGGGTTCATTCTAAAAAAATTGAAGATATTTCAGGTTTTACACACGGTGTTGGCTGGTGTGCTCCTCAGCAGGGTGCCTGCAAGCTTTCATTAAATGTAAAAAATGGTGTAATCGAAGAAGCTTTAGTTGAGACAATCGGATGCTCTGGTATGACACATTCCGCAGCTATGGCAGCAGAGGTATTACAGGGCAAAACAATTCTTGAAGCATTAAACACAGACCTTGTTTGTGATGCAATCAATACAGCAATGAGAGAGTTATTCTTACAGATCGTTTATGGTCGTACACAGAGTGCATTCTCTGATGACGGTCTTGCAATCGGTGCTGGTCTTGAGGATTTAGGTAAAGGACTTCGTTCCCAGGTTGGTACAATGTACGCTACCAAAGAGAAAGGTGTTCGTTACTTAGAGATGGCAGAAGGTTATGTAACCGGTATTGCTCTTGATGAGAATAACGAAGTTATCGGATATCAGTTCGTTTCTCTTGGAAAAATGACTGACTTCATTAAAAAAGGCGATGATCCTAACACTGCATGGGAAAAAGCAAAAGGACAGTACGGCCGTGTGGCAGATGCTGTTAAAATCATCGACCCGAGAGAAGAGTAGGAAAGGAGACGGACGAAAATGGCATTATTTGAAGGATATGAAAGAAGAATTGACCAGATCAACGCTGTGTTAAACAGCTATGGTATCAGCTCTATTGAAGAAGCTGAAAAAATTACAAAAGATGCTGGACTTGATGTATATGATCAGGTAAAGAAAATCCAGCCAATCTGTTTTGAGAACGCTTGCTGGGCTTACACTGTAGGTGCTGCAATCGCAATCAAAAAAGGATGTACAAGAGCTGCTGATGCTGCTGCAGCAATCGGTGAGGGACTTCAGGCATTCTGTATTCCGGGTTCTGTTGCAGACCACAGAAAAGTAGGTCTTGGACATGGTAACCTTGGTAAAATGTTATTAGAGGAAGAGACAGAGTGCTTCTGCTTCTTAGCAGGACATGAGTCATTCGCAGCTGCTGAGGGTGCGATCGGTATCGCTGAGAAAGCAAACAAAGTACGTCAGAAACCATTACGTGTTATCTTAAACGGACTTGGAAAAGATGCTGCACAGATCATCTCCCGTATCAACGGATTTACATTTGTTGAAACACAGTATGATTACAAAGCTGCAAAATTAAATGTTGTATATGAGAAAGCATATTCTAACGGACTTCGTGCAACTGTAAAATGCTATGGTGCAGATGACGTTCAGGAAGGTGTTGCGATCATGCATCATGAGAACGTAGGTGTTTCCATCACTGGTAACTCTACAAACCCAACACGTTTCCAGCATCCGGTTGCAGGTACATACAAAAAAGAATGTATCGAGCAGGGTAAGAAATACTTCTCAGTTGCTTCCGGCGGTGGTACAGGACGTACACTTCACCCGGACAACATGGCAGCAGGTCCTGCTTCCTACGGTATGACAGATACCATGGGACGTATGCACTCTGATGCACAGTTCGCAGGTTCTTCTTCCGTACCGGCTCACGTTGAGATGATGGGTCTGATCGGAATGGGTAACAACCCTATGGTTGGTGCTACAGTTGCTGTTGCAGTTTCCGTTGAGGAAGCTCATAAGGCTGGTAAGTTCTAAGATAAATTTAAAGCATAGAAAGAAACGAGATTTTTGTATTTGCAAGAATCCCGTTTCTTTTTCTGTATAAATTTATTTGAATATGATTTATACTTTTATCAGAATTCTAAATGTTTTGAGAAACGGGAGGGTTAGTTTAGAATCATGAATGTAATGCCCGTAAATATATTAATTACAAAAGTTGCAGAAATATGTAAAAAAAATGGTGTAAAAAAATTGGTTCTTATAGGTTCATTCGCAACAGATACAGCAACTCCATATAGTGATATTGATTTTGTAGTTTATGGTGATGTGGATATGGATAAACTTGAACAGGATCTAGAAAAAATAGAAACTTTACGTAAGATAGATATTTTGGAATATAAAACAATTCGAAACCAGTATCTTTTGGAGGATATCGCAAAGTATGGAAAACAAATATATTAACAGATATAAAAATTTTTGCAGAAGTTTGAATAATTTAAAAAAAAGTAAAACAGCAGACCCGGATGCTGATTTTGTGTTAGAAGGTACTGCTCAAAATTATAATTTAACATTTGATTTATCATGGAAAGTGATGAAGGATATTTTAGTCAAAGTATTGGGTATTAATGATATAGCGCTTGGATCGCCAAGAGCGAATTTACAGGCGGCATTTTCAAACAAATTGATTGATGATGATGTTTGGCTGCAAATGTTGAGAACAAGAAATCTGCTTGCTCATGATTATGATGGTGCAGTTGCAAGAGAAAATTTTGAAAAGATAACAACAGTGTATTATGATGTTTTTTATAAATTTAAAATGATAGCAGAAGAGTATTTTGAAAAGGGAATGCAGGAAGAAGACAGTTTTAAAGCCTGATAGGACGTTTCGAAGAGGGGTATTTTGTAGAAAAAGATTATCTATAGATTAAAGTGATATATTTTTTATAAGCCATTTGGACTAACTATCCAGGTGGCTATTTTTGGATGATTTATTAGAATCAGTACCATTATTTTAATATAGTCCGATATTTTCAATTTTTTCCAAAACAGGGTGATAATCGAACATATTTTCTGCTATAATAATATCTATAACCAGAAGCAGAAAGAGAGGCGGCGTCCGGACATGAATGATTCATCCCATATTTATATTGCAATCGATCTGAAATCTTTTTATGCATCTGTAGAATGTGTAAAATTAGGATATGATCCGCTGACGACAAATCTTGTCGTGGCAGACGAGAGCAGAACGGAGAAAACGATCTGCCTTGCGGTATCACCGTCATTAAAGGCATACGGTATTCCGGGACGTGCAAGATTATTTGAAGTGGTGCAGAAAGTAAAACAGGTCAATAAGGAGCGGAGAAGCCGGATTGCCGGTGGAATGTTTACAGGAAAATCAGCAGATGACAAGGAACTGAAAAATAATCCGGCACTGGAACTGACTTATATTACAGCACCACCGCGCATGGCGCTTTATATGGAAGAAAGTAACCGGATCTATGATATTTATTTAAAATATGTAGCACCGGAAGATATGCATGTTTATTCCGTGGATGAAGTATTTATGGATGTAACGCATTATCTGAAAACATATCAGATGAGTGCAAGGGAGCTTGCAGAGAAAATGATTCAGGATGTTTTAAAAGAAACCGGTGTTACGGCAACCGCCGGTATCGGTACGAATCTTTATCTGTGCAAGGTTGCGATGGATGTTGTTGCAAAACATGTGACACCGGATGCAAATGGAGTGCGGATCGCAGAGCTTGATGAGATGAGTTACCGCCGGCTGCTGTGGGATCACAGACCGCTGACAGATTTCTGGAGGGTTGGCGGTGGATACCGGAAAAAATTAGAGGCGGCAGGACTGTATACAATGGGAGATGTTGCCCGCTGTTCATTGGGGAGGGAACAGGATTTTTATAACGAAGATCTGCTATACAGGATGTTTGGCATCAATGCAGAACTTCTGATCGATCATGCATGGGGGTATGAGCCGACCACGATCGATCTGATCAAGGCGTACAAGCCGGAGACAAACAGCATTAGTTCCGGGCAGGTATTACAGTGTCCATATGAATTTGAAAAGGGAAAGCTGATCGTCCGGGAAATGACGGATCTGCTTGTACTGGATCTTGTGGACAAACATCTGGTTACAGATCAGATGGTACTTACCATCGGTTATGATATCGATAATCTGACTGATCCGAAGCGTAAAAATGCATATCATGGGGAAGTGACCATTGACCGTTATGGAAGAAAAGTGCCAAAACACGCTCACGGTACGATCAATCTGAAAAGCCGGACTTCATCGACCAAACAGATTATGGATGCTGTTATGGAGTTATATGACCGTATCGTAGATCCAGATCTTCTGATCCGCCGGATTTATGTTGTCGCCTGCAGGCTGTCGGATGAAACTTCAGCAAGACAGGATGATACATTTGAACAGTTGGATCTGTTTACGGATTATGCGGCATTAGAAGAAAAAAAGCAGGCGGAAAAGGAAAAAATGGAAAAAGAGAGAAAACTTCAGGAGGCAGTTCTCAGTGTAAAAAAGAAATATGGGAAAAATGCCATGTTAAAGGGGATGAATCTTCAGGAAGGCGCTACAAGCATAGAACGTAACAGGCAGATCGGGGGACACAAAGCATGAGGGAACAAAATCTGTTTAAAGAAAAAGAAACACACAAATATGATGATATCATCCATCTGCCACACCATGTTTCTGTAAAACATCCGCAGATGGCATTGTTAGACAGAGCAGCGCAATTTTCTCCTTTTGCAGCACTGACAGGACATGAGGATTCAATCCGTGAGACGGCAAGACGGACAGAAGATTTTTTAGAACTTGATGAGGATAAAAAAGAACAGCTTGATGAAAAAATGCGCTGTTTACTGGAACATTTTACGGAAAAACCGGAGATTACGCTTACTTATTTTGTGCCGGATGAAAAGAAAGACGGCGGGGCCTATGTTACACACTGTGGCAGAGTGCGGAAAATAGATACCTGTCATCACAGACTTATATTTGAGGATAGAACGGAAGTTCCCCTGCAATTTATTTTTGAAATAGACGGTGAAATATTTAAAGATGCAGAGTGAAGGGATAAGAGCGGTAAATTTGACAATCGATATTCCGGATGGTATAATTTCCCGATAATAGGGACTTTTGCGCTATTGAAGAAGAATATGGAAAAGTTAAGGAGCTTGTGAGGCATGAAAAATATATGGCATATTTTTAGCGGGGATATGAAGAGACTGGTGCGCAATCCTTTTGCACTGATAATCGCAATAGGTCTTTGTATCATACCATCGCTATATGCATGGTTTAATATTTACTCGAACTGGGATCCGTATGCGAATACAAAAAATATCAAAATTGCGGTAGCTACGGAAGATGCAGGATATCAGATGGATGATGGAACCACTGTGAATATGGGTGATTCGGTCATTGAGAGCTTAAAGGAAAATGATAAGATCGGATGGGTATTTACAGACACGAAAGATGCGGCTTTAGAAGGCGTCTATAGTGGCGAATATTATGCGGCAGTCATCATCAGTTCTGATTTTACATATAGTATGTATAACGTGTTCCGGGAAGATTTTAAGGGGCCGACTATTTCTTATTATGAGAACGAAAAAAAGAATGCCGTAGCAACAAAGATCACGGATTCTGCAGTATCAACCTTAAAACAGAGTATCAATGAACAGTTTATAGAAGTGCTTGCAAGCAATATATTTGAGCAGACAAATCATATTTCAGAACAGATGGAAGAAAATGATAAGTTTGCCTATTTTCAGAGTAAACTAGAGAACCTGAATGAAAATCTGATCGGGTACAGTAAGATGATCGACACATTTATTGCCGGCAACGGAGAACTTTCACAGGCAGTTGCAGAGGCAAAAGGCAGTATTCCGGGTCTCAGTAATAAAGTATCAGATGGCGCAAAGAGTTTTGGTACGGCAAGAAGCAGTCTGGATGATACAAAAACGTCATTAAATTCGTTCAGTGAAAATGTAAATCAGACAATGACAAGTATCAATGACTCTATGAACAGGATTCGGGACAGCATTAATGCAACGAATCTTGCAGGAGATGCACAGCAGACGGCGGACAGTCTGAATCAGGCGGCATTGGACGCAGTGGAATTGCAACGGGAACTGAACCGTCTGCAGGAACATTTAAAAAAGGTGATTGTTGAGGAGAGCGTGTCGGATGATGACCGTGCTGTCATTCAGAAGATCATTGAGACGATAGAGTCGATCAATGGTGGCGCAACGGATATTGAGAAGGCAATCAGCAGCATTAACCAGATCGCAATGGGATTTTCAGGAGATTCCCAGACGGATGCGATCAATACGCAGGTGTCAGGAAGTATGGTTGCAGATGCGATCAATCAGTCTTTGTCGGATATGACACAGGTTTTAACTACCTGTTCCCAGGCAATCGCAAATATGCAGGAGATGTATACGACAAGTCTTGTCCCACAGTTAAATAATGTGATCGACAGTATGAGTCAGATGTTAAATAATGTATCAGATATTCTGACCAGATTAGATGACACTTTAGGAGATATGAATTCTGTATTTTCCGGAATTGAGACAACTGTGACAGGTGCAAATGACAGTTTAGAGCAGATTCAGACTGTTATTGACGGGGTAAGTGAAAAATTAACGAAATTGTTAGAACGTCTGAATTCGGTTGAGGATGACGAAAAGGTACAGGCGTTTATCGAGTTTATGAAGGGTGACCCGGAAGGCTATGGAGAATTCTTCTCACAGCCGGTGCTGGTTACAACGGAGGAAGTTTATCCGATTCCAAATTATGGTTCAGCAATGACACCGTTTTACTCAATTCTTGCAATCTGGGTTGGAGGAACAATCCTTGTTGCCCTGATCAAGGTAAAAGCAGAACCAAAAGATTTAGAGAATGTAAAATCATATCAGCTCTTTTTCGGAAGATATCTGTTGTTTTTTGTGATGGGACAGTTACAGGCGCTGATCATAGTATTAGGAGATATCTATATCCTGCACTGTCAGATTTTGTATCCGGGATGGTTCTGGCTGGTTGCTTCACTTGCCAGTGTTACGTTTACATTACTGATCTATTCCCTTGCACTTTCGTTTGGTGATGTGGGAAAAGCCCTTGCGGTTGTGATCATGGTAATCCAGATCGCGGGTTCAGGAGGAACATTCCCAATTGAACTTTTGCCGGCGGTTTACCGGAATATATACATATTTTTCCCGTTCCCGTATGCAATCAATGCGATGCGTGAAACGATCGGTGGTATGTATGGCAGCGACTATATGAAGAATCTGTCAGAATTGATGATCTTTGCCGTCGTAGGTCTCTTGATCGGACTGGTGATCCGTATTCCATTTGTGAAACTGAATCATTTTGTGGAAAAACGAATGGAAGATACAAAAATGATGTAACAGAAGCATAACGAAAAATAATTTTGTTATAGATAGCAGAATTGGAGAAAAAAGAATGGAAGAAAAAAGCAGATACGAGGAAATGTACGGAAAACTCGTTGCGTACGAACAGAATATCCATTTACAGAATCAAAAACGGATCAAGATCGGTCTTAAATGTATTGCAATCATTCCGCCTATATTTTTGATCCTTTTATTCTGGACAGACAGTAACAAGGTAGTTTTCCTGATCTTATGGATCGTATCATTATTTGCACTTGCAACTTATCTGATCCTTGTCGAGTATGTAGATTATAACCTGCAGGAAAAATTAAATGAGCTGCGGGATGAAGAGGATAAATCTGTGGATGTTCTTATGGGAAAACAGCTTGATGAAGTTGAGGAAAATATTAAAAATGCCATTCAGAAATTGGACGAAAAGTTTAATTCTGAGGCAGAGATTCAGAAGATAGCAGAGAACGAGGAGAAAACGGAATGAAAAATATATTTAAAATCTTTATCTCCGATATGAAAAGGATCTTTCAGAACGTGGTTGCTGTTGTGGTTATCATGGGACTTTGTGTGATTCCATGCCTTTATGCATGGTTTAATATACTTTCAAACTGGGATCCATACGGACCAAGTGCAACTTCAAACCTGAAAGTTGCAGTGGTATCCGAAGATGAAGGTGTGAGTGTGGCTGGTATTTCTGTCAACATTGGTTCATCTGTTGTCGAAGCGTTACAGGAAAACAAAGCTATGGGCTGGGTATTTACCGACACATCTGATGAGGCGGTAGATGGCGTTTACAGTGGCGAATATTATGCAGCTCTTGTTATCCCGGACGACTTTACTGAGGAAATGATCAGTTTTCTTGGCGGGCAGATTGAACATCCGGACATCATCTATTACGAAAATGAAAAGAAAAATGCAATAGCTCCTAAAATTACATCAAAAGCAAAAACTTCGGTTCAGGAACAGGTGAATTCAAGTTTTGTGAGCACACTTGCAGAGGCAATGATGCAGGTTGGGGATGCAGTTGCAGGGACGGATGTTGACGGAGGTTCTCTTGCAGATACGATTACGCAACGGCTGAATGACGTAAGTGGTGATCTGCAGAGTTACATTAATATCCTGAATTCATTTGCAAGTATTTTAAATTCTGCACAGAGTATTGTTGCGACCAGTCAGGTCATGCTTCCGGGACTTGATTCAATGGTTTCCACCGGTCAGGATACAGTAAACAGCATGGAAAGTCTGATCCTTGCCGGAAATGCGACGACAGATACGGTGACGCAGATGGTTACATACAGTTTTGATCTGGTTGAGAACAGCTTAAACAATGTGTCAATGGTTGTGTTAAATGACATGGAAAAACTGCAAAAATACGAGGATGCAGCAGGAAACGGACTGAATGCAACAATATCCGTGGTACCTTATCTGGAAAAAATGTTTAATGATTCAGTTTCGAGCTGGGAGGGCACAGCTGATGATGAAACGAGGATGCAGATTCAGAATGTCCGTGACAGGTTAAAGATGATCGAACTTGAACTGAACGGACTTGCAGAAAATGGAACTGCAACAGCGGAAGATATCAGTACCTTAAAGAGTCAGATAACAACAGAGATCGAAAACTGTAAGACAGCGCTGGATGCATTGAAGCATGCATTTGAGTATTCTGTAAAACCGCAACTTGACTCTACAATGAATGCAATGCAGAATTCCATGATTGCGACAACATCGATTTTAAATGGTATCAATGCAGATTTTGGTGATGTGGAAAAAGTACTTTCAAAATACGAAGATACACTTGCAAACGGAAGTGCAGATTTGTATGAATCACTGGAAATGGCACAGGAATTATTTAATAAACTTACGCAGATCATCACAGATTTTACGACACTGCGTCAGGATGAACAGTACAAACAGTTTATGGAGATACTCGAGACAGATCCGCAGCAGCTTGGAAACTTTATCTCATCTCCGGTAAACCTTGATACGGTTGGAATTTATGAGATTGAAAATTATGGATCTGCCATGGCTCCATTTTATACGATACTGGCACTGTGGGTAGGGGCT
The DNA here is from genome assembly GCF_003470905.1 of Roseburia sp. AM23-20. NCBI lineage: Bacteria > Bacillati > Bacillota > Clostridia > Lachnospirales > Lachnospiraceae > Roseburia > Roseburia sp. AM23-20. Next base: position 74,332 of record NZ_QRHS01000001.1, read on the forward strand.
CTGATCCTGGTGGCGATCATTCATGTAAAAGTAGAACCGGAAGAAGGAATCACAGATATCAAACCATACCAGGCATATTTCGGGCGTTATATTCTCTTTTTCCTGGTAGGGCAGGTGCAGACGCTGATCACAGTACTTGGAGATCTGTTTTATGTAAGGATACAGTGTCATAATCCGTTTTTATTCTGGGTTGCTGCCGCAGTCAGCAGTTTTGTTTTCACACTGTTTATCTATTCACTCACGGTTGCATTTGGAAATGTCGGTGAGGCACTTGCGATTGTTGTCATGGTTATTCAGGTAGCCGGTGCGGGTGGAACATTCCCGATTGAGACGCTGCCGCAGGTTTACCAGTCGCTTTATAAATACCTGCCGTTCCCATATGGAATGAATGCCATGAGAGAGACAATTGGCGGAATCTATCAGATGAATTACTGGATCTATGTCGGAAAACTTGCAATTTATCTGGTTATTTCACTGGTCATTGGACTTCTTGTAGCGATACCGTTCCGCAAATTGAACCATATCATTGAGAAGAGCAAAGAAAATACAGAGATTATGATATGAGTAAGCAATGAGCAGTGCCACATGAAAGTAAAGCAAAAAATGGCTGCTTGCAGACATTTTTTTGCTTTATTTTCATGTGATAGGGCAAATGCCCGTCAGTCCGGAAAATCATTGATTTTTCGGACGTGCACTGCAATCTAAAGTTTTGTGATATAAGATATAGGGAGTAAAAAATGTTATTGATTCGGATGGTATTACTTTTTACAGGACTTCTTATGGCAATCGTGCCAGGAGTATGTACAAGAAAAGACCAGAGGGGTGATCTGAATGCCGAAAAGCGGATCAGACAGATTGGTGTCTGGTTTGTTGCTGCTGCGGTTATATGGATCATTACCGCAAAATTTATCTGAAAATGAGACTATGTTTTTGACTGGACAAAAAAATTGTTTATTGACAAAAAATTTCGATGTGATATCATAGCTTTAGTGTGATGTGTGATTAAAGTATTAAACTATTGGAGATGCAGAATGAGAAAACAGGTATTATCTCTATTAGTGGAGAATAACCCGGGTGTGACAAGTCATATTTCAGGACTTTTCAGCAGAAGAGGTTACAACATTGACAGTTTTTCTTCCGGTGTGACCGCAGATCCGAGATATACAAGGATTACGATCGTTGCGACCGGTGATGAGCAGATCTTAGAGCAGATTGAGAAACAGCTTGCAAAGTTGGAAGATGTTGTTGATATCAAAAAACTTGAAAATGGCTCGTCAGTGACAAGAGAACTGATCTTGGTTAAGATTCGTGCGAAAGATACAGAACGCCAGCCAATCTTAAATGTAACGGAGATCTTTCATGGAAAAGTTGTAGATGTGACCCATGATTCGATGGTGATCGAGCTGACAGGACATCAGGATAAGTTAGATGCTTTCCTTGATCTTTTGTCCGGATATGAGATATTAGAGCTTGCACGTACCGGACTGACCGGATTGTCGAGAGGCATTTCCGATGTCGTTATGTTAGACGAAGACGGCAAAAGAGTATCATTATAACAAAATAAGCAGATAAGAATATGCAAATGCATATTTTTTATTAAGAAACCAAAACTGGAGGAAATTAATTATGGCAGCAAAAATATTTTATCAGGAAGACTGTAACCTTTCACTTTTAGACGGAAAGACGATCGCAATTATCGGCTACGGCAGTCAGGGACATGCACATGCATTGAACTTAAAAGATTCCGGATGCCATGTTATCATTGGTCTTTATGAAGGAAGCAAATCCTGGGCAAAAGCTGAGAAGCAGGGATTTGAAGTATATACAACAGCAGAGGCAGCAAAGAAAGCTGATATCATCATGATACTGATCAACGATGAAAAACAGGCAGATATGTACAAAAAAGATATCGAGCCAAACCTTGAGGCAGGCAATATGTTAATGTTTGCACATGGTTTCAATATCCATTTCGGATGTATCGTACCTCCAAAGGATGTAGATGTTACTATGATCGCTCCGAAAGCTCCGGGACATACAGTACGTTCTGAGTATCAGGCTGGAAAAGGAACACCTTGTCTGATCGCTGTTGAGCAGGATGCAACAGGAAAAGCACAGGATCTTGCATTAGCATATGCACTTGGTATCGGTGGAGCAAGAGCCGGTGTTCTTGAGACAACATTCCGTACCGAGACAGAGACAGACCTTTTTGGTGAGCAGGCAGTTCTTTGCGGTGGTGTCTGTGCATTAATGCAGGCAGGTTTCGAGACATTATGCGAAGCTGGTTATGATCCAAGAAATGCATACTTCGAGTGTATCCATGAGATGAAACTGATCGTAGACTTAATCTACCAGTCAGGTTTCGAGGGAATGAGATATTCTATCTCCAACACAGCAGAGTATGGTGATTACATTACAGGACCGAAGATCATCACAGAGGATACAAAGAAGGCAATGAAACAGATCCTTTCCGATATTCAGGATGGTACATTTGCAAAAGACTTCTTACTGGATATGTCTCCGGCAGGACGTCAGGTTCACTTCAAAGCTATGAGAAAGAAAGCTGCAGAGCATCCATCAGAGCAGGTTGGTAAAGAGATCCGTAAACTGTATAGCTGGAACAATGAAGAAGATAAATTAATCAACAACTAATTTTGAATCGATTGAAAGAGTCATCACATAGTTACTGTTTGTGGTGGCTCTTTTTTGTTTCAATACTTGACAAAAACAGGGTATATGATAAAATAAATCATGTTGTGAATAAAATACATCAGACTTTGATAAGGAATAGTAAGAATTTTTTGCTTTCTCAGAGAGCTGCCGGATGCTGTGAGGCAGTAAAGTGAAATTCCCAACTCACCTTTGAGTCCTTTTGCCCAAGCTGCCAGTTACAGTGAGTAAGCAAAAGCGTGTTGTCCGCGTTAAGGATCATAAGAGCGTATTTTTATTTTCTATGAAATCATAAGAATACGAATTAGAGTGGTACCACGGAGTAAGACAGACTTCGTCTCTAAAGATATTTTTATTTGAAAATATCTTCCGAGACGAAGTTTTTTTTCGCAAAACAAGGAGGAAAATCCTCTGCTCGTCAGAGAACTCGCATTTTCCTTCGGAAAACAAGGAGGATTATATGTCAGAACTTTACAATCACAAAGTCGTTGAGAAAAAATGGCAGAAAGTCTGGGATGATAATAAGGCTTTTGCTGCGACAGACGACTACAGCAAACCAAAATATTACGCATTGGTAGAATTTCCGTATCCGTCAGGACAGGGACTTCATGTAGGTCATCCGAGACCTTATACAGCACTTGATATTGTTGCAAGAAAGCGCAGAATGCAGGGCTATAACGTACTTTATCCGATGGGATGGGACGCATTCGGACTTCCGACTGAGAACTATGCGATCAAAAATAAGATTCATCCGAAGATCGTAACTGAAAACAATGTAAAACGTTTCAAAGAGCAGCTTCATTCTTTAGGCTATTCATTCGACTGGGACAGAGAGATCAACACTACAGATCCGAGTTATTACAAATGGACACAGTGGATTTTCTTAAAACTATTTAAAGCAGGACTTGCTTACAAAAAAGAGATGCCGATCAACTGGTGTACTTCCTGTAAAGTAGGCCTGGCAAACGAGGAAGTTGTGAACGGTGTCTGCGAGCGTTGTGGTGCTCCGGTTGTCCGCAAAGTAAAGAGTGAGTGGATGTTAAAGATCACTGATTATGCTGAGAAACTGTTAGAGGGCTTAAATGATGTAGATTATATCGAGCGTGTCAAGGTTTCCCAGAAAAACTGGATCGGTAAATCACAGGGTGCAGAGGTAGATTTTGCGATCGCCGGAAAAGAGGACAAACTCCGTGTTTATACGACACGTTGTGATACATTATTTGGTGCTACTTACATGGTTGTATCCCCGGAGCATCCGATCATTGATAAATATAAAGACGAGTTAAAGAACTGGGATGCGATTGCTGCATACCGTGAGGAAGCTGCAAAGAAATCCGATTTTGAACGTTCAGAACTTGCAAAAGATAAGACGGGTGTGGAGATTGACGGTCTTATGGCAGTCAATCCGGTAACCGGAAAAGAAATCCCGATCTGGATTTCCGATTATGTATTAATGTCTTACGGAACAGGCGCGATCATGGCAGTACCGGCACATGATGAGAGAGACTGGGAATTTGCCAAAAAGTTCAATATTCCAATGGTACAGGTTGTTGCAAAAAATGGTGAGGAAGTTGACATCAACGAAGCGGCATTTACAGATGTTGCAACCGGTGTTCTGATCAATTCTGAGTTCTTAAACGGACTGGAAGTAAAAGATGCAAAGGCAAAAATGATTGCATTTTTAGAGGAAAAAGGCATTGGTACAGCAAAGACCAACTATAAATTAAGAGACTGGGTATTCTCACGTCAGCGTTACTGGGGTGAGCCGATTCCGATCGTTCACTGTGATAAATGTGGTTATGTGCCGATCGATGAGAGTGAACTGCCATTGATGCTTCCAGAGGTAGAAAGTTATATGCCGACGGATAATGGAGAGTCTCCACTTGCTGCGATGACAGACTGGGTAAATACAACCTGTCCTTGCTGTGGTGGTCCTGCAAAGAGAGAGACAGATACCATGCCGCAGTGGGCTGGATCTTCCTGGTATTTCTTAAGATATACCGATCCGCATAATGATGAGGCGCTTGCAAGTCCGGAAGCATTAAAATACTGGATGCCGGTTGACTGGTACAATGGAGGTATGGAGCATACAACACTTCATCTGTTATATTCCAGATTCTGGCACAAATTCCTGTATGATGAGAAAGTAGTTCCATGTCCGGAGCCTTACCAGAAACGTACATCCCATGGTATGATCCTTGGTGAGAACGGAGAGAAGATGTCAAAATCCAGAGGAAATGTCGTAAATCCGGATGATATCGTAAGAGAGTATGGTGCAGATACATTAAGAACATATGAAATGTTTATCGGAGCATTTGATTTAAGTGCATCCTGGTCTGAGGATGGTGTAAAAGGCTGCCGTCGTTTCTTAGAGCGTGTATGGAAGTTACAGGACATCATGACAGATGAAACCGGATATTCCAAAGAACTTGAGACAAAGATGCATCAGACCATCAAGAAAGTCAGCAGCGATTATGAGAATCTGAAATACAATACCGCGATCGCTGCAATGATGGCTTTGATTAACGAGTTCTATAAGAAAAATGCTGTGACTAAGGGCGAGTATGAGACACTCTTAATTCTGTTAAACCCGGTTGCTCCGCATATCACAGAGGAACTCTGGCAGATCATTGGCGGAACAGGTTATGTATACCAGCAGAAATGGCCGGAATTTGACGAGGCAAAAACAGTTGAAAATACGGTTGAGATCGCAGTACAGATCAATGGAAAAACGAAAGGAACATTGGCAATCGGCAGAAATGACGCAAAAGATGATGTTATTGCAAAAGCAAAAGAATCAATTGCAGATAAGCTGACTGGAAACATTGTAAAAGAGATTTACGTTCCGGGAAGAATTGTCAATATTGTAATGAAATAAGATGAAAAAAGGAACAAACTTATTAGAGGGTTCCATCTGGAAGGGGATTGTGTCATTTGCAATCCCCCTCTTTTTAGGAAACCTGTTTCAGCAGTTATATAATACCGCCGATTCTCTGATCGTCGGTAATTTTCTTGGCAGTGATGCTCTTGCAGCTGTCAGTTCTTCCGGTAGTCTGATATTTCTGATGGTCGGTTTTTTTAATGGAATTGCAGTTGGTGCCGGCGTTGTCATTTCGAAATATTTTGGAGCAGCAGATTATGAAGGATTGAAAAAAGCGGTACATACCAATATTGCATTTGGTCTGGTGTCCGGCTGTATTCTGACCGCGATCGGGATGATCCTAGCTCCCCAGATCCTTGTTCTGATGGGAACGCCGGAGTCGGTACTGCCAAATTCTATTGTATACTTCAGGGTATATTTTGCCGGATCGATCGCTTTTGTTATGTACAATATCGTGATGGGGATTTTGCAGGCAGTCGGAGACAGCAGACATCCGCTTTATTATCTGATTTTTTCATCCATCGTTAATATTATACTGGATTTATTATTTGTCGGATTGTTAGGATTTGGTGTCGGTGCTGCAGCACTTGCAACGATTATTTCACAGTTTTCCAGTGCATTTTTATGTATGATGCGTCTGATGCGGACCAAAGATGTTTATCAGGTGCAGATCTCGCAGATACGTTTTCATAAGGGAATGTTAGGACAGATCATAGGGATCGGACTGCCGTCCGGTATGCAGAATTCCATCATTTCATTTGCAAATATTATTGTACAGACGAATATTAACAAATTTGGAGTGATGGCGGTTGCAGGATGTGGTGTTTATTCAAAAATAGAAGGCTTTGCATTTCTGCCGATCACCTGTTTTGCTATGTCACTTACAACATTCATCGGACAGAATCTTGGCGCGAGGCAGTACGACAGAGCAAAAAAAGGTGCGTATTTTGGCATTACCTGTTCGACACTGCTTGCGGAAGTGGTTGGTGTGATCGTATTTTTTACGATACCGCAGCTTGCTGCAGCGTTCAACAGTGAAACACAGGTCGTTGAATTTGCAACCAAACAGGCACATATAGAGGCTTTTTTCTATTGTTTCCTAGCATTTTCCCACTGCATTGCAGGTATCATGCGCGGTGCGGGAAAATCTGCCGTGCCGATGTTCGTCATGCTTGCATCCTGGTGCATCATAAGGATCACATACATCACGGTTACTGTGCATTTTATTCCGAAGATCCAGGTCATCTTCTGGGCATACCCATTGACCTGGTCAATCAGTTCGGTGATCTTTTTGATTTACTTCTTAAAAGCCAACTGGCTGTATAGTTTTGAGAAAAAGTAAAGTTTGTTGCGCCAATTCGCTTTGCGAATATGGCTGTATAGTTTTGAGAAAAAGTAGAGTTTGTTGTGCCAATTCGCTTTGCCAACCTGGCTGTATAGTTCATGATAATAGAATGTTCGCGGAGCGTGCATTCTATTATATTGTATCTGTTAAAAGTTTTTATAAAACCGGATAAATTCGGCGAGTGTTTTGGAAGGTTTTGTTGTTGTCTTATAGGCAAAACCGACCTCACGCTTATGGATTGGGATGCCAAGCGGAATCTCCACTAAGGCGCCGGAGGCGAGATCCTCTTTTACAAAACTTTTGATGACGCAGGCAACGCCGACACCGATACGGGCAAAGTCGATCAGAAGATCCATGCTGGAGATATCGATGGATTCTTTGACCTGAATCTGGTTGTCGGAAAGATAGTCGTCGATATACTGGCGTGTCATATTGTTTTTATCGAGCAGCATCAGTGTTGAGTTTGTCAGAATCTGATCCTTGTGGACGCCGCGCGCGCGCAAATTCCGCAGATAGTCTTTGGTGCAGACAAAGATATCTTCGATCTCCTCGAGAAAATCAAAATGGATATTTTTTAAATTATCCGGTTTTCCTACCAGACCGATATCAATTTTATTGTCTTCAAGCAGCTCAAGTGTCTCATTTGTAGACTGGCAGGTGATGGAGATAGAGACGTGCGGGTTCTGGCGTATGAACTCCTGCAGATAAGGGAGCAGCAGATATTTACAGAGGGTTGCGCTGACGCCGATCTTTAAGTGGCCGACACCGAGTTCAATGGAGCGTTTTAATTTTTCCTCACCGAGGGTTAAAGTCTCAAAGGCGCTGCTCACATGGTCGTAGAGCAGTTTTCCCTCATCGGTTAAGACAACACCGCGGGAACTTCTGGAAAACAGCTTGCAGCCGACACTTTCCTCTAATTTCTGGATGGATTTACTGATGGCAGGCTGGCTGATGTAGAGTTCTTTGGCAGCCTTTGAAATGTTGCCGGTATTTGCAACGGTATAAAAAATCCGGTAAGATGATAAATTCTGGTTCATGATAAAATTCCTTTCTGATACTGGATACATCGATAATTTTTCTCATTATACCATGAAGTTTAGTTATGGTAAATATATTTAATATGTATTTTTATTATAGTAACACCTGTGTTAGAATAACATACAGATAGGACAGCGAGTGTTGTTCTACACACACATCACACAAAAAAGGAACGGGCACACACCATTCCTGACACAGATTTTAATTTTTTAGGAGGATATACCCATGGGGATGACGATGACACAGAAAATCCTTGCAGCACATGCAGGACTTCCATCAGTCAGTGCCGGACAGCTTATTGAGGCAGATTTGGATCTGGTTTTAGGCAATGACATTACTTCACCGGTGGCGATTCATGAAATGGATAAAATGAAGGTGGACGGTGTCTTTGATAAGGATAAGATCGCACTTGTGTTAGATCATTTTGTGCCAAATAAAGATATCAAATCTGCACAGCATTGCAAATGCGTCAGAGAGTTTGCCTGCCGGCATGATATTACAAATTATTTTGATGTAGGAGAGATGGGAATAGAGCATGCACTGCTGCCGGAGAAAGGTCTTACCGTGGCAGGCGATGTCATTATCGGTGCGGATTCCCACACCTGTACCTATGGTGCGCTGGGTGCATTTTCCACCGGAGTCGGCAGTACCGATATGGCGGCTGGTATGGCGACTGGAAAAGCATGGTTTAAAGTTCCGGCAGCGATCAAATTTGTCCTGACCGGCAAACCGGCAAAATGGATCAGCGGAAAAGACATCATTTTACATATCATTGGAATGATCGGTGTGGATGGTGCACTCTACAAATCAATGGAATTTGTTGGAGATGGCATTTCTTACCTTTCAATGGATGACCGTTTTACGATCGCAAACATGGCAATCGAAGCAGGCGGAAAAAATGGTATTTTCCCGGTAGATGATCTTGCAAAAGAATATATGGAAGCACATTCCAAACGTCCATATGTTGTCTATGAGGCAGATGAGGATGCAGAGTACGAGGAGACTTATACGATCGACCTCAGTACTTTAAAACCTACCGTTGCATTCCCGCACCTTCCGGAGAACACAAAGACGATCGACGAGGTCGGCGATATCAAGATCGACCAGGTAGTGATCGGTTCCTGTACAAACGGAAGGATGGATGATCTGCGTGTGGCAGCTTCTATCTTAAAAGGCAAAAAAGTAGCAAAAGGACTGCGTGTGATCGTGATCCCGGCAACACAGAAGATCTACCTCGATGCAATGGAAGAAGGACTGCTTAAGATTTTTATTGAGGCTGGTGCAGTTGTGAGCACACCGACCTGCGGACCTTGCCTTGGTGGTTATATGGGAATCCTTGCAGAGCATGAGCGCTGCGTTTCCACCACAAATCGTAACTTCGTAGGAAGAATGGGACATGTGGAGTCTGAGATTTATCTTGCCAGCCCGGCAGTAGCGGCAGCAAGTGCGATCACCGGAAAACTTTCCGGACCGGATGAAGTAGCATAGGTTTAAGAAAAAGGAGAGTAAACATGAAAGCAGCAAAAGGTCATGTATTCAAATACGGAGACAACGTAGATACCGATGTCATCATTCCGGCAAGATACTTAAATTCTTCTGATCCGAAGGAACTGGCATTGCATTGCATGGAAGATATCGATAAAGATTTCGTAAAGAATGTCAAAGCAGGAGATATCATGGTGGCAAATAAAAACTTTGGATGCGGTTCATCCAGAGAGCATGCGCCGATCGCTATCAAGGCAGCTGGTGTGAGCTGTGTCATCGCAGAGACATTTGCGCGTATTTTTTACCGCAATTCGATCAACATCGGACTACCGATCATTGAATGTCCGCAGGCAGCAAAAGAGATCGAAGCCGGAGACGAAGTGGAAGTCAACTTTGACACAGGAGTGATCACGGATGTGACAAAGGGTACCTCATATCAGGGCCAGGCGTTCCCGCCGTTCATGCAGAAAATTATTGACTGTGAGGGACTGGTCAACTATATTAACCAGAAATAAAATGAATAAGAAAATCCGTCAAAGACCGGGACTGCATTTCTATGCAGTGGGGCTTTGGCGGATTTTTTTAGTTTTGTCGTAATAAAGAAAATGTGTATCATTTTGTGCATGAAATGATCAATTAAGTCTATATGTTTCTATAAAATTTTCAAATATAATAGGAATCATCCTGCATGGTTTTCGAATCTGTTTGTTTCAGTTTACGGTATTGCAGGGGTGACATACCTGTATTCTTTCGGAAAATCTGCGAAAAATACGACTGTGATGAAAAGCCTGTGCTGGATGCAACTTCTGCAATCGAGCGACTGGAGCTGAGCAATAGTTCTTTGCTTGCAGCGAGTCTGGTTTCCATCAGGTAATTGATGGGGGATGTTCCAACATACTCCGTAAAAGAATGTGATAAATAAAATTTGTTGATATGGGTGATTTCAGCGAGCAGATCTAAAGTAATATTTTTTGCATAATTGGCATCAATATATTTTTTCGCAACAAAACATTCCTTTGATATTTGCAAAGTGGTATCAGATATGACAGAAAGATGCTGTTCGCGTGTAATATAAACAAGCAAAACCTGTAGGAGACCATGACAGATTGCTTCAAAACCTGGCTTTCTTGCATTAAATTCTTTTATCATAATCTGGGAAAAATTAATAAAGTGTGTTTTGGCGGAACCATAATTATAGTAGCTGTATCCTTTTGGGTTAGCAGCGTTTTGGGAATTAAAATAGAAAGCGAGCCCTTCTACACCAAATACAATATAGGTCATAGGATCGTTTGACATCGTTTTTTCCGTATGTTCAATATGTGGATTTATGATTATCAGATCGTCTGCACATACAGAAACCGTATCATTTTCAATGTAAAATACACCTTTTCCACTGATAACATAGAAAAGTTCAGAAAACTGATGGGTGTGAGGGTGGCTTTGCCAATCCCCTTCGTATTTAGAAATAGAAATATAACGAAGTTTAAAATCCGGATCGGGTACTCCTTTGTACTCAAAATTAATTAATTCATTACTCATTTGTATTATCTTCCTGTTGTATCAAATTTTATATCTTATAGATTAAAACCGCAATATTACTAAAATAATGTTGTGAAACTGATGAATAAAATAGCAATTAAATAGGGTTTCTTATTGCAAGTATACAGTAATTTATGATAAATGCAAATATTTTATTGAGCATAAAGCAAGATATATAAAAATTAGAGCAACATAAAAATTGAAGCAGTTGATGCAGACAGATATACTTAAAACATCAGGTGATGAGACAAGAAAGGAGAAGACGGGAATGACAAAACAAACAGGCAGACTGACATTGCCGACCGATGCAGACATTGTCGAGGAAACAATACGATTGAAAAATCTTCTTGGAGCAGATGCATTGCGTGACTGTGACGGAACGGAGATGCCGGATGCGTTATTGAATGAGCCGGTAAAGAAATATGCAACGTATTATACGACCAGAAAGGATAATGCCTGGGCCGAGCAAAATCCAGAAGAGATTCAACAGGAATACCTGATCAGCAATCGTGTAACTGCAAGAAGTGAAAAACTATGTATAAGATTGATGGAAGGATTTCATACACAGCAGTTAAAAGTCAATACGTTGGATGATCCCAAAAGATGGTGGGAAGTAATTGATCGCACAACGGGTGAAGTGGTTTCTGTCGATGACTGGAAATTTAAAAAAGAACGGGAAGAAGTTGAAATAAAAACCATTCCTTATCATGAATATACGGTAAGTTTTCTGGCGTTTTTAATATGGGATCCTGTACATATGTATAACTTTATTACAAATGATTGGAAAGATACACCACATCAACTGACATATGATGTGCGGCAGCCGAAAACCCAGAAGTACGTAAAAGAAAAATTAAAACGCTGGTGTGAAGAAAACCCGCAGATCGACGTGGTAAGATTTACGACTTTTTTTCACCAGTTTACACTTACCTTTGATGATAAAAAACGTGAAAAATTTGTAGAATGGTTTGGATATAGTGCAAGTGTAAGTCCATACATATTAGAGAAATTTGAAAAGTGGGCAGGGTATAAATTCAGACCGGAATTTATTGTGGATCAGGGATATCACAACAGCATGTTCCGTGTGCCAAGTCGTGAGTTTAAGGATTTTATTGAATTCCAGCAGCAGGAAGTTTGTGCGCTTGCCAAGGAACTTGTAGATATTGTTCATTCCTATGGAAAAGAAGCGATGATGTTTTTGGGAGATCATTGGATAGGGACGGAACCATACGGAAAATATTTTGCAGAAATTGGTCTGGATGCAGTAGTTGGTTCTGTTGGCAGTGGTGTGACACTCCGTATGATTTCAGATATAAAAGGGGTTAAATATACAGAAGGAAGGCTTTTGCCATATTTTTTCCCCGACGTGTTTGGAGAAGGCGGAGATCCCATAGGGGAGGCAAAGGACAACTGGATGAAAGCGAGAAGGGCAATTTTACGTTCTCCGCTTGACCGCATCGGATATGGCGGATATTTAAAATTGGCCAGTGAATGGCCGGGATTTATAGAAGAGATTCAAAGTGTTGTCGGGGAATTCAGACAGATACATGAAAATATGAACGGGACGAAATCTTATGTTGCACCATTTAAAGTAGCAGTTTTAAACTGTTGGGGAGGTTTGCGAAAATGGATGTCAAACCAGGTGCATCATGCAATATGGCACAGAGAAACTTATTCTGCAGAGGGAGTGCTGGAATGTCTGAGTGGAATGCCGTTTGATGTAGAATTTATCTCTTTTGATGATGTGAAAAAAGGAATCCCAAAAGATATCAGGGTGATCATCAATGTTGGAGATGCATATACGTCATTCAGTGGAGCTGAAAATTGGATTGATGAAGCAGTTGTAACAACGTTAAGACAGTTTGTGGATGAAGGTGGTGGATTTATCGGAGTAGGAGAACCGACAGCATATCAGCATCAGGGAAGATTTTTCCAGCTGGCGGATGTGCTTGGTGTAGATCGTGAGATGGGTTTTTCACTAAGTACAGATAAATATAACGAGAAAAATCCGCAGCATTTTATCTTGGAAGATATTGAAGGGGATATTGATTTCGGAGAAGGTACGACCCGCATTTATGCGCAGGGAGATCATTATCAGATTCTTGCAATGGATGGAGAATACAGCCAGCTGGTTGTTAATCAATACGGAAAAGGTCACGGTGTTTACTTTGCAGGACTGCCGTATTCCCCTCAGAACTGCCGTATTCTGCTTCGTGCAATCTATTATGCAGCGGGAATGGAACAGGAGATGAAACGATATTACGTAACAAATGTAGATACTGAGGTCACTGTTTTTCAGAAAACGCAAAAAATAGCTGTCATAAATAATTCAGGAAAAGAATGTCAGACAGATCTGTATATCAATGGCGATTTTATCGTAAGGTTGACACTAGAACCAGGAGAAATGCGGTGGTTGAATGAGACAATGTAACTATTGATAATTTATGAGTGGTATCATACCGTCATATTTTATAAAATAAAAAAATAATAATTTTTGCAGGGAGGTATTTTTTATGAAGAAAAAAGCATTGGGATTCATGTTGGCAGCAACTATGACAGTATCTGTGCTTGCCGGATGTGGTGGGAACCAAAATGAAGGAAACACGAACGAAAAAGAAAATGTTACGAACAGTAATGAGGATACGCAGAGTGTTTCCGCAGAAACAAATGAAAATGGAGATGAAACACTTACGGTATGGTGCTGGGATCCCACTTTTAATATTTATGCCATGGAACAGGCAGAAAAGATTTATCAGAAAGACCATCCAGATTTTAAACTGGATATTCAGGAAAATGTTTATAATGATATTGAGACAAAGCTGATTACAGCTGCAACGTCAGGAGATTACAGTACTTTACCGGATATTTTTCTGATGCAGGATTATTCATTCCATAAAAATATTGCCAATTTTCCTGGAATTTTTACAGAATTAACAGATTCCGGAATTGATTTTTCACAGTTTACAGAGGGAAAACTTGCAGATTCCACGGCAGAGGGAAAAAATTATGGACTTCCTTTTGATAATGGTGCAACGATTATGGCAATTCGTTCGGATATGGTAGAAGCGGCAGGTCTTACGGTTGACGATTTTAAGGATACTACATGGTCACAGTTTGAGGAACTTGCAAAAAAAGTAGTAGAGGCGAATGGAGTGCCAATGATCGCTTCCTCCGGGGGATCCGAATTACTTATGGAAATGCTGCAGTCGGCAGGAGCCTCACCAATTGTTGACGGAAAGGTTCATATTGCAGACAATGAAGCGTTAAAAAAGACAATGGAAGTTTATAAAAAATTAGTTGATGAGGGTATTATTGCCGAGTATACGGACTGGGATCAGTATATTGCCTCTATGAATGACGGAAAAACAGCAGGAGTGATCAATGGATGCTGGATCATGTCATCCATTCAGGCGGCAGAGGATCAGTCAGGAAAATGGGCAATTGTAAACATGCCAAAACTGGATGGAGTTGATGGAGCCACAAATTATGCAAATTGTGGTGGTGCAAGCTGGGCAGTATCTTCTAACTGTAAGAATACAGAACTTGCATTTGATTTCTTAAAATCTACATTTGGAAGCAGTGTGGAATTATATGATGATCTGTTGCCGAATGCAGGTGCGATTGCAAGCTACATTCCGGCTGCACAGTCTGATGTATATAATCAGGCATCAGATTTTTATGGTGGACAGGCAGTATATAAAGATATCGTTGGATATGCAGGTTCGGTTCCAGCATTTGACTGTGGTGCATACTATTCGGACATAAGAAGTGCATTGACAGATGCAATCACAAATGTTGTTCAGAATAATGCTGATATTGACGGTGAAATGAATAATGCACAGGAAACATTAGAATTTAATATTGAAAATTAAATATGTAAAGTGGTTTGTACCGGGAACAAATTTTATGTTCCCGGTATTACATTAGGAGAAAATATATGGAGAAAAAAAGAAAATTAAGTCTGGAAAGAAAACATAACCTCACTGGTTGGGCGTTTTTGCTTCCGGCAGCTATATTGATTTTTGTATTTTGTTTTTATCCCATGATACAGGCGCTTATGCTGTCATTTAAGAATGGTATGGGAGATTCTGTAAGGTGGGTTGGCTTTGCAAACTATGTCAGGATACTGAAGGACAAAACATTTTTGCAGTGCCTTTTCAATACAGTATTTTATTTTATCATACAGGTTCCAGTCATGTTGATCATTGCCCTTGTTCTTGCTCAATTACTGAACAATCCGAATATAAAGGGAAAAGGAATCTATCGAACTATGATTTTCCTGCCATGTGCAACATCACTGGTATCGTATTCTATGATTTTTAAGTCACTGTTTGCGCAGGATGGTCTGGTAAATCACGTTATTTCTGCGATTGGACTTCCGACCGTAGACTGGTTTCAGAATGCATGGGCTGCAAGATTTGTAATTATAATCGCGTTGGTCTGGAGATGGACCGGTTACAATATGGTGTTTTATCTTGCAGGGCTGCAGAATATTGATTATTCCGTCTATGAGGCGAGTCGTATTGATGGGGCATCACCGTTTCAACAGTTTACAAAGATCACCATTCCACTGTTAAAGCCTACCATATTACTGACGGCTATTATGTCAACGTCTGGAACACTGCAGTTGTTTGACGAGTCTGTAAATTTAACGGCTGGTGGACCGGGAAAGTCAACAATGACATTGACGCATTATATTTATAACATTTCTTTTGTGGAGACACCAAAATTTAATTATGCGGCAGCACTTTCAGTGTTTATCCTTATTATAGTGGCAATTTTGTCTGCAATTCAAATGAAAGTAGGTGACAAACGTGAGTAAAGGAAAATTATGTATATCACATATTGTATTGATTTTTGCAAGTTTTTTGTCTGTATTTCCACTATATTACATGGTTTGTGGTGCAACCAATCAAAGTATTGATGTGGTCAGGGGAAAACTGCTTCCTGGAACATATTTAGTCGAAAATTTTAAGGCATTGATTGCCAATCAGAATCTGGGGCTGGCAATGATCAATTCATTTCGAAATGCGATTCTTATGACGATTATCACATTATTGGTCTGTTCAATTGCAGGTTATGGATTTGAAATTTATCATGATAAGGGAAAAGACATATTGATGAGTGTATTGTTGTTAGCCATGATGCTGCCATTTGTTGCAATAATGATCCCGCTTTTTAAAATGATCTCTTCCTGGAATCTGGTCAATAGCTGGATTGCATTTGTTTTGCCGTCTATTTCAACGCCATTTATGATTATGATGTTCCGTCAGGCGGCGCGGTCTTTCCCTCATGATATTATAGAGGCGGCTCGTCTGGAGGGGCTAAGTGAAATACAGATTTTTTTCCGGATGTTTGTGCCTGTTATGAAATCAACATATGGAGCTGCAATGACGGTTACTTTTATGAACGCATGGAATAGTTATCTGTGGCCAAAGATTGTCTTTCAAAATAATGATTCCATCACAATGCCAATGCTTGTGGCAAACTTAAAAAGCGGCTACAGTGTTGATTATGGGATGTTGATGCTCGGTGTACTGATCTGTACACTTCCGACGGCGATTATTTTCTTATGTCTGCAGAAAAGTTTTGCAAATGGAATTACGGGGGCTGTTAAATGATAGGAAAAAGATACTGCCTTACACCAGAAGAGTGGGCATATGCGAAAGCCGAACTTGTTCTTGCAGAAAAGCTGGGGTTGATTGAAAACGCCGATATAGAGGTGTTGGAAAAAAGATGTGCAGAAAAAAATGAAGAGAATGCCAGGCTTGAAATGGAGAAAAAGGTATTTTACGGACCGCGCAGATATTCATTGCCGATGTATCTACAGTATGAATTGACGCGTTTCCGGTTGGATTTCGTACAGCCGACAGAAAATATTAGAAAATCAGGAATCAGTCCGGAGATTACAGAAAATCAGAAAAAAGCTTTCTATGAGCGGAATAAAGATTTATTTGGAAGATATTTTGGAGATCTTTTTTCTTATGAAGAGGTAGAGCAGATCATTGAAAAAAGATTGCGGGAGGAAGTGTATGACAGACTTGTGCAGGAAATATTATGTCGATTCGATAAACGGAAATGATACCAATGACGGTTTGAGTGAAAACAGTGCATTCGCAAGTCTTTTTGCCGTCAATAGGCTTGCACTAAAACCGGGGGATCACATATTGCTTGCGTGTGGAAGTGTTTTTGAAAAACAGTTTTTACAGATTCGTGACAGCGGAACAAAGCAGATGCCGATTGTAATTGGAAGTTATGGATGTGGTGAAGATCCTCTGATAAAGACAGACGGACAGGGAATCTGGTATCAGGATTATGGAAAAGAACTGGATTCGCCGACGCATGTTTACCATGGTTATGTTTCCTCGGCAGTACTTCTATTTGATGCCGAGTATATTATCATACAGGATATTGAGATTACAAACAGTGCGGATAAAGTGATCGGCGAAAATTATTCACAGGCAGATAAAATGGAGCGTACAGGTGTTGCAGTCGTTGCAAAAGAGAAAGGTTTAAGATGTGGAATCACACTTCGAAATCTTAAAATCCATGATGTTCATGGAAATGTTTATGACAAGCATATGAATAATGGCGGCATCTATATGACAGCATTACAGCCAGCGGAAGAAGCAATGACAGGAGTGGCAAGATTTTCAGATATCCTGGTGGAGGGATGCTATGTATATCGTGTGAGCCGTTGGGGGATCGCAGTCGGGTATAGTTATGCACATGAGAAATTTGCGGGTGCAGAACTGGATAAAAAAAGGTTTTTGAAATATGGTCATGAGAATATTGTGATACGGGATAATTATGTGAAAATGGCAGGTGGAGATGGAATAACGGTCATGTATGCACTGCGCCCGTTTGTGGAACATAATATGACCGATTCTGTGGCATGTGAGATCAATGACCGTATTTATTGCAATCCGGGCAACCGTGGTGGAAAGGTTGCTGCGGCAATCTGGCCATGGAAATGTAAAGATGCGTTGTTTCGTTATAATGAAGTGGCAGACACACGGCTGAATCAGGACGGGATGGCTTACGATGCAGATTCCGGGGATGGAACGGTGTATGAGTATAATTACAGCAGGCAAAATGAAGGCGGTTGTGTGATGTTTTGTATGCAGGAGGCCATTCATAACACATTTCGTAATAACGTCAGTTATGATGATTTAGGTGGAACCATCAGCCCGTCCGAAAACCCGGATGCACTGCTTACAGATAATATATTTTATGTTCGCAAGGGAGTTCCTTTTGTGAGAAAGAATATGGATGGTGGAAACTTTACGGAAGAAAATAATCAGATCATACAGTTATAAAATCCATACCATGGCAGATCATCACTCCATCACCTGATACGGAATTTTAGTCCCCATCCCCGAACTAAAATGCAATTCATAATCCTCCGTAATAAAAACGGCTTCTGTATTATCCAGACTTTCCACAAGCGCCATCCCGTCAGCTAAACCCAGTGCAAAACAGGTGGTGGAGAGTCCATCACCGTCCACGGATTCGTCCGTGATGATCGAAACACCCAGCAGTCCGTTATCATAGGGATATCCGGTAGCAGTATCTAAAATGTGATGATAGCGTTTGCCGTCCACCTCAAAATAGCGCTCATAAACACCGGAAGACACAATGGTCTGGTCGGTCACGGATACAGCGAGCATTGCAGCGCCCTCATCGTCAAACGGACGCTGGATGCCAATATTATAGGAAGAACCGTCCGGTTTTGCACCAAGACAGAGCACATTGCCGCCGAGGTTGATATAGCCACAGGCGGCTCCTTTTTGATTCAGGTAATCTTTCATGCGGTCTGCAATATATCCTTTGGCAATTCCGCCGAGATCAATTTTAGCGGACGGATCTTTTAAGGTGACGGTATTGCCATCTACAACTACATTCTGATAGTCTACTGTCGTTAAAGCCTTTTTGATCTCATCATCAGATGGAATCATAGAGGCATCTGTTTTCTCTAATAAAGCCTTGGTAGAAACATCCCACAGATCCGATAATTTTCCAATCGTAATATCAAATTTTCCATTGCTCAGATCTCCATAATAAAGACCTTTTTTGATCAGTTCTGCGGTCTCTTCATGCACGGTGACAGGTGCACCGCCTGCTGCATTGATCTTTGACACATCACTGTCCGCAATTGTATTGGAAAAATAATTTTCATAAGTGTCTGCGAGAGAAAAACAATCATCGAGCAGGGATTCGTCTTTTGTTCCGTATAAGGTGACAGTAATGACGGTATTAAAATAAAAACCCGATTTGGAGATCGATTCGCCGGAGCCGGAAGTTTTGCCAAAATTGAGCCGGGATGGCAGATCACAGCCGGATAGCAGTAAAACCGGCATAGACAGCAGTATACATAAAAATAATCGATAGTTTCGTTTCATAAAATTCTCCATTTTTACCTGATTTTCAAGGAAAACAACTTGAGTTGTCCGAACAACACTTTAGCATAAAAATAAAAATGCCACAAGTATACCATAATATATTATTTTTACTGCAATTCGTTGTAGATGTGCCAATGCAGAACAGATATTCTCTTTTTTTCCTTTGATATTTTGTATTAGATATGATAGAGTATAATACAGTGCATATGTTCGAAACAGCATAATTAGAAATAAAAGGGGATTCGTTGGGAAAATGGACCAGAGTAGTTTTCACTTTCATGAGAAAAAAAGAGTTGTTGTTAAGATCGGTTCTTCTTCGTTAAATTATGAGGAGACCGGCAGTCTGAATTTTACAAAACTAGAGCACTTAGTGCGCGAGCTTTGCAACTTAAGAAACAGGGGGATGGATGTCTGCTTAGTCAGTTCCGGTGCGATCGCAGTTGGAAGACAGTCGCTTGGCATGACAGAGCGGCCACGGGAACTCTCTACAAAACAGGCATGTGCAGCAGTCGGACAGGCAAGACTGATGATGATCTACCAGAAGCTGTTTGCAGAATATAACCAGGTGGCAGGTCAGGTGCTTATGACCAAAAATACCATGGTCAACCCAGTTTCCAGAGAAAATGCCAAAAATACATTTGATGAATTGTTCCGTTTAGGTGCGATCCCGATTGTCAATGAAAATGACACGGTATCTACCTATGAGATGCAGTTTGGTGACAATGACACGCTTTCTGCGATCGTTGCTTCCCTGATTGGAGCAGATCTTTTGATTTTGTTATCCGATATTGACGGATTATTTACGGATGATCCGCATAAGAATCCGGATGCAAAATTGATCGAAGTGGTCGAAAAGATGGATTCAGACATTCTTGGAATGGCAAAGAGTACGACCGGAAGCGATGTCGGAACCGGCGGCATGGCGACCAAGCTGACCGCGGCAAAGATCGCGACACTTTCCGGGACAGATATGATCATTGCAAACGGAGCAGATGTCTGTGTACTGCATCATATTTTTGATGACAGCTTTAGGGGAACCATTTTTAAGGCACAGAAGAAAGAAACATTCCGTATTGAAGATTTCATATTAGAAACAATCGGATAGAAAAAGATTTGTGTGAATAATAAATTTTTCATGCGCAGGAATGGAGATTTTAATGAAACAGGAACAGATTGACAGAATCAACGCACTTTACCGCAAATCACAGGCAGAAGGGCTTACCGAGGCGGAAAAAGAAGAACAGGCAATGCTGCGAAAGGCTTATGTTGCGGATGTAAAACGCAATCTTGTAGCACAGTTAAATAACATTGATATGCAAAATCCGGACGGTACGGTCACAAACCTTGGCGAAGAATATGGAAATAAGAAAAAGCTTTCCTGATAAAAAAGAAATCCGGAAAAAACATCTTGCCATCCGAAATGCAATGTCAGAACCTGAAAAACATGAAAAGAGCAGAAAAATCTGTGATAATCTGTTAAAATCGGACTGGTATGCCAAAACAGACTGGATTTTTGGATATTATCCGCTTGGAAAAGAAGCAGACTGCCTGACGTTTCTCAGACAGGCGTTACATGATGGAAAACATGTCGCGCTGCCACGGACAGGAACAGACTGTACCATGGAATTTTACGAGATCACATCTTTCGCACAGACATCGGAGGGTGCATTTCATGTCATGGAACCAACTGTGGAATGCCGCCGTATAAATCCCATGGATTTATACGACCAGCAGATTGCAGTTTTAGTCCCGGGTGTCGTCTTTGCCCCCACCGGCAGCCGTTACGGCTACGGCAAAGGTTTTTATGACCGCTATTTTGCAAGATATGCAAAGCTAAAACGCTTTGCATTAGCTTACGAGAACCAGCTTGTATCGGAACTTGAAACACTTGACACAGATGTAAAAATGGATCGTATTTATACTGAAGAAAATGAATATAAGATAATTTGAGGCTACCCAAAGCGAAACGCTCCAAAAACCTTCGACTGTTGTGAACCGGGCACCTGTTTAAAAGAAGGTGCTGGGGAGCCGTCGGCACTTAGCGACCGTATTTTGGTCGCTTAGTACCGCTACGAGCGACACGCAGCGAGAGCGTGCCTTCGTTAAACAGGTGCCCGGTTCACGACAACCACAGCCTATCGCAGAGTTTCGCCCCAGGTATCGCCATAATATATACAATCATTGCAGAGTTTCGCCAAATCGCCGCAACACCATATAAACATTTCACAGAAAGGAAAGGTATCATCATGGAACTAGAACAAATATGCCAGGGAGCCAAAGCTGCATCCCGCACCCTTGCCACGTTAGGCACCAATGAGAAAAATCAGGCTCTTATCGCAGTGGCAGATGCACTTATTGCTGCATCTGCTGATATCATTGCCGCAAATGAAAAAGATCTTGAAAATGGCAGGAATAATCATATGCCGGAAGGACTCTTAGACCGTCTGATGCTAAATGAAGCGAGAATCGCACAGATTGCGGAAGGTCTGCAGCAGGTAGCAGCTTTAGATGATCCGATCGGGGAAGTCCTTTCCATGAAAAAACGTCCGAACGGTCTGATGATCGGAAAAAAACGTGTACCGCTCGGTGTGGTCGGCATGATCTATGAGGCAAGGCCGAATGTGACCGTTGATGCCTTCGGGCTTTGTTTTAAGACCGGGAATGCTGTGATCTTAAAGGGGGGAAGTGATGCGATCTATTCGAATATCGCGATCGTTTCGGTTATCCGGAAGACATTAGAGCAGCTTGGTATTCCAAAAGAAGCAGCATCTCTGATCGAAGATACGTCAAGGGATACTGCGACAGCATTCATGAAAATGAACCAGTATGTCGACGTTCTGATTCCACGTGGTGGAGCAGGACTGATCCGTGCAGTTGTGAATCAGGCAACGATACCTGTGATCGAGACAGGAACCGGAAACTGTCATATTTTTGTGGATGAGTCTGCTGATTTTGACATGGCGGTAAATATCATTCTGAATGCCAAAACCCAGAGGATTGGTGTCTGTAATGCCTGCGAGTCGCTTGTCATTCATGAAAAGATCGTGGATGCGTTTATGCCGAAACTGACAGAGGCACTTCAGAAAAAAAACGTGGAGGTGCATGCAGATGAGAGAAGTTTTGCGGCAGCAGAAGCCGATGCTGCATTGAATAAAGAACTGATCAAACCGGCGGTGGAAGAAGACTGGGGCAGGGAATATTTAGATTATACGATCTCTGCAAAGACGGTAACTTCCGTGGATGAGGCGATCGCCCATATCAACCGCTATAATACAGGACATTCCGAGGCAATCATTACGGAAAATTATACCAATGCACAGAAGTTTTTAGATGAAGTGGATGCTGCCTGTGTCTATGTCAATGCATCCACACGGTTTTCGGATGGTTTTGAGTTTGGTTTTGGCGCGGAGATCGGTATCAGCACGCAGAAACTTCATGCGAGAGGTCCGATGGGTTTAGAAGCATTAACCAGCACAAAATATATCATTTATGGAAATGGTCAGGTAAGACCATAAGAAAAAGCAATAGAAATAGTGAGGATTTAACAGTTTTATGAGTCAGAAAGTTACAACGGGAGTGCGCCCGACATTGCGCATCGCAGACAAAAACCAGATTCCGGCAACGGAACCGGAACGTCAGTATTACTTTATGGATATTGCAAAAGAGTATTTAAGACAGCTTTCCGAGGAAAAAGGAAGTCCGCTGACTTTTCATGTATCCACATTCGGATGCCAGATGAATGCAAGGGACTCCGAAAAATTAGTCGGTATTCTGGAAAAGATCGGCTATGTGGAGGAAGATTCCGAGGAAGCAGATTTTGTTATTTATAACACCTGTACAGTTCGTGAGAATGCAAACAATAAAGTATACGGACGACTGGGATACTTAAACGGCTTTCAGAAGAAAAATCCATTTATGATGATCGGACTGTGCGGTTGTATGATGCAGGAACCGACAGTGGTAGAAAAGATTAAACAGAGTTACCGTTTTGTAAACCTGATCTTTGGAACACATAATATCTATAAATTTGCAGAGCTGATCGTTACCGCATTGGAAAACAGTTATTCAGAGCATGCGGCAGGTCATGGTACATCCATGACGATCGATATCTGGAAAGATACCGATAAGATCGTTGAGGATCTTCCGGTTGAAAGAAAATACTCCTTTAAATCAGGTGTTAATATTATGTTTGGATGCAACAACTTCTGTAGTTATTGTATCGTACCGTATGTGCGCGGCAGGGAGCGGAGCAGAGAGCCCAAAGAAATCATCCGTGAGGTGGAACGCCTTGCGGCTGACGGAGTTGTGGAAATTATGCTCCTGGGACAGAATGTCAATTCTTATGGCAAAAATTTAGAGCAGCCAATGACGTTTGCACAGCTTTTGCAGGAGATCGAAAAGGTAGATGGCATTGAGCGTATCCGTTTTATGACTTCCCATCCAAAGGACCTTTCCGATGATCTGATCGAAGTTATGAAAAATTCCAAAAAGATCTGTAAACATCTGCATCTTCCATTACAGTCAGGAAGCAGCCGTATTTTAAAACTGATGAACCGCCGCTATGACAAGGAACATTATTTAGAACTGGTAGATAAGATCCGTGCCGCAGTGCCTGATATTGCACTTACAACGGATATTATTGTCGGATTCCCTGGAGAGACAGAGGAAGATTTTGAGGAAACCATGGACGTGGTACGTAAAGTGCGTTATGACAGTGCATTTACATTTATTTATTCAAAACGTACCGGCACCCCGGCAGCTGTGATGGACGATCAGATTCCGGATGACGTGATCAAAGCACGTTTTGACCGTTTGTTAAAAGAAGTGCAGACTATTTCCGCAGAAAAAGCCGGAGCGCTGACCGGACAGACACTTCCGGTTCTGATCGAAGAAAAAAATGAGCAGGATGCAGCTCTTGTGACTGGCAGACTTAGCAATAACTCGGTAGTACATCTGCCGGGAACAGAGGATATGATAGGAAAAATCGTGGATGTGAAACTTCTGGAATGCAAAGGCTTCTACTATATGGGGGAGTGTGTATAAAATCCTGAGAAGAAGCCTTCGGCTTCTACTATATGGGGGAGTGTGTATAAAATTCTGAGAAGAAGCCTTTGGCTTCTACTATATGGGGGAGACAGTGTAAGTGTAAAATTTTATGAAGAAAAGAGATATCATTTTTTTAAGTGTTATTTTTATTTGTCTGGCAGGGTTTGCGGCAGGGTTTTACCTGACACATCAGAATACCGGTGCAAGTGTGGAGGTTACGGTAGATGGAAAGGTTTATGGTACTTACCCGCTTGATGAGGATGATGAGATTCCAATCCGGAAAGATGGGAAAACAACGAATCTGCTTGTGATAAAGGATGGAAAAGCTGATGTGACGGAAGCTGACTGCCCGGACAAACTCTGTGTGCATCAGAAAGCTATTTCAAAAACAAATGAGACGATCGTCTGTCTCCCGAACAAAGTAGTGGTGCAGGTGATCGGTGCCGGAGAAAGTGAGTTGGATTCCATTGCGAGATAAGAAAAAAACAGCATATTTAGGTGTTTACCTGGCACTGGCACTCATCTGCAGCTATGTGGAATCACTGATTCCGTTTTATTTTGGAATACCAGGTGTAAAACTTGGACTAACAAATATAGTTGTGGTTCTGATGCTTTACTGCGTGGGAACGAAAGAAGCACTGGCAGTGTCTGCACTGCGTATTGTACTTTCCGGTTTCCTGTTTGGAAATATGTTCAGTATTTTATATAGTCTTGCAGGCGGACTGCTTAGTTTTCTTGTGATGTATCTGCTGAAAAAAACAAAATGGTTTGGTGTTCTGCCTGTCAGTGTGAGTGGCGGAATCTTTCACAATGTAGGTCAGCTTGTTGTGGCTGCTTATGTTGTGGAAAATTATAATATTTTTTATTATATGCCGGTGCTGCTGATCGCCGGTGCACTGACTGGATTTTTGGTCGGTATTGCGGCACAGGAAATGATAAAACGGATCGGAAAACGGATGGTGTAACAGGAGGATTTTAGCATGTATTCATACATCAAAGGTGTTTTGACGGATATGGACGAGGAGAGTATCGTGGTGGAGACCGGTGGGATCGGTTATCATATTTACACGACAGGACAGACATTCCGGTATCTTCCTTCTGTCGGGGAAGAAGTAAAAGTATATACTTATCTGCATGTCAGGGAAGATGCCATGCTGCTTTTTGGATTTCTGACAAAGGACGAATTAAAAATTTATAAGTTACTGTTAGGTGTCAGTGGAATCGGACCGAAAGGAGCACTTGCGATCTTATCCGTGATGACGACGGATGATCTCAGGTTTGCAGTTCTCGGTGATGATGCGAAAGCAATCGCTAAGGCACCGGGAGTAGGTGCAAAGACAGCCCAGAGACTGATTCTTGAATTAAAAGACAAACTGAGTCTGGAAGATGCATTTGAACAGAAATTTGAAAAGACAGGTGAGTCCACAGAAAATCATGCCAGTGGCACTAAGAATGAGGCGGTACAGGCTCTGGTTGCGCTTGGCTATTCGTCTTCCGAAGCTCTTCGGGCATTAAACGGTATTGAGATCACGGAAGAGACGGATGTGGAAGAAATATTAAAGATGGCATTGAAGAAGATGGCATTTTTATAGAAATGTGGTGAAAATTTAAATGGAAAAAAGAGTCATTTCCACGCAGGTGCAGGAAGAGGATATCAAAATTGAAAAAAGCCTGCGTCCGCAGACGCTTGATGATTATATCGGACAGCAGAAAGCAAAGGAAAATTTAAAAATATATATTGAGGCGGCAAAACAAAGGGGAGAGTCCTTAGATCATGTGCTTTTTTACGGTCCTCCCGGACTTGGAAAAACGACGCTTGCAGGGATCATTGCAAATGAGATGGGAACACATCTTAAGGTGACAAGTGGCCCTGCAATCGGAAAACCGGGAGAGATGGCAGCTATCTTAAGCAATCTGCAGGAGGGGGATGTCCTGTTTGTGGATGAGATACACAGGTTAAACCGCCAGGTGGAAGAAGTTCTTTATCCGGCAATGGAAGACTATGTGATCGATATTATGATCGGGAAAGGGGCAACTGCGCGTGCAATCCGTCTGGATCTGCCAAAATTTACGCTAGTCGGTGCAACTACGAGAGCGGGGCTTTTGTCAGCACCGCTCCGTGACCGTTTTGGCGTGGTGCATCATCTGGAATTTTATACGGTGGAGGAACTAAAGACGATCATTCTTCATTCTGCAAAAACACTGGGTGTTGAAATTGATGAGGAAGGTGCATTTGAGCTTGCAAGACGTTCGCGTGGAACACCACGACTGGCAAACCGTCTGTTAAAGCGTGTCAGGGATTTCGCAGAGGTGAAATATGACGGAAAGATATCAAAGGAAGTTGCGGCCTTTGCGCTGGATCTCTTAGAGGTTGATAAGATGGGACTCGATCAGAACGACCGTAATATTTTAAAGATCATGATTGAAAAGTTCTCTGGTGGACCGGTGGGACTTGATACGTTAGCGGCGGCGATCGGTGAGGATTCCGGAACGATCGAAGATGTATATGAGCCGTATCTGGTGAAAAACGGATTTATCAACCGCACACCCAAAGGACGTGTGGTAACTGATTTTGCGTATCAGCATTTCGGATTGACAAAATAGTTGATTTTAGCATTGAATGTCATTATAATATACCATATATTGTACAGCAGACCGGAGGAGAAGATAAATGGCAGAGAAAACAAGTGCAGAAGTTGTGATCGGCGGAAAAGTGTACACATTAAGCGGATACGAAAGCGAAGAATATCTTCAGAAGGTTGCAGTCTATATCAATGGAAAGATAAATGAATTTGACAGTATAGAGGGATATCAGAGATTTCCAGCCGACATGAAAGCAACCTTGTTAGAGCTTAATATTGCAGATGATTATTTTAAAGCAAAAACCCAGGCTGAGAAGTTAGAACGTGAGATTGAGGCAAAAGAAAAAGAGATTTATGATCTGAAACACGATCTGATCGCAGAACAGATCCAGTCCGAAAATGATAAGAAAGAGATTAAGCGTTTAGATACAGAAAACCGTGAATTGCTATTGAATAAGGCGCGTTTAGAATCGTCATTAGAGGAGTCTCTTCTTGGAAAGATCGAAGAAGATGCGTCAGATGAAGATGAAACAGAACAGAAAGATACAACTGATTAATAACAGATGGATGCCTGCAGCAGAAATCTGTCATACAGGAAAAAGTGAGGGGACGGAGAGATTATTTTCGTCCTTTTATGTTTTTGATGGAGAGAATCAGAATGAACAGTAATAAACGATATCAGAATATAGAATTGTTAGCACCAGCAGGCTCCATGGAAACCTTTCGTGCAGTAATAAATGCCGGTGCAGATGCAGTATATCTCGGTGGAGGAAGATTCGGGGCACGTGCCTATGCTGATAATTTTACCGAGGAAGAACTGCTTTCGGCAATCGATTATGCGCATATCCATGGGAGAAAAGTATATCTCACGGTAAATACCCTGTTTAAGGAACGAGAACTGACCGAAGACTTATATTCATATCTGCTGCCTTATTATAAACAGGGACTGGATGCGGTTATCATCCAGGATATGGGAGCTTTTCAGATGGTGAGAGAGGCTTTCCCTGGATTATCCATACATACGAGTACACAGATGACAGTGACAAACCGCTACGGTGCCGCAATGATGAAGGAGATGGGGGCTGACCGTGTAGTGACAGCGCGTGAGATGTCACTTACGGAAATACGTGATATCAGAGATCATGTGGATATTGAAATCGAAAGCTTTGTTCATGGGGCACTTTGTTACTGTTATTCCGGTCAGTGTCTGCTCAGCAGTATGCTGGGAGGACGAAGCGGAAACCGTGGCAGATGTGCCCAGCCGTGCCGTCTTTCCTATGAGGTTTTTGATGAAAAGAAGCATCCGGTAAAGACAGGGAAAAAAGAGCGTGATATCTATATTTTAAGCCCGAAGGATCTCTGTACCGTATCAATGATCCCGGATCTGATCGAAAATGGTGTTGATTCCTTTAAAATCGAGGGAAGAATGAAAAAGGCAGAATATGCTGCTGGTGTGGTATCTGTTTACCGTAAATACATAGATCGTTATATCAATGCATGTCTGCGCACGGATGAGGTGACTGCAAAGAAAGACTTTAAAGTAACGAAAGAAGATATGCAGCATCTTTATGATTTTGGAAACCGTAGTGGATTTACAGATGGGTACTATAAAAGACATAATGGCAGAGAGATGATCACATTTGATAAGCCATCGCATACAAAAGGAAATGAAGCACTCTGGGAAGAAATAAAAGAGCGTTATGTCCGGTCTGAAAAAAAAGAAAAAATCAATGGAACCTTAAGATTAAAAAAAGATTTTCCTGCTAAACTGGAAATTACATGGAATGATGTCCGGATCTCTGCGGATGGAGATGTGGTACAGGCTGCATTAAAACAGCCGCTTACAGAAGAAAAAGTGTCTGCAAGCATAAAAAAGACCGGGAATACGCCGTATGAGTTTGAAAAACTTGATATAGATATGGATGATGATATTTTCCTCCCGGTGCAGGCCTTAAATGTATTGCGGAGAAATGCATTGGAATTGCTGAGTGAAACACTGACTGCACCTGCACGAAGGGATAAAGCCGGGGCAGATGAAAAAATATCGGGTGAAGATCGACCAGTGAAATTGGTATCTGTACAAAATGAGAAAAATGCAGCATCCGGGAATGGAAAATCACAGCTTTCGGTTTCCATTGAAAACCGGGGTTTTATAAAAAAACTGCTTGATGAGTCCTGTGTGGATTCCATATATCTTGACAGCAGTTGTTATACAAGAGAAAACCTGTTTGCAGCATTAAAAGAAGATACAGTCCGTATTCATTTGTCAGGGAAAAAAGTTTATTATATTATGCCGGCAGTATTTCGTTTTCCTACGCTTTCTTTCTATGAAAAAAATCTGTCGGAAATGAAACAGACCGGGATAGATGGATTTGTAGTAAAAAGTTATGATGAACTTGCATTTATCAGGAAAAATCTTCCGGATACGGATATTATTTTAGATCACAATCTTTATATCTGGAATTCTTATGCAAAAAGGCAGCTCTGGGATATGCAGCCGGTTCGTGATACGGTTCCATTTGAACTTAACCGGAAAGAATTACAAAACAGGGATAATACACAGAGTGAAATAGTTTTTTATGGCAATCTGCCGCTGATGATATCTGCGCAGTGTGTACATGCCAATGCCGGGGCAGACCGGGGGTGTGATAAGGTTCGGACTGTCACCTATCTGAAAGATCGTTATGGGAAATATTTTCCGGTAAAAAATAATTGTACGGAATGTTACAATACGATTTATAATACAGCTCCGCTGATTTTATTCCCTTATCGTGATGAACTGGAAAAAATGGGAATCCATGCATACAGGATCAGCTTTACAACGGAGCAGGAATCACAGGTAAAACAGATATTAAATTTATATAAAACAGTCTTTTTAAATGGGAAAAACAGTCTGCAGGAACTGTATATGGGAGAATATACCGGTGGACATTATAAACGAGGAGTAGAATAACGGTATGGAAAATCTTATCGTAGAAGTTTCAAAATATCTGATGATCATATTGTTTGCGTGTTATGCGTATGAGTGTTTTTCGGCATTCCGCAGCAGAATCAGTACAGAAAAGAGAAATCATATATTTGACCGGCAGATATTTTTTATGTATCTGATCCATCTGGACGCGTTTTTAGTGCTCTATACAGTTACCGATGAAATTAATCTTATCATTCTTTATTTCCTTCAGGTAATTTTAGTGACGATCGTGATCGTTAATTATCAGTTATTGTATCCTAAGGCATCCAGGCTTGTGACAAATAATATGTGCATGCTTTTAATGATCGGTTTTATCATGCTGACAAGGCTTTCTTATGAGAAGGCGATAAGACAGTATGCGATCGCGATCTGTGCGTCGGTCATTACGATCGTGATACCGGTACTGATACGGAAAGTGCAGTCATTACGAAGACTGACGTGGCTGTATGCAATGATCGGTATTATTGGACTTGCTGCAGTTACCATATTTGGTTCTACCAGTTATGGTGCGAAGATCTCGGTTACGATCGGTGGACTGTTTTCGATACAGCCATCTGAGTTCGTGAAAATTCTATTCGTGTTTTTTGTGGCAGGAATGCTTTATAAAAACACAGATTTTAAAACCGTCTGTATCACAACGATCGTGGCGGCAGTACATGTGTTGATCTTAGTGGCATCAAGAGATCTTGGAGGTGCATTGATCTTTTTTGTTACCTATCTGGTTATGCTTTATGTTGCGACCAGAAAATTGTTTTATTTTGCCGGCGGTCTTCTGGTCGGATGCATCGCCGCTGTTGCTGCCTATGGATTATTTTCACATGTCCGCGTCAGGGTTGTGGCATGGCGCGATCCGCTCAGTGTTATTGATAATGAGGGGTATCAGATATGCCAGTCCCTGTTTGCGATCGGAACCGGTGGATGGTTTGGCACAGGATTGTATCAGGGAACACCAAATAAAATACCGGTTGTTGAGCAGGATTTTATTTTTTCTGCAATATCAGAAGAATTAGGAGGTATTTTTGCAATCTGCCTGATCATGGTGTGCATCAGCTGCTTTCTGATGTTTTTAAATATTGCAATGCAGATGAAAGAACAGTTTTATA
Organism: Roseburia sp. AM23-20; assembly: GCF_003470905.1. Classification (NCBI taxonomy): domain Bacteria; kingdom Bacillati; phylum Bacillota; class Clostridia; order Lachnospirales; family Lachnospiraceae; genus Roseburia; species Roseburia sp. AM23-20. The sequence continues at coordinate 105,391 of NZ_QRHS01000001.1, forward strand.
AACTTGTAGCGTTAGGACTTGGAACAGTGTATGCGTTTCAGGTATTCCTTACCATTGGCGGTGTGACAAAATTTATTCCGTCAACCGGAGTAACACTGCCGTTAGTAAGCTATGGAGGAAGTTCTCTGCTGGCAACCATGATGCTGTTTGCGGTGATTCAGGGATTGTATATTTTGAGGCAGGATGAAGGAGAGAACAATGCGAGAAAAAAACAGCGAAAGACCGGATATGAGAGACAACAGGTCGAAGAACTCTATTAAGACAGGTAAAAAGAAAAAAAATACAAAAAACCGGGAATTTGCGGTTATCACGTATTCGTTTCTGGCATTGTTTATCTGCCTGATGGGGTATTTTTCCTACTTTCAATTTTTTAAGAGTGAGGAATTTATCAATAATCCTTACAATACCAGACAGGAGACATTTGCCCAGAAAATCGTACGCGGTCAGATCCTGACAAATGATGGTCAGGTGCTTGCGGAGACGGTGACGGACAATGAGGGAAATGAGACAAGGAGATATCCATACGGCAGTATATTTTCACACATAGTCGGGTATTCTACCAAGGGAAAGTCAGGAATTGAGTCACTTGCGAACTTTAACCTGCTGCGTTCCAATACAGCTTTTTTAGATAAGGTCGGAGATGAGATGCAGGGTGAGAAAAGTCCGGGAGATAATGTAGTCACGACGTTAGATTATGGACTGCAGGCAACGGCATATGATGCGTTAGGATACTATAAGGGAGCAATCGTTGTATTAGAGCCTTCTACCGGCAAGATTCTTGCAATGGTATCAAAACCGGATTTTGATCCAAACACGATCGCTGCAGACTGGGATAACCTGACGGCGGACGATAACACAGATGCAGCACTGTTAAACCGTGCAACACAGGGACTTTATCCGCCGGGATCGACATTTAAGATCCTGACAACTTTAGAGTATATCCAGGAACATGCGGACTATGAAAATTACAGTTATACCTGTACAGGCAGCTATACAGTGGGAGATCATACGATTCACTGTTATGGAAATAAGAGCCACGGAACCCAGAATCTGCGTCAGGCATTTGCCAACTCCTGTAATGCATTTTATGCATCACTCGGAATGGAGCTTGATGTAGACAGGTTTGGACAGTTGTGTGATAAAATGTTGTTTAATACCAGTCTGCCGACGGATCTGCAGGCATCTAAGAGCAGTTTTGTATTAGAAAAGACAGATGGAGCTTCTGCAATTATGGCAACTTCCATTGGACAGGGACAGACGCTTGTGACACCGTTTCATATGGCGCTGATCGTAAGTGCGATCAACAATGACGGCATTCTGATGAAACCGTATGTGTTAGATCATGTAGAAAGCAGCGACGGAGTTTTAGTGGAGCAATACGAGCCGGAAGAATATGGCACGCTTATGTCAACGGATGAAGCTGCGATTTTAAAGGATTATATGAGTTATGTGGTCGAGACTGGTACCGGTAAGAAATTGAGCGGTCAAAGTTACGAGGCGGCAGGAAAGACAGGATCAGCAGAGTATTCTACCGGAGCAGATTCTTCACATTCCTGGTTTGTAGGATATGCACACAGGGAAGATAAATCGGATATTGCGATTGCCGTAATCGTGGAAAAAGCAGGTGTCGGAAGTGAATATGCCGTACCGATTGCAAAAGAGGTCTTTGATGCATATTATAATGAATGAAATGTTGCATGTGCTTTTGAAAAGTATTATACTTATAAACATGATAGTATTATAAAAGACCACATCAGGAGGTATTGCGATGATCGAGGCAACAAGTTGTGGTGGTGTGGTAATATTTCGCGGCAAAATATTGCTCTTGTACAAAAATTACAAAAATAAATACGAGGGATGGGTACTTCCAAAAGGAACTGTGGAAGCAGGAGAAGAATATAAAGATACAGCGATGAGGGAAGTATATGAAGAGACTGGTGTGAAAGCGACTCTGATGAAATATATCGGAAAAAGCCAGTATTCATTTACAGTACCGGAGGATGTTGTAGAGAAGACGGTGCACTGGTATCTGATGATGGCAGACAGTTATTACAGCAAACCGCAGCGTGAAGAGTATTTTGTCGATTCCGGTTATTACAAATACCATGAGGCGTATCATCTTTTGAAGTTTCCGAATGAGAAACAGATGTTAGAGAGAGCGTATGAGGAATATCAGGAATTAAAGAAGAATAATCTGTGGGGCAGCCACAGGTATGAATAAACAAAACACATCAGAAAGATGGAGCAGGATGTATGATATGGTATAAGGATTTGTATGTGGGGGAGAGTATTGTACATAAGACAAAGAAAGTCAAGTGGAAGATTATGCACAATGCCGGACAGATCGGGATTTATGTGATCACATTGGCCTCTAACAGACAGAATCTGCTTGATATCATACCATCATATGAACTGATGCAAAAGGAATATCCTAAAAAAGATATGGTAATCGTGGGATTGGCAAAGGGTTACGATGAAGCAGTTGAGGTCGCAGCATCCATTATAGATGAGGTGTACCGTAGCACAGGTACATTTGCCGTCCGCACATATCTTGCAGAAAAACAGGGTTAAGGAGCTTGAAATGTCGGTTGTATTGCTCATATTAAAAATAATCGGATGGATTCTGCTGACACTGCTTACGTTTTTTCTACTGATCGTTCTTCTCGTGCTTTTGGTGCCGGTTCGTTACCGGATGGAGGGAATCATTGAAGAAAATGTCCGGATAGAGGGAAAAGTACACTGGATGCTTCATATTTTATCCTTTATGTATTCCTATAATGAAGAAGGACTTTCTTATAAGCTGAAGTTGTTTGGAAGGAATATTTCTCTGGGTGAGAAAATGGAGGACGAAGCGGAAGAAACGATTGCAGACAGCACAGACGTGGCAGTTCATGAGAAAAAAACAGAGGATGAAAACGGAATTTTTTCAGATATAAAAAAGCAACAGCAGGATGCTGAATCGAAAAATACAGCAGAGTTGCAACAGAAAGACTCAAAAGATGACACACAGACAACGGAGCTGGATTCCGCAGCACAAAGAAATACAGAAAAGACATCTTCTGGAAAGATATCGCCTGGACAGAAGATAACCGGTAAATTTCACAGTGCCATTGAGAAAATCAAAGGTGTTCGTAGAAAATGGGAAAATCTGTCCGACCGGGCAGGAAAGATAAAAGATGTATTGACCGATGAACATAACCGTAATAGTGTTTCTGTAGTTTGGAGAGAGATTAAATATCTGTTGAAACATTCTCGCTTTCGAAAGATCAATACAGAATTGAATTTTGCATTATGGGAACCATCAGCGACTGGACAGGCACTTGGAGTCCTCGCAATGTTTCCGGCAGTTTATCAATATGATGTTGGAATCTATCCGGATTTTGAAGCAGATAAAGCGTATGTGGAAGGTACTTTTTTCGTAAAAGGACATATACGTCTGATACATGTACTTATATCCGGTATCCGCCTGTTAAAAGAGCGTGATATCCGGAATTTGATAAAGAAAGTTTTTAAATAAAATAGCAGAAAGAAAGGCAGGGTTTCATTATGGCAGACAATAGTTTTCATACAACAGTAGAATCTTTATTTAAAGGGATGGACAGTTTTATCACAACCAAGACGGTAGTAGGGGATGCGATCCATATTGGGGATACGATCATTCTTCCACTGGTTGATGTTTCGTTTGGTGTTGCAGCTGGTGCTTTTTCACAGGAAAAGAAAAATAACGGTGCCGGTGGTATGGGTGGAAAGATCATGCCAAGCGCAGTTCTTGTGATCCAGAATGGTACAACCAAACTGGTAAATATTAAGAATCAGGACGGAATCACAAAAGTGCTTGATATGGTGCCGGATTTTGTAAACAAATTTACTTCAAAAAATGATGCATCTTCTGAGAATGTTACTGAGAATCAGACAGATGCTGCTGCAAAGGCAGCAGCTGGAAAAGAGATGGAAGATATCTTAAAGGATTCTGTGAATAAATAGGAATCACAGGTTTCATGTTTCATAAATGGTGGATGGTCATAAAAAGTTTTTAAAACAGTATAAAAAACAAGAAGAAACGCATATATTATCAGTAATATATGCGTTTCTTTATTGGAGTCTGCCATGAAACGGATGCTTGGATTCGCACTGTTTTGCTTTGCAATGGGAATGCTTGTGATGATCGTGATTCACAACCGTTTCTGTGGGTTTGTTCTCATGATTTTATGTATGCTGGCAGGGTATTATCTGTTCTGCTGTGATGATTGCTAGCCGATCAGTTCCTTTACGCAGGCAGCGATTGCTTCGTCTTTACAGTTTGCAAAGAAATACTCGCTGAAATGATCGCCACTTAAAGCGCCAATGACAAGGTCGCGGTCAAGTTCTTTTAAAATAGATACAAGATCACGATGAGTTACTTTTTTAACCTCGTCTAAGATTTTTTTATTGCGCTGTTCCGGTACGACACGTTCCTTTGGATATCCGCCGCCACCCGGAGCACAGAACAGTTTTTCAAAGATATAGGTAAGATTTAATTCTCCACCCCAGCCAAAATTCTCGGCGAATGGGAGAGCAATGCAGTTTCCGTCATTGACCTGTGAGAACAGATAAGCGTCAAGTGGGGACTCGATATGTCCGCAGAGTACCTGTGGGAAAGCGTTGCATGCAAGCATAGCGCCCTCGCCGGTTCCGCAGCCTGTGATGACAAAATCAGCGGCACCGGAGTTTAATAAAACTGCTGCAAGAATACCATTCTGCACATAAGTAAGGTGGTGTGTATCTTCTGCAGAATACATGCCGTAGTTGAATACCTCATGTCCCATTGGTTCTACGACAGATTTTAAAGTAGCACAGATCATTTCATTTTTTGCTGCCTGGCTGTTTTCGTTGATTAATGCAATTTTCATGAATATCCTCATTTCTGTACTGCTGGTATATTGTTTTGCCGGAATACTGGCAGTACGTCCGTATTCCGGCATTATATCTGGTTCTTAAAAATGTATATCTGTAAATATACGATAGGTTATTACATTAAATCTTTCATTGCAACATCATCCATATCATCAAAGTCCTGATTCTCGCCAACCATTCCCCAGATGAAAGTGTATGCCTGTGTACCGCATCCGGAGTGAATGGACCAGCTCGGAGAGATAACAGCCTGTTCGTTGCGCATAACGATGTGTCTTGTCTCGGTCGGTTCGCCCATGTAATGCATTACAAGTGCATCTTTTGGCATATCAAAGTACAGATAAACTTCCATACGTCTGTCATGTGTGTGGCATGGCATTGTGTTCCATACGCTGCCCGGTTCAAGTTTTGTCATACCCATTTCAAGCTGACAGCTTTCTACCTGTCCCGGAAGAATATATTTGCAGATCGTTCTGTGGTTGGCTGTCTCTAAAGAACCGAGCTCAACTTTGTTACAGTCCTTTACAATGACAACACCGTCTTCCGGTGTACCCTCCGGTTTGATCAGTACGGTAGGATAAGTCATATGGGCAGGAGCGCTGTTTAAGTAAAATTTTGCAGGGGAATCTGCGTTTTCACTTGCAAAAGAAATATCCTTTGAACCCATGCCGATATACATGCCTTCTTTATGGGCAACTTTGTATTCTTTTCCATCGATCGTGATCACACCGGCACCACCGATATTGATCACACCGAGCTCACGGCGTTCGCAGAAATACTGTGCACGCAGCTCATCGCCGGCGGTTAATTTTAAAGTCTCTTTTACCGGAACAGCAGATCCTGTGATGATACGGTCGATATGGCTGTATACAAGTTTGATGATTTCCGGCTGAAACAGGTCGTCAATTAAAAATTCCTCTCTTAAACGTTCGGTTGTGTAATGTTTGACATCTCTTGGAGATGCTGCAGTACGAAGTTCCATAAAATGTTCCTTTCCTGCGCATTTCGGTGCGCATAACAGATTGGCTTTCTGATTAACAGGTTTTTAAATTGAATCCGAAATAATTTACGGAGTTGTTGTAGCAGATACCTTTGATAATCTCCTCTAATGTATCATAATCTGCCGGGAACTCACCGTTTTCTACCCACTCACCAATGAGGTTGCAGAGGATTCTGCGGAAGTAATCATGGCGTGTATAGGATAAGAAACTTCTTGAGTCAGTCAGCATGCCGACAAAACCGGAAAGATTTCCGAGGTTTGCAAGGGAGATCATCTGATCCTGCATACCGGTCTTGTGATCGTTGAACCACCATGCGGAACCCTGCTGGATCTTTGCAACAGCGGTGGAATCCTGGAAGCATCCTAAGATAGTGCCGATTGCCTGGTTGTCGTTCGGGTTTAAGCTGTAAATGATTGTCTTTGGAAGATTGCCATTCTTATTTAAAGAGTTTAAGAAATCTGCCATTTCGGAAGACGGAGCATAGTTGTTGATGCAGTCATAACCGGTATCCGGTCCAAGGCGGTCAAACATCGGAGTATTGTTGTCACGTTTGCATCCATAATGAAGCTGCATTACCCAGTTGCGTTTTGTATATTCTGTGCCGACAAATAACATAAATGCGGTTTTGAATTTTAATTCTTCTGCGCGTGTAACACCTTCGCCGGAAAGACGTTTTGCAAAAATAGCCTCGATCTCATCATCAGAAGCAGGAGCATACATTACATATTCCAGAGCATGGTCAGATACGCTGCATCCCATGGAAGCAAAGAAATCCATGCGGTTTGAAAGAGCTTTCTTTAAAGCCGCAAACGTATCTATCTTGATACCGGAAACTTCAGATAACTGGGAGATATAATCTAAATAAGTAACTTTTTCAATGTTCATTGCCTTGTCAGGACGCCATGCAGGAAGTACCTGTACATCAAAGGAATCATCCTCAGCGATTTTTTTATGCCACTCTAAGGAATCAACAGGATCATCTGTGGTGCAGATTAATGTAACATTGGATTGTCTGATAATGTTGCGGACAGACATATCTTTCTCTGCAAGTCTCTTATTACATAATTCCCATACTTCCTCAGCGGTTTTCTTATTTAAAACACCATTGTAGCCGAAATATTTTTTTAACTCCAGATGACTCCAGTGGAAGAGCGGGTTACCGATGGCTTTTCCGAGAACTTCTGCCCATTTTAAGAATTTTTCCTTGTCAGAGGCATCGCCGGTGATATATTTCTCGTCTACACCACAGGAACGCATAAAGCGCCATTTGTAATGATCGCCGCCTAACCATACCTGGGTAATATTCTCAAACTGGCGGTCTTCATAGATTTCCTGCGGATTGATGTGGCAGTGGTAATCTAAGATCGGCGCATCTGCTGCGTAAGAATGGTAAAGTTTCTGTGCGGTCTCGCTCTGAAGCAAGAAGTTTTCGTCCATAAATTGTTTCATTGTTTTTCCTCCATTATGTTTGTTTTAGAATAAGGTAGTTCCACGTTTAATTAATTTGCCGGAAAAAATAGATTTTTTCGGCATTTCTTCACCAGAAAGAACTCCCACTAAGGTCTGCACTAACTGATGTGTCTGTGTTTCCAGGCGGTTGTCCACGGAAGTAAGTTCCGGAATACAGCAGGTTGTCAGCATGGAATTGTTGTACCCCATGATGGATAGATCATCGGGTACGGAAATATGATTGCGCTGCGCATATTTGACTACACCGACGGCGAGTACATCGTCGGCAGCGATCACTCCATGAAAAGGAGGGGCCTCTTTTGCAACCTGATCCATAAAGTCAGCAATTTCGTTAAACTGCTGGGAATCTCCGTCGTATTTGTGGATTCTGTTTTCTATATCAGAGATGCCATGTTTTTTTAAAGCATCTTTGAAACCGTTTAATTTTTTGCGACCACTGTATGAAATGGAATTATAAATATAGACTGGATCGGCAATCCCGGAATCCAACATAGATTCTGTTGCCTCAAACATGGTCGTATAGTCATCACATAAAGTGCTGTAAACGTTTGGATAATCGAAAGAAGCGTTTAACAGCATGATCGGTACCTGTGAGGAAATATCCTTAATGTACTGGTTTTCATCTTCGGTAGTACCGATGAAGTTAGAACCGACAAGAATGATACTGTCTACTTTTTTGGAAAGGATCAAATTCAGGTAATTCTGTTTGATCTCTAAATTATAACCGGTACAGCAGAGCAGTGACTCATAACCATTTGCCTGCAGTTCCTGTTCTAAATAATAAACCGCCTTTGCAAGAAAAAGATCAGAGGAATCTGCACAGAGAATACCGATCGTCTGCAGGGAGTGAAGTCCCATGCCGCGTGCAAAAGCGTTTGGTGTATAATCATATTTTTCAATGATATCCATGACTTTTTTCTTTGTAGAAGGTCGGACTTTGTCGCTGCCGTTTAATACACGGGAAACAGTCGCGATGGATACACCGGCTTTTTTCGAAATGTCGTATATTGTCATAAATAAAATCCCTTTAATATGTTAAAATCGCTTCCTGTATTACATCTTATAAAGAAATGTAAAAGAAAATGAAAGCAGTTTCATTGCTACTGGTCTGATTATACAATAACAAAAAAAAGAAAGCAATATCAGATTTTGTAAAATATAGAAAAAATGTAGAAGAAAAAGTGACGATTTTAAAGAAAAATAATAAAAATCACTAAATTGTGCAAAATTACATATTGACGAAACGGTAAAAAGGTGTAAGAATACAAATTGTAAACGCTTACAAAATGACAAGGTGCAGTAATGATCTGATAATCAGGAGGAAATCATGGATTTATTAAACAGAAAAAAAACAGGAAAAGTAGAAAGACCAGTTAAAGTATTACAGTTTGGAGAAGGAAATTTCCTTCGTGCGTTTGTTGACTACATGATCGACATTGCAAATGAGCAGGGAAAATTTAACGGAGACATCGTACTTGTAAAACCGATTGAGTTCGGAAGTCTTGACAGATTTCACGATCAGGAGTGCCAGTATACAGTACAGTTAAGAGGAATCGTGGATGGAGAGCCGAAGCGTATTAACCGTATCGTAACCAGCGTTGCAGATGCAGTAGATGCTTATGGTGAATATCAGAAATATGCAGATTATGCAAAACTTGACAGCTTACGTTACATTGTTTCTAATACAACAGAAGCAGGTATCGTTTATGATGATACAGACAGATTAGAGATGGAGCCGCCGAAGAGCTATCCGGGTAAATTGACCAAATTCTTATATGAAAGATATAAACATTTTAACGGAGCAATGGACAAAGGTCTTGTGATGCTTCCGGTTGAGCTGATCGATGATAATGGTATCCATTTAAAAGAGTGTGTAGAGAAACTTGCAGTACTCTGGAATTTAGAAGAAGGATTTAAGAAATGGTTAGATGAGGCATGTGTATTTACATCCACATTAGTTGACCGTATTGTAACCGGTTACCCAAGAGATGAGGCTGAGGAACTTTGCAAAGAGTTCGGATATCAGGATAACCTGATTGTAACAGGTGAACCATTTGCTCTCTGGGTTATCGAGAGTGCAAAAGATATCAGCAAAGAATTTGCACTTCCGGATGCAGGACTCCCGGTTATCTTTACTGACAATCAGAAACCTTATAAACAGAGAAAAGTACGTATCTTAAATGGTGCACATACTTCTTTTGTACTGGCATCTTATCTCTGTGGTAATGATATCGTGTTAGAGTCCATGCAGGATGAATTGATCTTCAACTTTATGAAAGCAACGATCTTTGATGAAGTTATTCCTACATTAACACTTCCGAAACAGGATCTGATCGATTTTGCAGAGGCAGTTATTACAAGATTTAACAACCCATATGTAAAACATGCATTATTATCCATTTCCCTGAACTCTGTTTCAAAATGGCGCGCAAGATGTATGCCGAGCTTCTTAGAGTACATTAAGAACGAAGGAAAACTTCCGACACACCTGACATTTTCACTGGCTGCCCTGATGGCATTCTATACAGGTACAGAGATTCGCGACAAAGCATTGATCGGACATCGTGATGGTGCTGAGTATCAGATCTTAGATGACGCAGCGGTATTAGAGTTCTTTGCAGAAAACAGTTCAAAAGATGCAGCAGAATATACACATGCAGTATTATCCAATGAGCATTTCTGGGGTGAGGACCTTACAAAATTAGCAGGAGTGGAAGAGGCTGTAACTGGTTACATGGAAGATATCCGTGCACTCGGAATGAGAGCAGCAATGGAAAAAACTTTTAACGCATAAGCAGGAGAATACTTATGAAAGATTTTATCAAAATCAATGAAAATGATAATGTCATTGTTGCCATAAAGGAAATTGCGGAGGGAGAAAAAGTCGCTGTTGATGGAAAAGAATTTACAGCGGCTGAGATGATCCCTGCCGGTCATAAGATGGCGATCAGTGATATTCCGCAGGGCGGCGATGTGATCAAATATGGTTTCCGTATCGGAAATGCAAAAGTGGATATCAAAGCCGGTCAGTGGGTGCATGTACATAATATCAAAACTGCTCTTGGTGATCTGCTTACCTATACCTATGAGCCGGTAAAAACAGAGGAAAAAAAGACAGAGGATCGTACTTTTATGGGATTTTCACGTCCGGATGGAAGCGTCGGTGTGCGTAATGAAGTCTGGATCATACCGACGGTCGGCTGTGTGAACAACATCGCAACAGCGATGGCAAAACGTGCCAATGCAAAGGTTCATGGTTCTGTGGAGGAAGTCATTGCATTTCCTCATCCATATGGATGTTCCCAGATGGGAGACGACCAGGAACACACCAGAACAATCCTTGCAGATCTCGTAAAGCATCCGAACGCAGGTGGTGTTTTAGTACTTGGACTTGGATGTGAAAACAGTAATATTGGTGAACTGAAGAAATACATTGGTGATTATGATGAGAACCGTGTGAAATTTTTAGTCTGCCAGGAATGTGAAGATGAGATGGAAGAGGGCGAAAAACTCTTAGAAGAACTGATCGATTATGCTGCTGGATTTTCCCGTGAGCCGATCAGTGCATCCAAACTCATCATTGGCATGAAGTGCGGTGGAAGTGATGGATTCTCCGGAATTACAGCAAATCCGCTGGTTGGTAAGTTTTCTGATATTTTAATCGGAAAAGGTGGAACGACGATCCTGACAGAGGTGCCAGAGATGTTTGGTGCAGAAACATTGCTGATGAACCGCTGTGAAAATGAAGAACTGTTCCATCAGACCGTAGATCTGATCAATGATTTTAAACAGTATTTTAAAGATAATCATCAGACGATTTATGAAAATCCGTCACCGGGAAATAAAAAAGGCGGTATTTCAACTTTAGAGGATAAGTCTTTGGGATGTACGCAGAAATCAGGAAGTGCTGCAGTAAAAGGCGTTCTTTCCTACGGCGAGCGCGTACATACATCGGGATTAAATCTTCTCAGCGCACCGGGCAATGACCTTGTTGCTGCAACTGCATTAGCAGCCAGCGGTGCACATATTGTACTGTTTACGACCGGACGCGGAACACCGTTTGCATCCCCGGTTCCAACAGTAAAGATTTCCAGCAACAGTACTCTTGCCGGAAAGAAAAAGAACTGGATCGATTTCAATGCGGGTGTTCTTGTGGAAGATGCAGAGTTAGAAGAAACAGGTCAGAAATTATTTGACTATGTGATCGATGTTGCATCCGGTAAGAAAGTACGCAGTGAAGAAGCAGGATTCCATGATATGGCAATTTTTAAACAGGGAGTCACTCTGTAGAGATGACATACTGGCAATAGACAATAAAATGAATATTCACAAAAACATGTAATCATTGTGTCACATGTTTAATAATTTAGACAACAGAATATTTGCACAGGATTCAATTTGTCATTTCAGAAATATTGGGCAGAAAACGCAGAAACTGGATTCTTATTTATAGAATCTTAAACATAACACAAAAAAGGAGATAGAAATATGTCATTTTTAAACAATTTCTCATTAGAGGGCAAAATTGCATTAGTAACAGGCGCATCTTATGGTATCGGATTTGCAATCGCATCTGCTTATGCAGAGGCTGGCGCAACCATCGTATTTAATGATATCAAACAGGAGCTGGTTGATAAAGGATTAGCTGCATATGCAGAAAAAGGTATTAAAGCTCATGGTTATGTATGTGATGTTACAAATGAGGAGCAGGTAAACGCTTTCATTAAGAAAGTAGAAGAAGAAGTTGGTGTGATCGATATTCTTGTAAATAATGCAGGTATCATCAAACGTATCCCGATGTGCGATATGTCAGCAGCAGAGTTCAGACAGGTAATTGATGTTGACTTAAATGCACCGTTTATCGTATCAAAAGCAGTTATCCCGTCTATGATCAAAAAAGGTCACGGAAAGATCATCAACATCTGCTCTATGATGAGTGAACTTGGTCGTGAGACTGTTTCCGCTTACGCTGCTGCAAAGGGTGGATTAAAAATGTTAACAAAGAATATTGCATCTGAGTATGGTGAATTCAATATCCAGTGTAACGGTATCGGACCTGGTTATATCGCAACACCTCAGACTGCACCTCTTCGTGAGATCCAGCCAGATGGTTCCAGACATCCGTTTGACCAGTTCATTATTGCAAAAACTCCGGCTGCAAGATGGGGAAATGCAGAAGACTTACAGGGACCGGCTGTATTCCTTGCATCTGATGCATCTAACTTTGTAAATGGTCATGTGTTGTATGTAGACGGTGGTATTTTAGCTTATATTGGTAAACAGCCACAGTAAAATAATGGCTGAGCCTTGGGACGTGCACCGGAACCATAAAATTGCCGGTTCCGGTGCACTGTCGGCGAGCCTTAGTGCACTGGAGCCGGAAGTTTTGTGGTGAGATATGCTGGCTTTTAAAAGCAATAATTTATATTTTTCGCTCCATAAGAATATATTTTCCCTCGTTGATAACGTGAAAGTTATTTTTTGACCAGAAAGCATTAAATAGCAACTAAAGATTCCTTTTCAAAAAAACCAACATAGAATTTATCATCATAACTTTTTCCTGATGGTAGTGCTTTCATGTCTTTTAATATACTTTCTTTTGTGACAAAGGGAGGATGATATTGATAAAAAACAGGATTCCCACAACACAAATCAAAAATAATATCCAGGTCATTTTCGTCTAATTTACGTACATAAAACTTTTGTGATAAAGAGTTCACGTCCAAATCAATCACCTCATAAAAATCAAATTACTAACTCTATTTTACCATTGAGAATTAAGACTTGTGTTGCCATCCATGGCAACGCAACACTGCGTTATGAACCGGTAAACCAAGATATCCTAATTTTCTCCCAAAGTCACAAAATTAGTTACGGCTTTGTGAAATCTGCCAGCCGCTAAGTTGAGAATCACCTTTTGCCACCCGAATCTTATTAAGAAAATGTAGGTATAACATAGTTTTACCTGCAGTTCTAGCTAGCCAATCGTCCCGAACAGATGTCCCTGAAACTCCCCAAACAAACTTTCTTCCTGTTTCTTCATAAACACTGTCACATCAGATTCCCCAAACACCACCTCAAAATGGACACTTCCCACAAATGCATCCATAATATGCGCCCGCACATACAAAGTATTCTCCGATACCCAGATACCGCTGGCGGCATATTTCTGATCATAGATTGGAAACTGTCCGCAGACAAGTTTTCCGAAACCAAAATGAATCGAACATATCTGGTCATGCAGTGTAAACGTAAAACATCCCTCATTATTTGAAAAAACAGCCTTAAAATCCGTAAACTCACCGTCATTTTTTTCAAACACATATCGCTTTCCTAAGATATGCGAAACAGCGGGAGCTGTGCTTGATCCGTTGTCCAGAGGTGAAATCGCAAGGGAAGAGAGCGCAGAAAGAAGCTCTGTATGCGATTTTTGATCCTCCGGGAGTGGATTTGCCTGTATATAAGGAAGAATCTCGTCATACAGAGCATCATAAATCAACTGATTACCACCGGAAATTCCCTGTGTATCTGCGGTGGTAACAAAAAGCAAATCATAATCCGGAAGGTAATGGATAAACTGACCGCCCATGCCATAGCAGACAAAACCATTCTTTTCACTGCGCCAGATCTGGTATCCATAGCCACAGGCTTCACTTGGGAGAGGTGCTGTCATGCGGGTATCGGAGAGATATGAGGCAGCTGTTTTGATATAAGAAGCTGGAACGAGCTGTTTCCCGTTAATGTTTCCATTATGAGCTAAAAGATAACCGAATTTTAAAAGGTCAGATGGAAGTGCAACAAGACCACTGCCACCCATGGAGATACCAAAGGGATCGGTCAACATATAGGACTCGCTTGATAATTCCAGAACGGACAGTTTTTGTTTCAGGTAATCGAGCATTGGCATTCCGGAAAGCCGTTCTACGAGTGCACAGAGTGTATGTGCAGAGGAAGTGTCATAATGAAAGAGCTTTCCTGACGGATGAGTTGGCGGTACTGTAAAGAAACTTTCTACCCAGTCATTTTTCATATTGACTTTATAAGTTGTGGATGCATGACAGGTACGCATCATGAGCATGTCGCGGATCGTCATTTCTGCGATCCATGGATGTACATTAGATGGAACTTTATCCGGAAAATATCTGACAATGGGATCATCGAGAGATAATTTTCCCTCTGCTTCTAACAGACCGATCGCAATGGAAGTAAAACTTTTACTGATGGAAAACATGCGATGCAGGGTATCTTTTTGGTAGGGAGCATAATAGCCTTCAGCAATCAGGGTATCATGCCGCATCAGAAGAAAACTGTGCATGGGAATCTGTTTTTTCTGTAAACGTTCCAGAAATTTAAGAAGGCATCTGGAAGGGATGCCAACACTTTCTGGAGAATCTTTTTTGAAATCAAACATTGTATACTCCATTTCTGCGTTAATTTACGCTGTTATTGTTTTTAATTTAAGACTGAACACCGAAACTGCTCGGTGTAACGCCAAATTTTTTCTTAAATGCACGCCGGAAAGAAGTCTGGTTATTATATCCAACTTCCAATGCAATCTCATTGATGCCGGATTCACCTTTTTCAATCAGATGGGCTGCTTCTGTAAGGCGCAGATCTTCCAGATAAACGGAAAAGTTTACGTTCATATTTTCCTTAAACATATGAGAAAAATAACTTTCTGATATATGAAACTCATCAGATATCTTACTTAAACAGAGAGCCGGATTTTTATAATTTTCACGGATATAAGTTACAATACTGTCGATCAGGTTATTTTTCTCTGACTTTGATGCAAAGAAATCACACAGCCTGATGCTGATATCTTCACAGAGACGGAAAGTAAGCTCATCCTGTGAAAGCAGGGTGTCGATTTCCATGATCTCCGGGGTAATTTCTCCGGTGTAGGTAAATCGAGCTTTCAATAAGGTATTGCGGATGTCGGTAAGTAAAAAACGCAATAACTGGAACGGAAGGGAACGTTCTTCAATATTTTCCTGATGGATCAGGTTAAAAATCTCGATCACCTGCGTCTTATTGCCTCCGGTAATGGAGCGGATCAGACGGGTTGAAAATTCTGCCGGATAGTAATAAACATGCGAATCTTTTTTCAACATTTCATATGGAAGGAAAATATAGTTCTTGCTGGTATAGCCGGCTGCATCTTTCGCCTGCTGGTAGGATTCCCAGATGTTGGTAAAGGAACAGGAAAGACCTATTCCGGCAAAAAACCAGATTGAATATTCTTCTAACAGCTCACTGTGAAATTTTAAAACCTTTTCCTGAAGAGAGATCAGCATTTCGTCTGGTTTTTCATGAAAAGGAATCAGTAAAGTGCAAATATGTTTCTTTGGCGAACAAAGATATAAATTGTTCTCGTAGGAAAAATATCTTGCTAAGAGATTTGTTATGATATCTTTTGCGTTTTCAGAACTATCGGAAGCTGTATTTTCATTCGGAAAAGTATCAATGGTAGGATCATTTTCATAAGTTACACCATATAAAACATAATAGTGAAGCGAGGAATCCTCTAAATGCAGATAATTCCGGATAAATGCAAATTCATCAGGGGTAGTAATAACACCACTCATCAGCTGTCTTAAATAATTGTCATATAAAACTGGACGGATCGCAGCGGCTTCCTCGATCAGCTGCGTATTTGCGTGCAGTGTTTCCTTAAGCTGACCGTCTAAGTGAAGAATCGGGCGCATATTGTTACGGACTAAAATAAATATCATGATAAGTCCACCGACAACTGCTGCAAAAAGGATGAACAGGAAAATAATCTGATAGTCGGACGGATAAATAGATTCCGGCTGTACCAGATAAAAAGTCCAGTCATTTGTTTTTGAAGCCATTCGCATGATATGGGTGCTGTCGTGAATACAGGTATTATTGCCATCGTAAGATAAGGATAATACAGATTCTGCAAGCGTGGATAAATTGTCCTCAGAAGACTGAAACTCATCTCCACAAAGGGAAAATACCGGCTGGTTTTGATCATCAACTGCAAGAATGTAACCGGTATCACCTAATGAGACACCATTGAAAATTTTGCGAAAAGTCTGTTCACTGATATGAAATGCCACAGTGGCAGGAATATCTTTGTAGGTCAGAACATCCATATTCAAAACATAAAGATAAGCGTTATCACTTTCCGGAAGCATAAAATCGGAAAGAGGATAAATCGCGGCATCTTTTGTAAGATTATTGTTAAGCAGATCATGCCATTCATTAAAATTAGCCCCGGAAGATAAATAGTTTCTTATATAATAGAGCTGTTCTGAATTGAAAGTGTTTACACTGATAATATAGCCACTGTTTCTCAGATAAACAAAATATGTACTAAATGGAAGTTCATTGTAGGAATACATATAAGAAGCAAGAGACTGCTTCATGGCAAGACCGGACAAGTAGAAATCATTATCGTCAGTGGACGTCATGGTAGCAAGACGGTATAGTTTTGTATTCATACTGAGCTGTCTGGTAATAGAGTCCATGGTGGTAAAATTATTATCTAAAAGAGATACAGCGCTTTCAAATGTAGACTGATCCTGATCCCAGAAATCCTGTTCGGAACGTGTTGTTGAAACGCGGTGGAGATATACCATCAGAAGTAAAATGATAAGCAAAAAGACACTGTATGTGACAGCAAAGCGAATCATAAGAAAAGTAGTGGATTCATTTTTTGCTGTGGTATCTGATGTGTGATTCAAATTTATTCTCATAGGTGATAAATGTCCTTTTTGGATGTATTTTAATCGTACTTTTTTTATTTTATCATAATATGGGAAAATTACAACAGAAACCGAAAAAACCAGTAAAATCAATGGGTTGCGAGGCACAAAAACAAATTTTGTACCCCCTGTCAAATATTGTTTCTTGCTGAAAATCCCATAAGATGGTAATGTATGAGCAAGACATGAAAGCACTTACATCAGAGCAGTGTCGAAACAAATTTTTCCTAATAAGGAGGTTCTTATGAAAAAGAAGGTAGTATCAGTCCTTATGGCTGCCGCTATGGTAGCTGGTATGGCAGGATGCGGTTCCAGCAATACTGGTAACGCAGGAACAACAAATTCAAATGCTTCTACTAATAATGAAGCAACCACAGAAAGCGGTGATGCTTCCGCAGATGTAGCAGCAACCGATTCTGATGTTGAGAAACCAGAAGAAATCACCATTATGGTAGATGGAACTGTTTTCACACAGGAAAACGGACAGGCAGAGTTCATTGCCAAATTAGAGGATCTTCTTGGAATGAAGATCAATGTGATCCAGCCGGATCATGATGCTTACTACGATGTAGTAGGACAGACAGTTGCAAGTGGTGACTGGCCAGATGTTATGATCTTATCTTCAACCTATTATGCAGGTTATGCAGAGCAGGGAGTTCTGTGGGATATGACAGACGCTTATGCATCTTCTGATTTAAAAACAAGACAGGATGCATACGGCAGCACAGGAGTTATCGATGGTGTAAGACTTGATGGTAAGTTATACGGTATGCCTGCAGCTCGTGGTAACGGATGTGTTACATATGTTAAGAAAGCATGGTTAGACAACTGCGGACTTGATGTTCCGACAAACTATGATGAGTATCTTGCAATGCTCGAAGCATTTACAACCGGTGACCCGGATGGAAATGGTGTAAACGGAGATACCTACGGTGTATCTGCTGCTGGTTTCATCGGAACAGAGGCTCCATATACAAACTACTTACCGGAGTTCTATCAGGATGCAAACCCAAGCTTCTATAAAGCAGAAGACGGAACATGGAAAGACGGATTCACAGATGACTCTATGAAGAGCGCACTTGAGAGAATGTCAGCTGCCTACAAAGAGGGCGTGATTGATCCTACCACATTAACAAATGGTACATCTGACTGCCGTAACAAATTCTATGATGACAGCTTTGGTGTATTTACTTACTGGGCAGGTACCTGGGCAACCAACTTAAAGACAAACCTTGAAGCAAACGGTAAAGATGGTGAGTTAGTAGCATTACCTCCGATCGCTGAAGTAGGTCAGTATCTTGACCGTGTTCCACCAGTATGGTGCATCACATCTGCATGTGAGAATCCGGAAGGCGTATTCAAATATTTCATCGAGCCGATGCAGGATGGCGGAGATGTTCAGTTCTTATGGACATACGGTGTAGAAGGTGTTCACTGGTCAACAGCAGCAGAGACATTATTTGCTGGAACAGAGAACGAGAAAACATATGCTGATGGTGAGTTCCATATGTTAGAGAACCGTGAGAAAGAGGGTACACAGTACACCAAAGCTCACATTGATCCAATGCTTGCTTTAGTTGAGCTTGCTAACGATCCTCAGGAAGAATCTGTAGCAGCAGAAGCAAAAGAGTCTGCACAGTTATTCAATGATAACTGCAAAGCTGCTGATCTTGTTCCTACAACAGATGAGATGAGCGAGTACAACGGTGATTTAACAACATTAAAGAACGAGCTGATCGCAAAAGTTGTTATGGGTGAGATCACTGTTGATGATGCATATGCACAGTTTGAGTCAAATCACGGTGCAGAGTGGTCACAGGCAATCGTTGATTCTTTAAACAAATAATAAAACTTTCCGGTAAACGGAACTAAGAACTATGATCTGTGCCCTGACTGCGGATATCCGCAGCCGGCACAGATCATGGATCACAAATTCATGTTTGATTGAAAAGGAAGAACAGATATGAGAAAAAGTAATGAAAAATCAGCCGTAACGGCTACAACCGGTGGAAAGAAGAACCACCTGGCAGCAAAAATCTATAAATACAGAGGATTCTATCTGATGTTTCTTCCTGTATTAATTTTTGCATTAATATTCTTTTATTTGCCAATGCTTGGAATCCGTTTCGCATTTACCGATTATAACGGAATCAAAGAGGCAAGTTTTGTTGGTCTCAAAAATTTTCAGAAAATGTTTTCCATGCCAAATTTCTGGACGGCATTCTGGAATACCTTACAGATTAGTATTATCAAATTGTTTTTGACAACAGCAGCAGCTGTTATTGTTTCTATCTTTTTGAATGAGATCGCAAATATTCATTTTAAAAAGATCGTGCAGACAATTATTTATCTGCCACACTTTATGTCATGGGTAGTTACCGCATCTGTCTTTACTTTGATCTTAGCACCGACAGCAGAAGGTCTTGTAAATACATTTCTTATCAATGCTGGTGTGATTGACTCCGGAATTTATTTCCTGGGTGATTCAAAATGGTGGAGACTTGCGTACTATATCATTAATATTTGGAAAGAAACCGGTTGGCAGACCGTTATCTTTATGGCTACGCTTGCCGGAATAAATACAGAGCTTTACGAAGCTGCAGCAATGGATGGTGCAGGACGCTGGGGCAAGATGAGATATATTACTTTCCCGGCTTTACAGAATACAATCCTTACTGTTTTGATCTTAAACCTTGCAAAGGTTATGAACCTGTTCGAGTCCGCATTCGTAATGCAGAACGATGCTGTTTTAGGTACAGCAAACGTACTTGAAACTTATATTTACTATCAGACCTTCAACAGTGGTGCGATTCCAAATTACGGTTATACGACAGCCGTTGGTCTGTTCAAATCTCTGGTTGGTTGTGTACTGGTACTGTTCTGCAATCACTTAAGCAAGAAAGTACGTGATGGACGCGGAATCGTCTAGGAAGGAGCAGCAGATATGAAAAGCAAGAAAAAAATAGAAGTTTTCCCGATCGTAAACGGGTTAATATTTATTATCTTAAGTTTACTGATTATCATCCCGATGTGGAAAGTATTAGTTGACTCATTCGATTTAAAAACCGCATATGGTATGAAATTATGGCCGGAGGAATTTGGCCTTGCAGGATACATTTCCGTATTCAAAAACCCGACGCTGTCCCATCCGTTAATGATTTCTGTAATCACAACGATTGCAGGTACGATCATCGCATTGATCTTATCTACATTTGGTGCATATGTACTGATCCAGTGGGATATGCCGGGACGTAACTTATTTGCAAACTTATTACTTTTTACCATGATTTTCCAGGGTGGTATGATCCCTACCTACCTCGTATTAAAATCATTACATTTAACCAATACCATCTGGGTCGTTATCTTATTCCCGGCACTGAACGTGTATAACCTGGTATTGATGAGGAACTTCTTCGAAGGTATTCCTGCCAGCCTGTTTGAGTCGGCAACACTTGACGGATGTACTCCGATGCAGACATTTATCCGTATCGTACTTCCGATGTCAAAAGCAGCATTAGCATCCATCGGTCTTATGTTTGCCGTTACATACTGGAACGACTATACACATTACAAACTTTATATTACAGATTCAAACCTTTATAACTTCCAGATGAAGTTAAGAAGTATCATCATGGGTAGTGATCTTCCGCAGGCAAACGGTGGTGCAACTGAGAACACCGTAAAGAATGCAGCAATCATTGTTATCATCATTCCATTCATGATCGTATATCCGTTCTTACAGAAATACTTTGTAAAAGGTGTAAATATCGGAGCTGTAAAAGAATAAGGAGGAAGGTTTGTATGGCGACTATTTTCTGGGCTGGAGATTCTACCGTACAATACAATGACATTCTTACATTTCCGCAGACCGGCATAGGACAGGTAATGAATCTGTTCCTAAAGCCGGAGGTGCGGGTGGAGAACCATGCTAAAAACGGCAGAAGTACAAAAAGCTTTATCGATGAGTCGAGACTGACACCGATTTATGACAAAATTACCGCAGGAGATTTTCTATTTATCCAGTTTGGACATAACGATGAGAAAAAGAATGATCCACAGCGGTATACAGATCCATATTCCGATTACATGGTGAATCTGGAAAAATTTGTAAATGCAGCAAGAAACAAAGGAGCATGGCCGGTTTTTATTACGCCGCTTGAGCGCAGATGTTTTATTGATGAGGAACATTTAGATATCGGGGAACATACCGATTATGTGGCGGCAATGAAACAGACGGCTGAAAATTTAAATGTTCCGCTGATCGATCTTTACAGTATGAGCCGCGCAGAAATGCGAAAGGCTGGAGCTGAAAAAACCAAAGAATGGTACATGCATCTGCCGGCAGGTGTCTATCCGTCCCATATGGACGGGCTGACCGACAATACGCATCTGAAATATATGGGTGCAGTTGTCTACGCGGGATGTATAGCGAGAGGTTTAAAAGAACTTGGCGGTATCTATAGTGATTTATTAGTGGCTTGGGAGTGATCCCTTGCCATTTTTGTATCAGGAAAAATAACCAGTATATAGGAGGATTTTAAAGTTATGTCGTTGTTATGGAAATCGGATCAGGAAGATGGGACTTATAAAAATCCGATACTTTTTGCAGATTATTCCGATCCGGATGTGATACGCGTAGGGGATACTTATTATATGACGGCATCCAGTTTTAACTATGTGCCGGGACTGCCGATCTTAACATCCAAAGATCTGGTAAACTGGGAACTGAAAAATTATGCGATCGAAAAGATCGATGAGCCGGGCTATGATCTGCCGCAGCATGCAAAGGGTGTCTGGGCACCTGCGATCCGTTATCATGAGGGATATTTTTATATTTACTACGGAATGCCGGATGAGGGCATCTACATGGTGCGCACAAAAGACGCACTTGGAACCTGGGAAAAACCGGTACTTGTGTTAGCCGGAAAAGGTCTGATCGATTCCTGCCCGTTCTGGGATGAGGATGGAAATGCATATATCATCCATGGTTATGCGAAGAGCCGTATTGGATTTAAGAGTCATCTTGGCATATTCCCGATGTCATGGGATGGAACAAAGGCGACGGGGGAGGATCATATTCTCTACTGTGGACTTAAGACACAGCCGACGATTGAGGGACCTAAAGTATATAAACAAAATGGATATTATTATATTTTTGCCCCGGCAGGCGGTGTAAAAACCGGCTGGCAGGTTATTTTGCGTTCGAAAAATATTTACGGGCCTTATGAAGAAAAAAATGTGCTTCATCAGGGCAACAGTATCATAAATGGACCACATCAAGGGGCTCTGGTGGATACAGTAAATGGAGATGAATGGTTCATTCATTTTCAGGACAGAGGACTTTACGGACGAATCGTCCATATGCAGCCGGTTACATGGGAAAATGACTGGCCGGTTATGGGGATCAACGCAGTGGATGGCTGTGGGGAGCCATGTATCATCCATAAAAAACCAAATACCGGAATCACGGAGAAACCTTGTTATCTTGCGGCGGGAGATGACTTTTCATCGGAAAAAATCGGCTTGCAGTGGCAGTGGCTTGGCAATCCGAAGGATGATTTCTATTCTTTGAAAGAGAGAAAGGGATTTTTGAGATTATACTGTAAAAATCCATCAGGGAAAGTGGAGCCGATCCTCTGGGAGTGTTCGAATGTGCTGACGGAAAAACTGGTCTGCCCATATTTTGAGGCATCTGCCTGTGTTGACATTTCTGCCCTGTCTGAACAGGAGCAGGCAGGAATGGTCATGATGGGCGGTCACTATGCATACCTCGCAGTCCGCGTAATCAGAGGTCAGAAACGTCTGATCCTTGGAAAATCCTATGACAGTGAGGATGGAATGCGCGAGAAGGCAGAGCAGCTTTTGGTACTGCCGGAGGGACAGGAACAAGTTTATCTGATCTTTGCGATGCGCGAGGGAGATAACGGCAGTGTATTTCATTGTTATTATTCATTGACTGATGATACAGATAGTGCATCCTGGACGGAAGTGAGAGCAGAGTTTACACCGTCTGATCATACCTGGGTAGGTGCGAAGATAGGGCTGTTTGCGAATGTCATCGGGGAAAAGGAACTGGGAGGATATGGAGATTTCGAGTATCTGCATGTAGAGGCACTGGAAGATTAGATTATGGGACTTCAAAAAGAATTAGAAGCAAAAAATTTAGATGGTGTGATCCGTGAACTGACAGAAAATCCATCCTGCATTGATGATGTGACGGAAAAAGGTGTACCGCTTGCTTTGTATGCAGCGGAACTTGGAGATTTTTCTATTGTAAAGTATATTGTCGAATATTCCAGAGCAAGTATGAATACGGTGGATGAAAATCATAGAAATATTCTGCATTATGCAGCGACGTCCGGTAATCTGGAAATGAACCGTTACCTTGTGGAAAAAGTTGGAATGGATATTACGGCAGGAGATGGTAAATGTGTGACACCGTATCAGATTGCATATGAAAGAAAAGATGAGAAACTTCTTTCTTACTATAAAGAACGAACAGGTGCATCTTATGAGGGGATGTATCATAATCCGATACGCTGTGGAATGTTCCCGGACCCGTCTATTGTGCGTGTCGGGGTAGATTATTATATGGTGAATTCATCATTCATATTTTTCCCCTGTATCCCGGTTTCGCACTCGAGGGATCTGATACACTGGGAGATCATCGGTCATGCGATCACAGATCCACAGTGGGCGGCACTGGATGAACTGGAAGGCGGCAGAGGCTACTGGGCACCGGATATTTCTTATGATAATGGAAAATTTTATGTCACGGCAACATACCGCCTGAATGACACAGGCACTGTGTACCGTAAACAGATCGTGGTAAGCTCAGATAGACCGGAGGGACCGTACAGTAAACCGGCGGTCATTGATGAGGATGGAATTGATCCGTCTATCTTTCACGAGAATGGCAGACACTATATGCTGCTAAACCGTGGGGCGAGGATTTTAGAACTGAATGATGACTGCACAAAGCAGATCTCTGAGGCAAAATTATTATATTACGGAGATCAGAAACGTGCGCCGGAAGGACCACATCTGTTGAAAAAAGACGGTTATTATTATCTGTTCTTGGCAGAAGGAGGAACCGGAATGGGACACAGGATTTCTGTTGCGAGAAGTAAGACACTTATGGGAAATTATGAACCGTGTCCATACAACCCGATCATGCGGCAGATGGATGAGGGGGCAGCGATCCAGAGATGTGGTCATGGAAAGCCGGTCTGCACACAGAACGGGGAGTGGTATATGGTATATCTCTGCGGCAGGATGATCGGAGATGGTTACAGTATGCTTGGCAGGGAGACGGCACTTGATCCGGTAAGCTGGACAGCGGATGGCTGGCCGATCGTAAATGGATTAAAAGGTCCTTCTGTTTTGCAGAAAAGACCGGATCTTCCGGTGTGGATGCCGGAAGAAGAGCCGGATATTGGCTGGAACCCAAAATGGATGACACCACGTGCACCGGAGCCGGAAGGAATCCGTTTTCTCTCATCAGGAATCCGTATCAAAGGGAGCCGTTTTCCACTCAGAGATGTGGCTGCAAAAAATATTTTATTGCAGAGACAGACTTCGTTTTGTTTTACTGCGGAAACGGAACTTGTGATACCGGAACTTACAGGTGGTCAGGAAGCAGGTTTAGTCTGTTATTATGACGAAAATACATGGGTGTGTCTTGCAGTCTGCAGGGAAAATTCTTATTATATCCAGGTAAAAGAACATATTGGGGATAAAGATGTTCTGCATGAGAGACAGATGCTTCCATGTGATTGTTCAGGGAAAAAGATCAGCCTGAAAGTGGAAACAGAGTATTTAAAGCGGTGTTTTACTTACCGGCTGCAGGGGGAAGAAAAACATATAGCAGCAGAGATTGCGAATGTTTATTATCTATGCGATGAAGGAATTCATATGGGTAAGCGCTTTACCGGGGCAATGACAGGTATTTATGCGGTTGCCGGAGAACACAAATTGTATGCAGATTTTTTAAATTTTATTTATCAGGATATCGAAGCATAAAAAAGTCAGTATCAGAAAAACGAGGGAGACAAATGGAAACAAAAAGACAGGAAGATATCAGAAAACTTATGCAGATGCCGGAAGAGGCGATTGCTTCTCTGAATGAATCAGAGGCAGACCGGCTCGGAAGACTAGCAGTCATGTTTTATAAAGAAACAGGAGATGGAGTATATAAGGAGAAAGCAGAACAGATCCGTGCAGCGCAGGGCGAATTGCCGGAGGATATCTGTGCCATGCCTTTTTTTATGGAATATGAAACGGTATGTGGGAAAAAAGAGCGGTACAATAAGATCGTTGACCGGATGGAAGATGAGGCGTCAACCGGATTTGCCGATGCAAAAGCAAGAAATGCATATTTAGCAGCTCTGGTGGATGTGATTGATGGGATCAGTTTTGAGATTTATGAAAAATACCGCACTTTGACCGCAGTTTATAAACGCGTATTAAAGGATGCGTTAGCTGAGGGAGAAGAAACAACGGAACTTGCCTATGCCATATTAAAAGGCTGCAATATTGGAATTTTGCTGAAAGAAAAATATGCAGAAACAGGTGCTTTAATGGCAGGGCATCTGAAAAATACGGGCATGGCAGATCAGACGGAATATCTGTCAGACATTACAGCAAGAACAATAGAACAATATGATCTGCTTGCGATGGAACAGTCGGAATAGGGAGGAAAAGAGTCATGGAAGTAAAACTGATTATGAAATCTGCCCGCAATGCGGTCATTGAAATTGCAGATGGTGGAATTTACAATACAAAAGAAACATATCATGTTCTGCTGAACGGTGAAGAGGTATTTTCAACGGATACGGTTATAAATTCATTGTTTGATTTAAAACCGCAGACTTCCTATGAGGTTTCTGTAAGAACAGCAGATGGTACCGAACTAGGAATGGTATCGTTTGTTACAGCATATGAATTTGTCACATTAAATGTCCGTGATTTTGGTGCCACAGGCGATGGAAAACAGGATGATACGAAGTTTATACAGGCAGCGATCCTAGCCTGTCCGAAGGAAAGCCGTGTGCTTATTCCAAAGGGAAGCTATCGCATTACCAGTCTGTTTTTAAAAAGTAATCTGCGCCTTGAGCTTGCAAAGGGAGCGGAACTTATCGCAGATACAGACAGGGCGGCCTATCCGAAATTTCCTGGTATGATTGAAAGTTATGATGAACAGGGTGAATATAATTTAGGAACATGGGAAGGAAATCCATTACCGATGTTTGCCGGCATCATCACCGGACTGGATGTAGAAAATGTATTGATCTACGGAAGAGGAACGATAAATGGCAATGCTTCAAAAGAAAACTGGTGGAAAAATCCGAAAGTCATGGTAGGAGCATTCCGACCGCGTCTGTTTTTCTTAAGCCATTGTCAGAATGTGACACTTTGTGGTGTAACTTTCAAGAACAGTCCGTCCTGGACACTGCATCCGTATTTTTCAGATAACCTGAAATTCTACGGACTTACGATCAACAATCCAAGCGATTCGCCAAATACGGATGGCCTGGATCCTGAATCATGCAAAAATGTAGATATTGTCGGTGTGAAATTCTCACTTGGAGATGACTGCATAGCAGTTAAGTCTGGTAAGATCTATATGGGAAAGAAATATAAGACACCTTCTGAAAATATCCATATCAGACAATGCCTGATGGAAAATGGTCATGGTGCAGTAACAGTCGGAAGTGAGATGGCTGGCGGTGTCAAAAATCTGGTCGTGGAAGAATGCCGGTTTTACGATACAGACCGGGGACTACGTATCAAGACACGCAGAGGACGGGGAAAAGATGCCGTTTTAGATCAGATTATTTTCCGGAAAATCGATATGGATCAGGTTATGACGCCGTTTGTGATAAACTGTTTTTATTTCTGTGATCCGGACGGCAAGACCGAGTTTGTCCAGAGCCGTGAAAAAATGCCGGTAGATGATGGTACACCTGCGATCTTAAGACTTGATTTTGAGGATATTAAAGCCCAAAACTGTCATGTGGCAGCTGCATATTTTGATGGACTGCCGGAACAGAAAATTGAGCAGATCATTATGAAAAATATTACAGTGACATATGCTAAGAATCCGAAATCCGGCGTTCCTGCCATGTCTTCCGGTGTGGAAGAGTGTACAAAGAAGGGAATCTTTGCGCGCAACATCAAAGAACTGGTATTAGAAAACGTGGAAATAGAGGGACAGGATGGAGAACTTCTTGTTACAGAGGGAATTGACCATTTCGTGCAGTAGAACAGAAAGAGGAAAACATATGCAGTTAGGAATACGTTTACATGATATCAAAAAAGCACCACTTGAGGAGCGCCTTGCAATCGCAAAGGAGCAGGGGTTTTTGTGCGGACATCTGGCACTCTCAAAAGTAATCACGGAATATCCGGTGGATGATGGGGCACTGACTCCGGGGTATGCAATGTACTTGAAAAAAATATTTGCAAAAAACGATCTTGATATTGCCGTACTGGGATGTTATTTAAACCTTGCAAATCCAGATGAAGGACAGCTTGCAAAGATCACACACCGTTATCTGGCGCATATTCGGTTTGCATCACTGCTTGGCGTCGGGGTAGTCGGAACAGAGACAGGTGCTGTCAACGAGGCATATAAGTTTGAGGAGAAAAATCACTCGGATGAGGCGCTGGATATTTTTATACAGAATGTGAAACCGGTGATTTCCTATGCAGAAAAAATGGGCGTTATTTTTGCAATCGAGCCGGTGTGGAAACATATCGTATGTAATCCGAAGAGAGCGCGGAAAGTGCTTGATGAGATCGCGTCTCCAAATCTTCAGATCATTTTTGATCCGGTCAATCTTTTGGATATCAGCAATTATCAGAACAGGGATGCGATCATAGAAGAAGCGATAGAGCTGCTTGGAGATGATATTGCAATGGTTCATATGAAAGATTTTGTGGTGCAGGATGGGAAACTGGTGTCAGTCGCTGCAGGAACAGGTGAGATGAACTATGAGAAGATTATTCGTTTCATTAAGGAGAGAAAGCCGTATATACATGTGACGCTTGAAAATACAACGCCGGAGAATGCAGT
The DNA here is from genome assembly GCF_003470905.1 of Roseburia sp. AM23-20. Lineage (NCBI taxonomy): Bacteria > Bacillati > Bacillota > Clostridia > Lachnospirales > Lachnospiraceae > Roseburia > Roseburia sp. AM23-20. Next base: position 133,563 of record NZ_QRHS01000001.1, read on the forward strand.
ACAGTCTAAAGAATATATTCAGGGATTGTATGATTCGTGCCGGATTTAAAAGAAGTTTTTTAGAAAAAATCAGGTTGGGAAGAAAGTAGGATTGCATTCCTGTGATATAAGATGTAAAATAAGATTAATAATATAAAAAAGAGGAGAATAAAAATGTTAAGAAAACAGACAAAAAAGATTTTATTTGTTATGATGTTTGCGCTGACATTAGTTCTTGCCGGAAGAGTTGATGCGAATGCACAGACTGCTGCACCGGCAGGCGTGAAACAGGTAAAAGCGGGCAGCAGCTCTGTAACAGTACAGTGGGATGCTGTTATGCAGAATGATATTTATTATTATTATCGTATCAGCAATGATTCAAGTTTTAACAGCAGTAAAAGCGAGCGGAACTATGATGAATCAGAAAGCTATATTTCAGGTCTTTCTGCGGGAAAGAGTTATTACGTCCAGATTGGAACATCAGCAACACATTCTGGTTCGACTGTGCCGGCCGATGTGACGTGGTCGAAGGCGATTGAAGTTGTAACAGCTCCAGCGCAGGTTGCATCGAGTTCAGTAAAACAGAGTGGTGCAGGTACGACATCCATTTCATTGACCTGGCCGGCTTCTTCCGGTGCAAACTGTTATAAGATCGATTATTATTTAAATAATGCATCGCAGCGTACAGCATCAGAAGTTATCTCCCAAAATAACAATGTAAAAATTACCGGATTAAAAAAGAACAACCGTTATTGTGGACATGTTTATGCAGGAAGAACAAGCAGTACAGGCTTTACAGCTTATGCAGGTTCTGGCAGTTACTATTATGATGTAAAAGTTAAACCAACGAAGATCACCGGAGTAGAAAATACCGTATTTTATTCATATATAAATACTGCATATATAGAATGGAATCCTTCTAATTCCGCGAGTGGATATGAATATATTCTTTATGATAATTCCGGAAAGAAAATATTAAGTAATACAACGACTTCTAAACGCCTTGATATTTCTACCAATAAGATCAAGAAAACACAGTTTTACCGTATCAAAGTAAGAGGTTATGTCAATTTAAATAATAACAAAAAGGCTTATGGTGCATGGTCTGACACATTATATTTTGCAAAGGCACCATACAAGAATTTAAAATTAAAATCATCCGGAAAGAAAATTTCTGCAAACTGGAATAAAGTGACAGGAGCAACAAGTTATACGGTATATGTTTCCAATAAGGAAAAGAGCGGATATAAAAAAGTCGGTACCTATAACAGCAAGAAAACAAGTGTTACGATTAAAAAATATGGAAAAGCTGCTTTGAAATCAGGTAAAACATATTACGTAAAAGTTGTCGCTGAAAAGAAAGTGAAAATCAATAAGAAATATAAAACCTTTAAGAGTACCTTATATTATGAAGGAAAAAGTATCAAAGTAAAATAAGAGAATGAATAAAGAAAAGCACCTGAAAATTCAGATCTGAATTTTCGGGTGTTTTTTTCGAAATAAAAAGTAAAAAAAAGAAACCATTTTGAAAAATGGAGAATTGTTTCTGGCATCATTGTATTTTTTAATAAAAATAAGGTTGCAAGGGGGATTTGCACCTAAAAAGAAGAGAAGGAGTATAATGATGAAAAACAGGAAACTAACCAGAATTATCGCAATTACGTTGACGGCAACTGTGGCTGCAACATCTGTGATGCCGTGCGGGACGGTATTAGGGGCGCAGAATGATCCGGTCACAGAAGAGGCAGCACAAACAACGGAGAGTGTGCAGGAATCAGAAGTATCAGAATCGGAAATATCAGAAGCTGAGACATCAGAAAATGAGACAGAGAGTCAGACAGGAACCGAAGCTGGCACCGAAAAAGAAATCAATACGGAGATTAATACGGAAACAGGGACAGAGACAGAAATCGGCATGGAGACAGAAAACGATGCTGAGATAGAGACAGAAATTGAGACAGAACAGATAGAATTAGAAAGTTCAGATTTCCCCCAGATTGGTTCTAAAGTTACAAAAAATACGGTAGACTGCGAAACAAAAGAAACAAAGAGTACAGACTGGGAACTGGTCTGGAGTGATGAATTTAATGAAGATTCGCTAGATCTGACAAAATGGGATTATCAGTCTGGTGATGGCAGTGATTATGGAGTTGCCGGATGGGGAAATGCTGAGAAAGAATATTATACAAAAGGAGAAAATATCTCTTTTGAAGATGGACATCTTGTGATTACGGCAAGAAAAGAAAACAGAGGAAGCTCCACTTATACCTCTGCGAAATTATGGACAAAAGGAAATGATTATTATAACGGAATTGCAAAAGAGCCGTTATATGCAAAAAAATATGGTCGTATTGAGGCAAAAATGTCTCTTCCGGAAGGTACCGGATACTGGCCGGCATTCTGGATGATGCCGTTGGATGACGCTTATGGTGGATGGGCTTCGTCCGGTGAGATCGATATTATGGAGGCAAGAGGACGTGTTACGGGAAGTGTTGACGGTACGATACATTTTGGTAATTCATGGCCGAATAATAAATCACGTGGAGGACACTATGATACGACGATCGATCCTTCCTTTAATTTTACACAGGAGCATGAATATGCGTTAGAATGGACACCGGGTAAGATCAGCTGGTTCGTAGATGATCAGTGCTACAAGACCATTACCAACTGGTATTCTATTGGTTCAGATAATAAAGAAAACTTTACTTATCCGGCTCCGTTTGACCAGGAATTTTATATCATGTTAAACCTGGCAGTGGGTGGCAATTACGACAGTGGCAATCTGGATGACATTGATGGCGGACAGATGAAAGTAGACTATGTGCGTGTCTATGATCTGCTGGATGCAAATGGAGAAATCCATGATTATTCTGAGAATGAAAAAACTGTTGAATCAGAGGCGGCGCAGGCTGGCGGATTAGAAGGCGGCATTGTCGGAAAAACCAATTTCTTAAGCGGTGATCTGACGAAGGCAAGAAAAATTACTGAACATGCAGAGGGAATCGAAGGCTGGTATCTGCAGAATGGCACAGGAGGTGCAGCGAATGTGACTGCTGCCGAGGGTGGTGCTAAGGTAAGCATCAGTTCTGCCGGAGAAAATGGGTACTCTGTGCAGCTGATGCATCAGTTTCCATTGACATATGGATATGAATATGAATTAAAATTTGATGCAAAAGCAGATGAAGCACGCAGTATCACGGCACAGGCAGGCGATTTTACCTATAATTTCCTTGGAAGCTGGACAAAATACAGCGATGCTTTTACCGTTCCATTGACGACCGAATGGAAAACTTATACCTATAAGTTCGACATGAAAGAATTTAACGATGACTATGCACGTCTGGAATTAAACCTTGGTTTGACGTCCACGGCCGGAGTTTATATCAGAAATGCATCATTGGTTGCAATCGGACTTTATCAGGGAATCACAGAAGATGGAGATAAGGAACCGACAAAGGGTGGAGAACACATTTATAACGGAACCTTTGATCAGGGAAATAATAAAGATGCAGGTGGTGCCTATACAAGATTAAAATTTTGGAATGTAAAAGGTAATGCAGCTGCAAATGTTGATACACAGCGTAAACTGGTACTTGGATCTGGAACAGATGAAAATGCTGGCATAGAACAGACAGGAATTTCTCTGTTTGGAAAAGATCGTTATGAACTTACTTTCGATGCTGCTGCATTTTCAGGTGATAGTATCAGAGTGCAGGTGAAGGGAGCAAATGGCACAGAGTATATTTCTGAAACGGTGGATCTGACTTCGGACATGCAAAAGAAAAAAGTATCTTTTACAGTGCCGGAAAATGTATCTGACAAAACAGGAAGTGTATCATTTATAGTTGGGAATGATGGTAAGAAAATACATATAGATAATATATCCCTGAAACGTTTGACAAATTATAACGTGGATTACAGCCAGATAAAAGTATATCCGATTGAAAATGGTGATTTTGCAGGATGCAGCGGAAATGATTTAAAAGGATGGAGTACTTATGGTAATCCGGCTGTTGATGTGGCAGATGGCGTGTGTACGGTAACTGCAGTTCCAAGTGGAAATGTATGGGATAAAATGCTGATTGCCGATGCCATGCAGATGGAAGAGGGAATGACGTATGAACTGCATTTTGAACAGAAAGCAGAACGTGCGGGAGAAACATACACTGCTAAAATAGAAACGACAGATGGAAGTTATACAGTTATTACCGAAAAACAGTGTAAGACGACAACTGACTGGACAAACGAGGATATTACGTTTACCTGTAATAGTTCCGGTGTGATGGAGTTTAAATATCTGCTTGCGCAGGTATCAGGTGAGTGCAAAATTTCATTTCGTAATGTGAAACTTAATGTTTCGAATGCGCCGATTTTGCAGATGCCGTTCTTCTATAAAAATGGTGTAGCAAAAGCAGAGCAGGATATTGTATTTCAGATGCATCCTGCAAGTGGTACAGGGGATGCATGGAAAGCAGCAGAAAAAACAGTAACAGTTGATGGAAAACAGGTGGAAGCTGTATTTGATGATACTACGATGACAATTCCGGCTGGAACTATTTCAGAGGAAGGAAAATATAAAATCAAAATTTCAGCTTCCGGATTTGATCTTTGTGAGTGGAATCTTGAGGTATTTCCAGCAGGAAAAAATCTGGTTTTGAATGGTAATTTTTCAAAAGGAACAGCATCATGGGCAGACAGCTATTTTAACGAGGGGGAAGGATATCCTGCGGGAAATCTCAGCGTAACAGAATCGAAAGAAGCGAAAATTGAGTATAAATGGGCTCAGAATTTCTGGGATCTTCAGTTGATACAAAAAAATATTCCGGTAAAAAAAGGTGTTGAATATAAGATTACCTTTGATGCTCGTGCAACAGTGGACCGTCCGGTCAGCCTTCAGATTGCAGGTGGACTTACAACCTATAAACTGGGAAGCAGATATCATAAATACACCCGTTATTTTACTGCACCGGAAAATAATGCGGAAATAGCATTCATGCTTGGAAATGTGGCGATGGGCAGTCTGATCACACCATCTGATGAACATACAGTTTATTTTGATAATATTTGTATAGAAGAAATGGGTGCGGAAGATGCACTGACGCGGATTCCTGAAGTTGAATCCGCAGGAAGTGTCAAGCTGACACAGGATGCAGTATTGAACCTGGTTGGTGTCAATGATGCATGGAATGCTGCAGAAAAGACAGTTTATGTGAATGGAACCGCTGTGGAAAAACAAAACAGCAAGTTTGATGATGATAAAATTACTATTTCCGGTAGTGTATTTCACCAGACAGGAAACTATGAGATCGTAATAAAAGCAGATGGATTTTCAGATACAAATCTTGCATTTTTGCAGATCACAAGCGCCGGTATTCAGGAATACATGACGAATGGTGATTTCTCGGAAGGCGAAAAAAATTGGAAATTCTGGGCAGGTGGTGAGCCGGAATCTGCCAGTGTCCGTTATGTGGGCGGTCAGGCAGAAATCAATATGCTTTATCCGTGGAAAAACCAGTTTGGTGTTTATGATTCCTGGGGAATCCAGTTATCGCAGAATGTTCTTGTTTCTAAAGATACAGAATATGTTTTAAAATTTAAGGCAAAGTCCGAGATAAATAAAAAACTTGATGTTGATATCAGTGGACAGAAATTCAGTTTTGATATGACAGGGGATGAACAGGAGTTTACATGTCAGTTTAAGGCAAATGATGAAAAAGCTACAGTTGGATTTTTCTTTGGTGCATGTGATGAGAATACACCGGAAAATACAAAAATGTGGCTTAAGGATGTGTCTCTTACAAAGGTTGGCGATGAGACACTCGATGGTGTCTGCAGCTATCAGGTAGAACATTATCTTCAGAAAAATGGAAGTTATGTGTTATATGAAAAGGCACATGGAGCAGCCAAGGCAGATACCATGGTGGATGCACAAAAAGATGGACTGTGCAGAAATTATGAAGGATATACGTTTGCACCTGAAGTGAATGGTAGTGTTGTATCAGGGAAAGCCTCAGATAAACTGGTAATAAAGCTGTTCTATAAGCCGAATAAATATCAGATTCAATATGTGATGAATCTTGATGCAGACGTAAAAAATCCGAATCCGGATGCTTATACTTATGGTAAAATGGTCGGGTTGAAAGCGCCTTCCTGTGATACAAATGAATTTTTGGGATGGTATCTTGATCCTGAATATACAGTTCTGGTAGAGAATATCGAAGCTAATATGACAGGTGATGTTGTTCTTTATGCGAAGTGGAAGGATAGAGAAAATGTAGATCCGGAGAAACCAGGAGATAAAAAACCGGATGAAAATACGCCGGATATAAAGAAGCCAGATGAAAAAACACCAGATACGAAGATACCAGATGAAAAGACACCAGATACAAAGAAGCCAGATGAAAAAGCACCAGACTCACAGGATTCAGGAAATGCAGCGGTAACAGCCATATCTTTGAATAAAACGAAAGTTACTTTAAATAAAGGGAAAAAGTTTACACTGACAGCAAAAATAACACCGGAAAATGCAGCAAATAAAAAGGTGGTATTCTGTTCAGGCAACAAAAAGGTTGCAACCGTAAATGCCAAAGGCGTGATTAAGGCGGTCGGAAAAGGTAAGACAAAAATTACAGTAAAAACGCCAGACGGTAAAAAAACAGCAGTTTGTACCGTTACAGTTAAAATTCCGTCTAAAAAAGTAACCATGAATGTCAAAGAGATTTATGTGGTAAAAGGGAAAAAAATAAGCCTTAAAGCAACCATGAATCCAATTGACAGTACCGATAAAATTAAGTGGAGCAGTTCCAAAAAATCAGTGGTAACCGTAAAAAATGGAAAAATAACAGCTAAAAAGACCGGCACTGCAGTCATCACAGCTAAGACGACGAGTGGCAAAAAAGTAACATGTAAGGTACATGTTGTAAAGAAAGCCAAAAAATCGACGTCAATCAAATTAAATAAAAAACAGTTGACCATGAAGACTGGCGGCAGATATGAACTTAAGGCAAAAGTAAAACCGTTTAATTCAACGGATATCGTAAAATGGAAGAGTTCAAATAAAAAGATTGCAACGGTAGACCAGTTTGGAACTGTAAAAGCAAAGAAAGCTGGAAAGGTAAAAATTACAGCAACTACGTCCAGTGGAAAAAAGGTTACCTGTGTGATAAAGGTAAAGAAAAAATAAAGACAGGAATTTGATCTTTTAAAGGAAAGAGGGATGACAGATATGAAATGCCATCCCTTTTTTGAGTCTTCGTATTTAATTTATAGAACATTATTTTATGTAATAGAGAATTTCAACGAAATTTCCTATTACATAAAAAAACTGCCATATCAAATTTGATATGACAGCTTTTTTACTGTTCAATTAAGCTCTTTCAACTTTGCCGGATTTCAAACAGGAAGCACATACATATAATTTCTTAGGTGTTCCGTTTACTTTACAGCTCACACGCTTGATGTTTGATTTCCACATTCTATTTGATCTTCTATGAGAATGGCTGACATTATTTCCGAAATGAGCGCCCTTTCCACAAACTGCACATTTTGCCATAGTTTTGCACCTCCTTGTAATTCACTAAGTCTGCCTGTACTATCAGACTCACAACATGTTTATTCTAACAGATTCATTTTTATATTGCAAGTAAATTTTAAAAAAAATATTAAAAATAGTAAACAGGACTAGGAATTTTGGTAAAAAGCGGTTATAATAGACAATAAACTAGCGTTAATATGGCTTTGAAAGGAGCAGGAACGTATATGAATGGACATATGGATACCCAGTTGGGAAGAGTTTCAATAGACCCGGAAGTGATTGCAACCTATGCAGGATCTGTAGCTGTAGAGTGCTTTGGAATCGTAGGTATGGCTGCAGTTAACATGAAAGATGGTCTGGTGAAGTTACTGAAAAAAGATTATTTGACACATGGTATTAATGTAGCGATTGACGAGGATAATAAGATTACGATCGATTTTCATGTGATCGTATCCTACGGCGTCAGCATCAGTACGGTTTCCGATAATTTAATAGAGACGGTAAGATATAAAGTAGAAGAGTTTACCGGACTGGAAATCAAAAAAATTAACATTTACGTTGAAGGCGTGCGTGTAATTGATTAAGGAGGACATAGAAGGTGGAAATCACTACGATAAATACTGAGCTTGTGGCGAAGATGTTTCTTGCCGGAGCAAAGAATCTGGATGCAAAGAAAGAATGGATCAACGAGCTGAACGTATTCCCGGTTCCGGATGGTGATACCGGTACAAATATGTCAATGACGATCATGTCAGCGGCAAGAGAGGTAAGTGCTTTGGAAAAACCAGAGATGAAAGCATTGGCAAAAGCTATTTCATCCGGTTCTTTAAGAGGAGCGAGAGGTAACTCCGGTGTTATTCTTTCACAGTTGTTCCGTGGTTTTACAAAGGTGATCGCAGAATATGATGAGATCAACGTACAGATTTTATCAGATTCTTTCCAGAAGGCCGTTGAGACAGCATACAAAGCTGTTATGAAGCCAAAAGAGGGAACAATCCTGACTGTGGCAAAAGGCATGTCTGACCGTGCGTTAGAACTTTGTGATGATACAGAAGATCTGGTATATTTCTGTGAAGAAGTCATCAAGGAAGGTGACCGCGTGTTAGATCTCACACCGGAGATGCTTCCTGTTTTAAAACAGGCGGGAGTTGTGGATTCCGGCGGACAGGGTCTGATGCAGGTTATGAAAGGTGCAATGGATGCACTGCTCGGCAAAGAAGTGGATTACACCATCGAGGAAACTCAGGAGGTGAAAAAGGCACCGGAAAGTACAGGAACATCCTACAATATTGAAGCACAGGCAAATCAGGAGATCAAATTTGCATATTGTACACAGTTCCTTATTATGCTTGATACGCCGATCACACTGCAGCAGGAGAATGAGTTTAAGTCTTATCTGGAGACGATCGGTGATTCCATTGTTGTTGTCGCAGATGATGAGATCGTAAAGGTACATGTACATACCAACGATCCGGGACTTGCGATGCAGAGAGGACTGACCTATGGCTCCCTGACTACAATCATCATTGAAAATATGAAGTTAGAGCGTGATGAAAAGATTTCTGCCCTGAAAGAAAAAGAGATGCAGTCTGCAGGCATTCCGGAAGAAAAAGAGGAAAAACCGGCAGAGCCTCCAAAAGAGATGGGATTTATATCCGTCAGCATCGGAGAGGGAATCAATGAGATCTTTAAGGGACTCGGTGTTGATTATATCATCGAGGGTGGTCAGACTATGAACCCGAGTACCGAGGATATGTTAAATGCCATTGAAAAAGTAAATGCAAAGACGGTATTTATTTTACCGAACAATAAAAATATTATCCTGGCAGCAAATCAGGCAGCATCTTTAGTAGAGGACAAAAAGATCATTGTTATCCCGACTAAGACGATTCCACAGGGTATCACTGCTCTGATCAATTTCATTCCGGACAGTACACCGGAAGACAATGAACAGCGTATGAGTGCTGAGATTTCCACGGTCAAGACAGGTCAGGTTACTTATGCAGTCCGTGACACAGTGATCGATGATAAAGAGATCAAACAGGATGATTTTATGGGTATCGGCGATTCCGGTATTCTTTCCGTAGGACAGAATTTAGAACCGACAGTCATGGATATGATGAAACAGCTTGTGGATGAAGATTCTGCGATTGTCAGCATTTATTATGGTGAGGACACGAAAGAAGAAGATGCAAATGCACTTGGCGAGAAGATTGGAGAGGCATTCCCGGATGTCGAGATCGAAGTGCATTACGGCGGACAGCCAATCTACTATTATGTCATTTCTGTAGAATAAGAATGGAGTAAAAATGGACCGCAATTCCCCTTTAAGAGATATTAAGGGTGTTGGCGCTAAAACAGAAGAATTATTTCATAAGATAGGAGTATACACCGTAGGTGATATACTCCTTCATTATCCCCGGACATATATACAGTACCCGCAGGCGAAGCATGTGGATGAGGTGTCAGACGGAGAACAGGCAGCGGTTCTTGGACGGATCACAAGAACACCGGTAGTGCGAAAAGTGCGTACTATGCAGATCACGGTTACGACGATCAGTGAGATGGGAGTTTCCTTAGAACTGGTATGGTACCGGATGCCTTATATGAAAAATAATTTAAAAGCCGGCAACACCTACATATTTTATGGAAAAGTTAATAAAAAGAACGGAAGACTTGTCATGGAGCAGGCAGCCTTGTTTACAGAAGAACAGTATGCATCCATGGAACAGGTATTTCTGCCTGTATACACGCTGACCAACGGACTTTCCAATAATCTTGTCACGAAAACAGTGCGGGCGGCACTTGGAGACGAACAGTTGTTTATGGATTATCTTCCATGCGCGATCCGCGAAAAATATGGGCTTTGTGAGTATAATTACGCCATACGGCAGATTCATTTTCCGGAGGATATGGATACACTCATTACAGCGAGAAGACGCCTTGTGTTTGATGAATTTTTCCTTTTTATATTAAGCATGCAGTATCAGAAGGAAAAGCATGTCAAAGAGAAAAATGAGTTTGTTTTTGCTGAGGATGATTTTACAAATGAGTTGATAGAAAAACTTCCTTATGAGCTTACCAATGCACAGAAAAAAGCACTTGCGGATGTGAAACGTGATATGCGTTCCGAGACGGTCATGCAGCGTCTGATCCAGGGAGACGTAGGATCCGGTAAAACGATCGTTGCGTTCCTTGCGATGGCTGATACAGCACACAATGGATACCAGTCTGCGATCATGGCGCCGACGGAAGTACTTGCAAGACAGCATTATGAGTCTTATCAGAATATGTGTGAACAGTTTGGACTTCATATTCCTATCGTGCTTTTGACCGGTTCCATGACGGCAAAACAGAAACGCCGCGCTTATGAAGCATTAGAGGTATATCCGAATGCTATGATCATCGGGACACATGCACTGATACAGGAGAAAGCAATTTATCAGAATCTGGCACTTGTGATCACGGACGAACAGCATCGTTTTGGAGTACGGCAGCGTGAAACATTTGCAGGAAAAGGAACAGAACCGCATGTACTTGTCATGAGTGCAACACCGATTCCACGTACTTTGGCAATCATTATCTATGGGGATCTGGATATTTCTGTCATTGATGAAGTTCCGGCAAAAAGACTTCCAATCAAAAACTGTGTAGTTGACCGGCGATACCGCCCGAAAGCATATGCTTTTATCGAGCATGAGATACGCGCGGGACATCAGGCATATGTGATCTGTCCGCTGGTGGAAGAAAGTGAAAATATGGAAGCGGAGAACGTTACCGATTATGCAAAACGTCTGCGGGAAGAACTGCCGGAAGACATTGTGATCGGTGTTTTACACGGACAGATGAAAGCAGACCAGAAAAATAAGATTATGGATCAATTTGTAAAAAATGAGATTCAGGTGCTTGTTTCAACGACAGTTGTTGAGGTTGGCGTCAATGTGCCGAATGCTACGGTCATGATGATCGAGAATGCAGAACGTTTTGGACTTGCACAGCTCCATCAGTTAAGAGGACGTGTCGGAAGGGGTGACGCCCAGTCTTACTGTATTATGGTCAACGCCTCAGACAGTAAAAATTCGATGAAACGGCTTGATATTTTAAATAAATCGAATGATGGATTTAAAATTGCAAGTGAAGACCTGAAATTACGTGGTCCGGGAGATTTTTTTGGCATCCGCCAGTCCGGAGAGATGCAGTTTTTACTGGCAGATATTTATCAGGATGCAGCCGTGTTACAACAGGCATCAGAGGAAGTGCAGGATCTGCTTGCCGCAGACCCGGAACTTTGTGGCGAAGAAAATGTCAATCTGCAGCATTATCTGGAGATTTTCTTCGAGGATCAAAAGAGCAGATTAAATTTATGACAGAGATCTGTTTATAATGGATTTTATTTAGAGGCAGAACATAAAAACATAAAAAACGGGAGCTTCCGTTATGGAAAGCATCCCGTTTTTTGGGCTGGAATCATAATTCCTGGTGACATATAGCTCCTGACAAAATTATGATTTTAGCGGACGATAAATCTTAGCTGGCAGATGATTACTTGCCTGACATCTGTTTCTCCTGTGCCTCGATCATTTTCTTAACCATATAACCGCCGACAGAACCGTTCTGTCTGGAAGTAAGGTCTCCATTGTAACCGTCCTTTAAAGGTACGCCGATCTCGCTTGCTACCTCATATTTGAAACGGTCTAATGCACTTTTTGCTTCAGGAACTGCTGCTCTGTTAGATGAACGACTTGCCATAATAGTTTCCTCCTTTGGTGTGTTGTGATACATCATTTGTTTCAAAGTATCCTTTGTATTAAAGTCTGAACAAACGCCGCGCTGATCATATGTTCCGCGGCGTTTGTGTTTTGCTGCGGTGTTTTGATCGCGTTTTGTTTTGTTCAGTGATAGTATATGAAATATGATGTCAGATAAACATGTATTTTTTGTCAGAAAAGCAAGTAATATCCGTTTTGAAAAACGCATAAGATATCTGTTTTATGTTTTGTAAATAAATATTTGTAAGCGCTTACAAATATTTATTTACAAACCGGATCATATAAGCTATGATAAAGGTAACGTGGTTGTGTCAGAAATTCGTAATGCAGGCTGGCAAAATGCACAGGAGAAGGAGAAAAACAGTATGGATAAGATTGAAAAATACATTGATGAACTTTTAGAGAAAAGCACACCGGATCGCCCGATCTGGAACATCGAAAAAATTCTGCAGGGGAAAAAGTCAACCTGGAATTATATTGATGGCTGTATGATCAAGGCAATTTTAGAGATGTATGCCATCACAAAAGACGAAAAATATTTTTCATTTGCAGATCATTTTATTGACTGTAAAGTTATGGAGGATGGTTCGATTGAAGGATATTCCGTGGAAGAGCTGAATATTGACAATGTCAATGCCGGAAAGACATTATTTGAACTTTATGATCTGACAGGAAAAGAAAAATACCGTAAAGCGATCGACCTTGTATATAGCCAGATCAAGAAAATGCCTCGTACAAAAGAAGGAAATTTCTGGCATAAAAACATTTATCCGAATCAGGTATGGTTAGACGGACTCTATATGTGCCAGCCATTTTATATGGAGTATGAGACCCGTTTCAATGACAAAAAAAATTATGACGATATTTTTTCACAGTTTTTTAATGTGGCAGAGCACATGCGTGACCCAAAGACTGGACTTTACTATCATGCGTATGATTCCTCAAGAGAAATGTTCTGGTGTGATAAAGTAACCGGTCTCAGCCAGAATTTCTGGCTTCGTGCATTGGGATGGTATTCCATGGCTTTGCTTGATACTTTGGATAAAGCAGATGCGTCTGTCGGCGAACCATATGAAAAAATGAAACAGATCTTTGTGGATCTGATGGATTCCATGTTAAAATATCAGGATGAGAGTGGCATGTGGTATCAGGTTGTAAATGTCGGTGGAATGGATCGTAATTATCTTGAGACAAGCGGAAGCTCGATCATGGCATATGCACTGCTTAAGGGTGTACGTCTTGGATTTTTGCCGGAAAGTTACCGTGTTTACGGTGAGAGGGCATTTCACGGTATTTGTGATAAATATTTATCGGAAGATGAAAACGGAGAGCTTCATTTAGATGGTATCTGTCTGGTTGCAGGATTAGGCGGAGCAAACCGCCGTTCCGGAACATTTGATTATTATATGTCCGAGCCGGTTGTAAAAGATGATGCAAAAGGTGTCGGTCCATTTTTACTTGCATATACAGAGATGAAGCGTTTAGAGAAGTAAAATAAAAAATTATTTGCCGGTAAAGGAAAAAGGAGCAGATATGAGAGGTAATAATCAAACAAAATTTAGTGGAACAAAAGCAGTTGGGGTAAGTATCCTTGCACTTTGCTTATTGGCATTTTCACAGCTTCTGGCACTGTTGATCGGAAATATGCTGGTGGCAGGCGGAATGTCAGCAGTGACCGGGAATATTTTTACCGGAATTTTATATGCAGGACTGGTGCTTGGCGGAGTCTGGCTGATATGCAAGAAGATGTTGAAAATACCAGTGACAGATTTTAAGGTTGGGAAGCCGGATCTGTATCCATTTTGGATCATCGCTGCTTTTGCAATGCCGTTGCTGGTGATCTTAGTATATCAGTTATTTGCAGGAACATGGCAGCAATCGTCCATGGAACCGGAAACGATAAAACGGCTTGTCGCCGGAAGCGTGGCATATTTAGGGCTGGCAACGGGAATCGTGGAAGAGACAGTATTCCGTGGAGTTATTATGAGTTCGGTAGAATATGCGTGGAACCGGAAAATTGCAGTGATCGTTCCATCCGTTCTGTTTGGATGTCTGCATATCGAAGAGGGGATGAGTATTTCTGGAATGATCCAGGTTGTGATAGCAGGAAGTTTGGTTGGCATTTTGTTCTCCCTTGTGACCTGTTATACCGGAACAATCTGGTATTCTGCACTCATGCATGGAGTCTGGAATTGTCTGATGATCGGAGGATTGATCCATATCGGCTCTGCGGTGGATGGTACAGCCTGGTATAATTATGTGCTTGATACAGATTCTTTTCTACTGACGGGTGGAGAATTCGGTGTGGAGTCTTCTGTTATTTCCATAGCAGCGTATCTGCTTTTTGCTGTCATCGCATTATTATTACTCAGTAAAAAGAAAGAAGCATAACTTATTTTAAAATATAATTTTAGACAGAAAAATCGCAGTCGTGGTCTTATAAATCCACGGCTGCGATTTTTATCATTTTATAACACTGATTCATAGTTGTTTTGGAGGGCTGGTTATTGTTTTATTCCACCAGCGTCAGATTAGAAATATCAGGATGTACCGTCAGCGAAAAATTAGTGTAATACACCACAAAGCCCGGAGCACTTCCGTTTGGCTTTTTTACATTTTTTTTCTGAAGATAATCGATCTCAATCTTATCACTGTCCCTGCCGCTTGAATAGTAACCGGCAAGTTTTCCGGCTTCTTCAAACATGCGGTCTGGCAGGTCTGTTTCGTTGTTTGTTTTTACGATAACATGGGAACCTGGCATTCCTTTGGCATGAAACCACCAGTCGTTTCCGGTTGCAAATTTAAATGTCAGTTCTTCATTCTGATAATTATTTTTCCCGACATACATATGGTAACCGTCCGAAGAAATGTAATGAAAAGGTTTGCTTTTGATCTTTGCTTTTTTATCGGTGCGTTTCCGTTTGATATATCCATATTCTACCAGTTCTTCTTTGATCTGCACCAGATCATCCTCAGTCAGGGCAATATCTAAAGAGGTGGCAATACTCTCTAAATGTTCAATTTCAGACTTTGTCTCCTGGATCAGATCGGTAAGTGCCTCATAAGTACGTTTTAACTTCCCGTATTTATCAAAATATTTTTGCGCATTTGCTTTGGCATCTAAAGTCGGATCAAGAGGAATCGTAACGTTTTCGTTTGTATAATAATTGACTGCTTCAAGCTGTCTGGCACCTTCCTCTAAACCGTAGCCGTATGTGTGGATGAGCTCACCGTATACTTTGTATTTATCCCTTTTTTCTGTATCTTTTAACTGCTTTTGCTGGAGTTGGTATTTTTTCCGGTTACGTTCTAATGCAGTTGATACGATTTTACGCAGATCGACAGATTTTTGTCGGATGCGTGTGTAAATATTTCTTGAAGCGTAGTATTCTTCAAGTACTTTGGAGATCGAATCATATTCTGTCATAGTATAGCCATCTGTGTCAGAAATATCTGTGTTCTGCATGATTTTTTTGTCGGATATAGTGTGGACATATTCTGACAGGCGGAAACAGGAAAAATCGATCGGTTCCCGTCCGCGCATGATGATGTTTGGACAGTAATTGTGATTTCTGACATCATCCATCATCCATGAAAAGTTATGGAACAGATGTTTTTTGCCGTCTGCATCCAATGAATCTACTGGCATATCTCCATCAATCGAAGCACGGTAACAGATTTCATTTGCGATCACAGGACTGATTCCGGTGAAAGAACCATAAATTGCCTTTGTGATGGAAACAGGTTTTTTCATGACGGATTCCATGAAAACTTCTTCCGTAACTTCAAGTGGATTTAATTTATCTTCCTGTGTCGCAGGAATACAGTAAGCCCGTCCCGGAAGGACTTCACGCACAGAACTCATCATGGAGGATACATGTTTGATACTGTCAATAATCATGCCGTCGGCGTTACAGAAAATAATGTTGCTGTGTTTTCCCATCAATTCTACAATCAGTGTTTTCTGACACAGATCCCCCATCTCATCAAGATGTTCAATGTCAAAATGAATAATACGTTCCATATGGGGCTGATAAATTTTTATGATCCGTCCGTTTGCGATATGTTTGCGCAACAGCATACAAAAATTTGGTGCTGTCAGTGGACTTGGTTTGTTTGTTTCTGTCAGATACAGAAAAGGCAGCGAAGCACTCGCTGACATGGCAAGACGGAACTGCCCGTTACTTCCTTTTAAGGTAAAAAGAAGCTCGTCGTTTTCCGGTTGGGCAATTTTGCTGATCTTTGCATTTAAAATTGTCTGATTCAGTTCATATACAAGATTGGATATTACTAATCCATCAAAAGCCATTTTTAAATCTCCTTTCGGAATGTGTTTCCGCGGATTTCCCGCAGAATGATATTATAACGGATTTTTAATGCAAAAACAATGTTGATAGATAGTATATTTGTTGACACATTAAAATGAAAATAATATAATTATTATATAAATTCCTATAAATACAATAACTTGTCAAAATTTGTCGAAAAAACTAATAAAATTATACAAACAATAATATGCAGATTTTGATATGAATGTGTGCCTGAAAGAAAAATTAAGCTGGCAGTATTGTATTTAGAAATGAGTTGCTAAGAGGAACATAGGGAGAATGAGGATTGGAGGATTTGCGTATGTTAAAACAAAAAAAGAGTATTGTGGTGATAGCGAAAGTACTGGTAATGGCACTTTTGATCGGTGTGTTTGCAGCTATTCCGTCGACAGAGACATTTGCTGCTGCAAATAAAGCGCTTCGTACAAAGGTTACATTTAACGGAGATAAGGACTCTGATGAAGCGTGGAGAAATAACAATTATATTATGCAGGCAGGTTATCAAAAAGCTTCAAAAATCAAGAAAAATATGAAAATGTCCGCAAAAGTGTACGTTCCGGCAGCAGCCTTAAAAAAGAATGGAGATACTGTAATTGTGGATGCATGGATAAATCTGGAAAATAGTAAAAACGGTAAATATGCTGGGGAGATCGGTGCAAAATATCAGGTAATTCTGAGCAAAGAGGGCAAAAAAATACGTCTTGCGCTGGTGGATCTGGTGAAAGAAAAAGAGTGTAAGCCTGGGAAAATAGCCAGCTATAAAAAATCCGGAAAATATTATGTGATCACGATCAATAATATGCCATTGAAAAATACTGTTTATAAGGATGAAAAGACATCAAAGATTAACACGAAAACGAAATATAATCTTGGACAGGGAATCGGTGTCACGGGCATCTGCACAAAGACCAGCGGTTATGTATATATTGATGATTTGCAGATTTCAGGTGTGACTGTGCAGAAGATTACATTTAATAAGGAAGACTATAAGTGGTACAGTGGAGGTCATTTGGATAAATATTATTCTCCGAAGGTTACAACTATAAAATAAAATTTAAACTGATATAAAATATCAATGAGTGCAAGTGTGTCAACATGCTTGCACTCATTTTTATTATTGCGGGAACAGGACAATTTGAATTTGTATATTTTAATTAAAAATAAATTACAAATATAAAAATAAAATTAAATAAATGAAAATGTCTTTTTTTATGTAAAAAATTTGTTATACTAAATTTACATATGAAGAAATGAAATATCAGTTTTAATCTGGATATTCTATATGTCAGCTTTTTATTAATAAAGATGGCATATCCGTAACAGTCTTTTTTATTTCATTACAGATATCTTTAAGAATATTCCTGACGCATTTAAGTGAAACAATGGCTTTATTCACACACCGTACTTTGACAATTAAATTAAGAAGAGATTCGATCAGAGGAGTTGCTTTTCCATAGCATTACGTTTATAATAAAAACAGGAAATCCAATATAGTATACTTTTCAAGGCAGCCGAAAGGACGGCTTTACCACTTAGATCTGCTCCGAGATTCGGAGAAAGGGGTGGTAGCATGGTTACATATAGTGACTTGTTCACATTTGTTATTATGAAATAATGAACTCTAACGAGTTCATATTAGAAGTTTCTGACGAAACTTCAGATGCGCAGAAAACATGCGCAATAATAAGGATATGTGCCATCATAACGCTTGTCAGAAGTGTCAGAAATGATACCCATGATAAGACAAAAAAATAACCGTCCAGCTCCTCGCAAGATCTGACGGTTATTTTATGTAACTAAAGATTTATATATGCCGGAGCAGATAGGTATTTGCTTATCACCCGGCTGTCTTGATAGGTATATTATAGAAGTTTCCATTTTATTTGTCAACGTCATAAGGTAAAAGAATCAAAAATAAAAGATAAAGGAGAATCGAAGTTATGAGAGAAAGAAGAAACCGGAAAGGAATGAACACCGCAAAGGTGGCAGGATGGAAAAAAGCAGTCGTGCTCACGCTGGCACTTATCATGTGCATCAGCAGCATCGTAGTACCGCAGCCGGAGGAAGTATCGGCAAAGCAGGCAACATACATTGATTACTTTGGAGAGGATCAGCCAAAGAATCAGATCGTGTTTGCAACATCGGATGATGCCAAATGGCATAAAACGCAGGAACATTGTTGCAATATTTCTACATACAGACATTATCACTGCATAAAAAAGAAAACTGTTTATGCAGGAGAGAAGTTCACGATCATCCCGGTTGCCATGTTTAAAAATGGAGTGGTAGTAGGATCAAAAAACAGTAAAGACGGTATCAAATCCGGTGAACTGAAATACAAATCCTCGAACACCAGCATTGCAACAGTAAATGCAAAGGGTGTTGTGACAGTAAAGAAAAAAGGAAAATGTAAGATCACTGTGACATCCATTTATGATTCCAAAGTAAAAGGAACACTGAGTCTGACGGTAAGCAAAGGAAAGCAGAAAGCAAAGATCACTTTAAAAAAGAGCAAAGAGAGTATCATTGTTGGAAATACAACCACGATCAAGGTAAAATCGTTTAAAGGTCTCAGCAATAAGAACCTTACCTTTTCTTCCAGTGACAAGAAAATTGCAACGGTATCATCCAAAGGAAAAGTAACCGGAAAGAAAGCTGGTACAGCTACAATCACTGTAACTTCCCTAATCAACAAGAAAGTAAAAGCTGTGTTTAAGGTAACAGTAAAAACGGCGGATATGATTGACACGGACTATTCCGAAAAAGGAAAAGGTAAGATCGTCCTCGAAGAAGATAACGTGGTTTTGTACCCGGAAAAATCTTTCCATAAGATTTATAATCATTGTGGTGATGCACACAGCCTTGAATTTTATACCGAAGATCACGAGAGCATGGATCAGTTTATTGGAGAACAGCTTTTAGTACAGAAAGAAAAATACGGACAGGCGCAGATCAAGGTAAAACGGATCACCGGTGTAAATAACAGTGCTGTTTCCTATAAGTCCAGCAACACAAGTGTCGCAGCCGTTTCTTCTACCGGTTTTGTTACACCGAAAAAGGTAGGAACCGCAACGATCACAGTTACATCCAAAGCCAATAAGAAAGTCAAAGCTGCTTATAATGTAACTGTCAAGAAAAATGACATGGTACTGGCAGTGGGATTTGATAGGTACGATAATATCAAGTACTATGTAAAGAAACATGAGGATGGAACGATTGAAAACAGCACTTTGCCTGTTTCAACAGAATTTTTCTCAGCAGATAAAAAAGTTGCAGCATCAAGTGATTCAGCAGATGCTATTACAAGCAATAATAAGATTATCATGACCAGTAGTAATAAAAATGTATTAAGAGTAACGGAAGATGATCGTCTTGAGGTTATTGGGAAAGGATCAGCTGTTATTACTTTAAAAACAGCGGATGGACGTTGGAGTTATTCCTGGAAAGTGACTGTCAGCGATAAACCGACTTCTTTTAGTAAGTATGTTACAGGTTGTAGAACAGGAAGAGGCATAGATGAAGCTAGGGAAAAGGATGGCTGGGTAACCAAACTTTAAAACAGCAAGGAAAATTGAATAAGTATGAAAACTATCAAAATTAATTTTGATAGTCGAAAAAATGAACTGCTTGGAATCTCTGATTACCTTGCAGTTCATTTTTTATTTACCACGGTATTTTCAAAATGAAAATATAAATACACAGGACGAAAAGTCGAAAGGAGATCTATGAAAGAAAAAATATTGAAACTAAGCAGATTTTTACTGCTCTGCGCAGTAATGTTTCTGGCCACCATGATTCCACAGAGTGTGAAAGCGATCACGGTAGAAGAAGCAGGAAATGTCTATATGACAGATTCACAAGCTGGAAAAGAAACCCCGCTGTATGGGCGGCTGAATATTAACTATACCGGAAATACGAACTATGATACATGGGCTTATGATATCGTTACGAATTATAATACCTATGATAGTAAAAAAGACCAGTATAAAGCTGCGGAAAATGTTTTGAAAAATGCAGATAATTCAGTGATCGGAAAGAAGATCAAAAACAACCGGTCTGCAAAGCTGACAAAGTCAGAAGGTGCGGATGGGACGATCCGTGCAGCATATCTGGTATGGCAGGCAAGGACAAGTATCAAAAGATCGGACACAGATGCGAAAGCACTTGCAAAATCAGAAATCGCTTTTGTACTGCCGGATGGAACGGCAAAACTGATAAAGGCACAGTATGCAACTTATGATAACAGGTCAATTGATTATAAAAACCAAAACAAAGAGGAAGGAGTGAGGCAACAGTACACCTTCGTAAACATGTATGCGGATGTGACGGATATCATTAATAAAAGCAGCAAGATCTATGGAACGTATTCGGTATTCAACATTCCGTATTATGAGCATATCGGCGGTGGCGAGGGCGCCGGTGGATGGCAGCTGATCATTGTGGAAAACTGTGATATGTCAGTTCCGATGAGGGCAGTGCGTCTTAGAATGTCCGCGGATTTTAATATTGATGATGTTTCAAAGCATAATGGAGAATGGGTAGAGAAAGACATTAAAACCGGAATGGTTACAAGTGTGAGATCAAAGGCATACAAGGCAAATGATAAAGTGCCTTTGACCGGACAATATCTGATGATTTTTGTGGAGAGCACTAATAGTAATTCCAAATTTACCAAAATGAACCTGTATGCACAGAAAGCGTCTGAAAAGTTTGATAAAAACAAAAAGATTTTCGGACTGTCAAAAGATGTAAGTCCGTATTTATCGATCAATGGAAATGCACTGTACAGTAAAGCGACGACAACAAGAGGAGATCTGGTCGATTTTACAATTAAAAAGGAAAGTACACAGCCTGCCTATGCAAATCAGTATTATACTTTGCAGACCAATACCGGAGATTTTACCAAATGGGTTACCATGTTTGTGACAGGTATTGCGATAGATATCTCGGATAACTTTGCAGAAGGAAATCAGGTCACAACGGTAAAGAGTCCTACCACAGTTAACGTTTCACAGAAGATCACCAATAAAACCCTGCAGACAAAAACAGGTTATTACAATGGAAAACTGGTAGTCACATTAGATAAAGCACTGACTCCGACCAATACCAAACCAAAACTCACTGTTTACAACAAGGAAGCGGATAAAACAACCACAATCACCGGTACATGGAATGCGAAAAATCATACGGTAACCTTTGCGGTTGATACACAGGGAAATTATGGAACAGATTATAAAGAAAGTAAATTTAAAAACCCAAGCAGAGGCAGTTATATCAGTTACAGCATCGACTGTACATATGAGAAAAATTCCGGAGTGGAAGAGTTTAAGAATGGATCTAGGCTGTCCGGTGATTTGAGATCACAAAATGTTGCAACTGGTACTACCATTGATGACATATTAACGAAAGAATCAGTCGGAGTTCCGATCTATGTACTTACTGTCAAGATCGACAAAACCACGGTCAATAAAGCTGTAACACAGGTATTTAATAATGGGACGGCGATCACTGGTGCCGGTGGCACAGTAAACAGTAGCAGCACGGTATCTGGTGATTATTACATGACATCGTATGAATTGCCGTGTAATGCAAACATTGTTTCCACACCGACCTTTAATACCGGCTACGTGTTCAGCATGTGGACGGATCTCAATGAAAAGACTGGTGTTTCGACAAACTTTAAGGTTACATCTGATTATGTGAATGATAAAACCTATGCCTATGAGAGAAGCATGCCTGCTTATAACATGACCTTAACTCTTACCGGAGTGTTAGATGAAGCTGTTTATACCGTTCGTCACTGGAAACAGAAAACAACGGGCATTGCTTCCACACATGATGATAAAAATTACGAGCTTGCCGAGACAGAGACAAAGAAAGCACAGATCGGAAGCAAAGTAACGCCTGCAGTAAAGACATATACCGGATTTGACAGTCCGAAAACACAGACGAAAGCAGTCACTGCGGATGGAAAGATGGTCATTGATTATTATTATGAAAGACACCTTTATAATGTGACCTTAAATGCTGGGATAGGCATAGAAAAAACGATCGGAGCAGGACCGTACCGTTACGGCCAGAGCGTAACGATTGATGCCAATGTAAAAGAAGGCTATCACTGGCTGAACTGGACTGGTAATTATACCGGAGGTTCCGGTGGAGATCAGACCGTGGATACAAAGAAATTTACATTCACAATGCCGGCCGGAAATGTCACGATGACAGCCAATGCAGAAGCAAATAGATATACGATCCATTTTGATCCAAACGGCGGAGCCGGACATATCGACGATATCGAAACCACGTATGATACCGATGTGACACTGCCGGATGTATGGAATGCAGATGGAACAGCTGCCTATGTGAAGTATACACTGGATGGACAAAACGTGACAGATGGTGTCATTTCCGGGGCAATTCCAAAAGCCATGATGGCAGGATATGAAGAGGAAGATACTGAAAGTGACGATACCGAAAACAATGATGCCGAAAGTGAAGACATTGAAAGCGAAGATGCTGAAAGTGAAGATACTGAAATTGAAGATGCTGAAACCAAAGATGTATCGAAATCCGCGGACGATATGGATGAATCAGGCATGGAAGATAATTCTGATGAAGCTGCAGAAACAGAAGCAGATTCTGATGATACAGACGCTGCAGATGAAACAGATCTTAACGGAGATGCTATGCTGGAAAAAAGGACAGAAGATGATGCAGTCGATATCGATGCTTTAAAAGACGCAAAAGAAGCAGACGGACTGGATGAAGTGGAGGAAGATAAGAAAGCCGAAGCACCAAAGAAAAAGGTATATGCATCCATTTTTATGGGATGGGCGTTGGAAGATGGCAAAGATACCTTTATCCCGAAGTGGAAAGCCGGGGATATCGTTCGGAACCTTGTAGCAGAAGATGGTGGAGAGATCACACTTTATGCTGTATGGGATGATTGTCCGTGGATTCAGGCGCAGGATCTGTATTACACTTTAGAACAGGCACAGAGCGGATTTATCACGGAAGAAGAGATTTTAAGCCATGCAACAGCGACCGACCGTGAGGATGGAAGCCCGATTTTACCGGGAACAAACCCGGCTCCAAGTGATCCGGAGGTTTTCACATCCTTTACGATCCCGGACTATCAGGCAGGTGAGTTTACAAACCTGCAGCATGATTTTGCCACATCGGAAAATCTGACTGTAGTTGACCATACAGGAAATACTTATGTGAAACAGATCATGGTGTATGTAACTGATACAACACCGAAGAAGATCACACAGATGGATCTGACCGGAGTTACCCGTTTCATCAACAGCAAATATTATCATAAGCCGTATGAAGAGGGAGGACTTGAAGATAATTCTATCTGGAAAGTCGATCCGGAATACCGTGCGGCACTGGAATCAGCATTAAATAATATGGATAATGATACCCCGGTTGAAACCTATGTATTATCAAAAGAAACCATCAAAGAGATAAAAAAATATGTGGAAGACCATGGAATCGGAAACAGCAGAGAACCGGATGCATTGAATAACTTCTACGAGCTGTTCCTTGCACCGAATAAACAATAGATAAAAAAACATCAATATTTTTCTTTACAATTTCTTTTGCAGAGCGTAAATTAAAGAGTGTTGGAATTATTTTCTGGCAGTAAAAATCTGGAGGTTTACAATGGCAAAAAAATTATTAAAACGAAGTGAAGTAAAAGAAGAATATACATGGAATTTAAAAGATATGTATGCATCCGATGAGGATTGGAAAAAAGATTTAACGGAGATTGATAAGATCCTGGATGAGATTGGGAAAATGGAAGGCAAGGTAGCTGCATCTGCAAAAAATCTGCTGTTTGTATTGGAAAATGCAGCAAAAGCAGGAGAAAAACTGGATTATGATTTTGAATATGCAGAGAGACTGTTTGATGAGGATCAGAAAAATACTGCGCATCAGGCAATGTCTCAGAAAATGTATTCCATGATGACAAAAGTGTCGAGCCGCACAGCATTTATTGTCCCGGAGATTCTTACAATGGATGAAAATGTATTAGAAGGATATTATAAAGAACTGCCGGAACTGGAACTTTACCGGAAGCAGATTGAAGAGATTGAGCGTACCAAAGCACATACGCTTTCTGCGGAGATGGAAAAGCTGGTGGCGATGACAGGGGATATGGCAGAGACATCCGGACAGGTATATTCTATTATCAACAATGCTGATTTTGTATTCCCGGAGATCAAAGATGAAGAGGGTGATACAGTAAGACTGTCCCACGGTAATTTTGTGCCGTTTGAAGAGTCTGCAGACCGCCGCGTGCGCAAAGACGCATTTGAAGGTTTTTACGGTGTATATAAACAGTATGCTAATACACTTGCTGCATTATATAATGGACAGGTAAAACAGCAGATTTTTTATGCAAATGCAAGACATTATGCTTCAACATTGGAAGCAGCAGTGGATGCAAACAATGTTTCTCCGTCTGTGTATTATAATCTGATCGATACTATCAATAAAAATATGGACAAAATGCACCGTTATGTACGTCTTCGTAAAAAATGTCTCGGTGTAGATGAACTTCATATGTATGATGTGTATACACCAATGATTGCAGATGCAGCAAAGAAGATTTCTTTTGAAGAGGCAAAAGAGACTGTTTTAAAGGCATTAGCACCACTCGGCGAAGAATATGTTGCAAAGGTAAAAGAAGGATTTGAAAGCCGCTGGATCGATGTTTATGAGAATGAGGGAAAGAGAAGCGGGGCTTATTCTGCAGGCGCATATGGCGGACATCCATATGTATTGTTAAATCACAATGATACGCTTGATAACATGTTTACACTTGCACATGAGATGGGACATGCAATGCACTCCTACTATTCAAACGAAGCGCAGCCATATATTTATTCCCAGTATAAGATTTTCGTTGCGGAAGTGGCATCTACATGTAACGAAGTACTTTTAATGGAATATCTTCTGAAAAATACGACAGATAAAAAAGAGCGCGCTTATCTGCTCAACCATTATCTTGACAGCTTCAAAGGAACTGTTTACCGTCAGACAATGTTTGCAGAGTATGAAATGTTAAGTAATAAGATGGCAGAAGAGGGAGAAAGCCTGACTGCTGAGACATTAAATAAACTGTATTATGACCTGAATTGCAAATATTTTGGACCGGATATGGTATCAGATCCTGAGATTGCCTATGAGTGGGCAAGAATCCCTCATTTTTATTATAATTTTTATGTATATCAGTATGCAACGGGATTTTCTTCCGCGGTTGCACTGGCACATGGAATCTTAAAAGAGGGAGCACCTGCAGTAGAGCGTTATAAGAAATTTTTGTCAGGCGGATGTTCTGCCTCTCCGGTAGAACTCCTTAAAATTGCAGGCGTTAATCTTGAAACACCAAAGCCGATCCAGGAAGCACTTGATGTGTTTGGAGAAGTGCTTGATGAGATTGAAGCATTGCTTGCTGAATAATGAATAACCGGTGGAAAATTGTGGAATACTATATCTATACAAGAATAAAAACAGGAGGATTTTGTTTTGAAGCAGATAGAAGTATTGATCGATGCACCGGAAAAAGCAAAGAAACTATGTCATATTCTAAGCAGTCATAAGGGAACATTTGATCTTGCAAAAGGCAGATATATTGTGGATGGAAAATCTATTATCGGCGTCTGCACAATGGATCTGTCAAAGCCACTGACTCTGACGATACATGAAGAAGATGATATGGTTATGGAAGAAATTCAGGAATTTGTTGTAAAAGGCAGATAACAAAAAAGACAGTAACAATCCAAAAGGTTGTTATTGTCTTTTTTGATTTGTCTGCCTATAGATAACTTCGTATTTCTTTGGCGAGATTTTCTTCCAGATGGATCAGTTCCTTGCAGAATCCTTGTGCCTGTTCGTCTGCAGCTGCGTACTGGTTGTAATAACGGCAGAGTGATTTGACACCCATGTTACATCCTTCGGTTAACAGATCGGCACACACAGCATCGCTTTCCTCGACAGCTAATTTGGCATTTGTTTTCAGCCAGGACATTCCTTTTGCAAATACGTTCGATTCTTTGGCGGAATCATCGCATTTATCTAATTGTGTATGGATTTCATTACCAAGACGTTCATGTTTCTGCCTGGATGCTGTGACAACATTTTTGAAATCTGTGTCTGAGATTTTATCACAGATCTCATCCATGGAATAAACTGCCATTTTTGTGCCGGCATCACATTCACGCAGTAACTTTATGGTATCTCCGTTTAACATATATAATACCTCTTTTTCATATTTTTTTGCAGTAACCGAATGTGGGTCATACATTCTATTGCTTAATATGCTGCAAAACAGTCTGGATTATGTATGGATTCAGAATGATTGATTGTTTTCTGTAAAAAACTTTACATAATTTCAAACATGTATCTTGTCATATGTAATGATAAGTGATATACTACGAAAAGTTTCAGTAAAAATCTGGGATTGATGGGCAAAATAAGATTTTTGAAAGAGAGTTAAGAGGGTATATGATTAGTTTAGAAGAATTAGAAGAGTGGAAAAAGAAAAGAGATGCCGTGATCTTAGCACATTATTATGTAAGACCGGAGGTACAGGCGCTTGCTGATTATATCGGAGATTCTTATTTTCTGAGTAAAAAGGCAACAGAACTTGATAATAAAACAATTGTACTCTGCGGAGTGACATTTATGGGCGAGAGCGCAAAACTATTAAATCCGGATAAAACGGTATTGATGCCGGATCTTGCTGCAGATTGTCCGATGGCACATATGGTGACAAAAGAAACTGTCGAAGCGGCGAGAAACCAGTATGAGGATCTGGCAGTTGTGTGTTATATCAATTCAACACAGGAGATTAAATCATGGTCTGATGTATGTGTGACCTCCGCAAATGCGGTAAAGATCGTAAAAAATCTGCCGAACAAACATATTTTATTCATTCCGGACCGGAATCTGGCTCATTTTGTTGCAGCAGCAGTACCGGAAAAAGAATTTATTTACAACGAGGGATTCTGCATTGTGCATGAATTTATGCAGGCAGAGGAATTGCTTGACTTAAAGGCAGAGCACCCGGATGCAAAAGTTCTGGTTCATCCGGAATGTAACCGTAAAATTATTGAGATTGCAGATTTTATCGGTTCCACAAGCGGAATTATCAATTTTGCCGGTGAGAGCAGTGACAAAGAATTTATCATTGGTACGGAGTGCGGAGTTCTTACAAAGTTAAAAGAGCGCAGACCGGATGCAGAATTTTATTTCCCGGAGACGATACCGACCTGTGTGAATATGAAAAAAATCACGCCTGAAAAAGTGCTTCATGTTTTAAAAACGGGAGAGAATGAAATCCATGCGAAACCGGAAACGGAAAAAGCAGCAAAAAATGCACTGGCGAGAATGTTAGAACTTGCAGGAAAATAAAAGTAATGTGTGCTGTAAAATATAAATTATATCAGGTGGCAGCACAGAAATGAGGTCAGATATGAGAAATCTGTATTACGACGTGGCAATTGCAGGATGTGGTGTGGCAGGACTTTATGCAGCTTTAAATCTGCCAGAAGAAATGAGTGTTCTTATGCTTTCAAAAGAGGACTTAGAAAGCTGTGATTCCATGCTGGCACAGGGAGGAATCTGTGTATTACGGGATGAAGAGGATTACGATTCGTATTTTGAAGATACCATGCGGGCAGGGCATTATGAAAACCGGAAAGAGAGCGTTGACATCATGATACGTTCCAGCAGGGATGTGATCAATGATCTGCTGAATTTTGGTGTACGGTTTGCAAAGAATCCGGATGGCAGCCTTGCATATACCAGAGAGGGAGCACACTCAAGACCAAGAATTTGTTTTCACGAGGATATTACCGGAAAAGAAATTACGACGACACTTTTATCACATGTAAAAAAATGTTCTAATGTAACCATTTTAGAATATACGACAATGACAGATATTTTGGTGGATGGTGGAAAATGTACCGGTATGGCTGCAGAAACAAAAGAAGGCGGGACACTACATATCCATGCCAAAAACACGATCATGGCGACGGGAGGAATTGGCGGACTTTATGAACATTCCACTAATTTTCCAATCCTGACCGGCGATGCATGCCGGATTGCCGAAAAACATGGTGTGGAACTTGAACACATGGACTATGTACAGATCCACCCGACCTGTCTTTACAGCAAAAAACCCGGAAGAAGTTTTCTGATCTCGGAATCAGCAAGGGGAGAGGGAGCGATTCTGCTCAATCACAAAGGAGAACGTTTTGTTAATGAACTTCTGCCGCGTGATGTTGTGACCAAAGCGATTCAGGAAGAGATGAAAAAAGAAGGTGTGGAACATGAATGGATTTCATTTGCACATGTTCCAAAAGAAATTATTTTAAAACATTTTCCACACATATATGAGCGCTGTTTAGAAGAAGGCTATGATCTGTTGAAAGAACCGGCACCGATCGTACCGGCACAGCATTATTTTATGGGTGGTGTTCATGTGGACCGTGATTCCATGACTACAATGCCGCATCTTTACGCAGCTGGGGAAACAAGCTGCAATGGTGTTCACGGAAAGAACCGTCTTGCAAGCAACAGTCTGTTAGAAAGCCTTGTATTTGCAAAACGTGCAGCAATAAAAATACAAAACGAAGAGAAAGGAAATAAAGATCATGAATTTGAATCCAATTACCATGCAGCTTGTTGCTGACAAATATATCCGTCTTGCCTTAGAGGAAGATATTCACAGTGAGGATGTATCCACTAACGCAGTAATGCCGGAATATAAAGCCGGAGAGGTGGAACTGATCTGCAAACAGGATGGAGTGATCGCAGGCCTTCCGGTATTTGAGCGTGTATTTACCATGTTAGATGCTTCTACAAAAGTGATATGGGCAAAAAAACAGGATGGTACTGAGGTAAAAGACGGTGATGCTGTTAAAAAGGGACAGCTTCTTGCAACGGTAAAGGGAGATGTGCGTGTGCTTTTATCTGGAGAACGTACGGCCCTTAATTATTTACAGCGTCTGAGTGGTATTGCAACATATACACGTGAGGTTGCTCAGTTATTAGAAGGCAGCAGTACAACACTGCTTGATACAAGAAAGACCACACCATGTATGCGTATTTTTGAAAAATATGCGGTCTGCGTGGGTGGTGGACAGAATCATCGCTATAATTTGTCTGACGGTGTGCTGTTAAAAGATAATCATATTGACGCGGCAGGCGGTGTAAAAGAGGCAGTTCTTGCGGCAAAAGCCTATGCTCCGTTTGTCCGTAAGATTGAGGTGGAAACAGAAAATCTTGATATGGTAAAAGAAGCTGTGGAAGCTGGTGCAGACATCATTATGCTTGATAATATGACACCGGAACAGATGGCGGAGGCAATCCGTCTGATTGCTGGAAGGGCAAAGACAGAGTGTTCCGGAAATATCACAAAAGAAAATATCAGGACGATCACAGAGCTTGGCGTTGATTATGTTTCCAGTGGTGCACTGACACATTCTGCACCGATCTTAGATGTCAGTCTGAAACATTTGAAAGTAACAGATTCCCTTCAGTAACGCTTGTAAAAATAAACAGATTCAGCTAAAATAAGTGGAGAGTCAAAAAGGAGAGGATCGTAAATGGAAAAAGAAATGACCGGAACAGACAGAAGAAAAGAAATCCTTACCATGATACGGGAAGCAGATACACCGGTGTCGGGTACAGCACTTGGAAAGAAAACAGGTGTCAGCAGACAGGTTGTGGTACAGGATATTGCACTTCTCCGCACACAAGGGTATCCGATTATTTCTACGGCAAGGGGATATTTATTAGATGAGCCGAAACAGGCGTCTAAGATATTTAAAGTCTGTCATACCAATGAACAGGTGGAGGATGAACTTACCACAATCGTTGATCTTGGTGGCTGTGTGGTCAATGTCATGGTCAATCACCGGGTTTATGGAAAGTTAGATGCCTCGTTAAACATCAAGAGCAGGCGTGATGTGCAGAATTTTATGGATGATTTAAAAACAGGAAAATCAACACCACTTCTCAATGTGACGTCTGGATATCATTTTCATAAGATCAGCGCTGAGAGTGAAGAAGTGTTAAATGAGATAGAGGAAGCACTCAAAAAGAAAGGATATCTTGCGGAATTACTTCCGTATGAACAGTAAGAAAGTAATATTGCCAACCCAAAAAGATGTTGTCAGTCGACAACATCTTTTTTTGTGAAGTAAAATAATCCACCAATTCATAGACTAGTACAGCTTCACGTTCAGAAAGCGTGGAAATATCAATGGTATTATTTTGTTCTAAGCCTAGTAAAAAGTCTGTAGAAACATGAAAAAGTAAGGCGAGTTCGATCAGGTAAGTGGTAGCTGGAACGGAAATACCCATTTCCCAGGCATTGACGCAGCTTCGCGTGATGTTTAACTTTTTTGCAAGCTCTGTCTGTGTCAGATGACTTGCTTCCCGTAAAAGCTTAATTTTGTCTGCAATCATACATACCTCCATATGTATGTGTATAGTTTCTATACAAAATGATGTTGCATTATGTAGTTCTTGTTTTTGTTGTTGGCGCTGCACTTTTCTTTGCATGGAAGCACAGAAAGCAATATGATGAAAAACATAAATAGTCGTTGCAGTCTGAAAATTAAAGTAAAATAAAAAATCCGCTATATTGACTTGAAACCAAATTCGCTTTATAATAAAATCACTTATGCATACGAGAAAGAGATGAAGCCGTGATGCATAAGTGATTTTTACGTGACAGGTTATTTTGCAGAAACGGAGAAAGATATGATAAAAAGTATGACCGGTTTCGGCCGGTGTGAATTTGCGGATGAAGACCGTAAATTTACAGTAGAGATAAAAGCGGTCAATCACCGTTATCTCGATGTTAATATCAAGATGCCCAAAAAGCTGAATTTCTTTGAAAGCGCGATCCGCACTCTTTTGAAAGAGTATATGGAACGGGGAAAAGTCGATATCTTTATCAGTTATGAAGATTTTACGCAGGATAATGTTTCATTAAAATACAATGAAGCACTTGCAGCCCAGTATCTGACATATTTAAATCAGATGGCTGAGAAGTTCGGACTTGATAATGATATCCGTGTGAGTACGCTTTCAAGATATCCGGAAGTGTTTGCCATGGAAGAACAGAGTATCGATGAAAAATCGCTTTGGATGGGACTTGAAAGGGCGATACGTGGTGCAGCAGAGCAGCTCGTGGAGAGCCGGATCAAAGAAGGCGAACATTTAAAGAAAGATTTGTGCGAGAAACTTGATGGCATGCTTTCTTATGTTGACTTTATCGAGGAACGTTCTCCTATGATCATTAAAGAATATCGGGAACGTTTAGAAGCTAAAGTGGCTGAGTTGTTAGGTGACCGTCAGATTGATGATGCAAGAATTGCAACAGAAGTAACAATTTTTGCGGATAAGATCTGTGTGGATGAAGAGACAGTCCGGCTGCGCAGTCATATTAAGAGTACCAAAGATACTTTAGAGACAGGCGGAAGTGTGGGCAGAAAGCTTGATTTTATCGCACAGGAGATGAACCGCGAAGCCAATACGATCCTTTCTAAGACGAATGATCTTGAAATTTCTGATATCGGTATCAGCTTAAAGACGGATATCGAAAAAGTCAGGGAACAGATTCAGAATATAGAATAGGGCGGTGGTGTATGGCAAAGTTAATGAATATCGGATTCGGCAATATGGTCAATACCGATAAGATTGTCTGCATCGTATCCTTAGATTCTGCACCGGCAAAGCGTATGGTACAGAAAGGCAAGGAACAGGAAAATCTGATCGATGCGACACAGGGACGCAGAACGAAAAGTGTCATTTTTACAGAAAATAATAAGATCATTTTATCAGCATTGCAGCCGGAGACACTTGCAGGCCGGTTTAACGGCAATGTGACAGAGGTATATGATGATGCGAAAGAATAGAGGAATCCTTACGGTGGTATCCGGATTTTCCGGTTCTGGAAAAGGAACCATCATGAAAGAACTGATGAAAAAATATGCTGACAGCTATGCACTTTCTATCTCAGCCACAACAAGAAATCCAAGACCGGGCGAAACAGATGGTGTGGAATATTTTTTCCGCACCAGAGAACAGTTTGAACAGATGATAGAAGAAGATGCATTGATCGAATATGCCCAGTTCGTTGGCAATTATTACGGAACACCGAAAGCATATGTGGAAGAACAGTTAGAAGCCGGGAAAGATGTCATCTTAGAGATCGAGATCCAGGGAGCACTGAAAGTCAGAGAAAAGTTCCCGGATACGTTACTTTTGTTTGTGACTCCGCCAAGCGCCGGAGAGTTAAAAAATCGTCTGGTAGGCAGAGGAACAGAGACCATGGATGTAATTGAGTCAAGACTGGCGAGAGCTGTTGAAGAGGCAGAGGGCATTGAGTCCTATGATTATCTTGTGGTCAATGATATATTAGAAGAATGCGTGGAGGAAGTTCATCAGATCATAAAAAATGAACATTACCGCGTGAATCGAAATACGACAGCGATACAGGAAATGCGGAATGAACTAAAAGCATTTTCAAAATAGTTTGTCCATGACACAGATTACTATCTGTAGCATAAATATAAGAATTTAAGTGCGGGTAACCGCCATATGCGCAATGCGCAAAGAAAGGGGAATTATTATGATACATCCATCTTATGTAGAATTAATGAAAGTTGTAAATGACGGTGTGGAGATCGGCGAGGAACCGGTTGTAAACAGCCGTTATTCTATTGTGATCGCAGCGGCAAAAAGAGCACGCCAGATTATTGCAGGTGATGAGCCGATGGCAGAGAAGAAAGTATGCCCGAAACCATTATCTATCGCAGTAGAAGAACTTTATGAAGGAAAAGTAAAGATTTTACCGGAGTCATCGGATGAAGAATAATTTAAAACTTTTATTTGTATCACTCGGATGTGACAAAAATTTAGTCGACACAGAGTTTATGCTTGGCATGTTAAGGGATGATGGGATCGAAATGACGGATGATGAGCGTGAGGCGGACATAATTATTGTCAATACCTGCTGTTTTATCAATGATGCAAAAGAGGAAAGCATCAATACCATCCTTGAGATGTCAGAACTGAAAAAAGAAGCCAGGTTAAAAGCCCTGATTGTGACAGGATGTCTTGCACAGCGCTATAAAGAGGAGATTATCAAGGAAATCCCAGAGGTGGATGCAATCCTTGGTACGAATTCCTACGAAGACATTGTAAATGCAGTTCATCAGTCCTTAGAGGGCAAACATTATGAAAATTTTAAAACATTAGAGGGACTTCCGACACTGCATACAAAACGGTCTGTGACAACAGGTGGACATTTTGCGTATTTAAAGATCGCAGAGGGATGTAATAAACGATGTACTTATTGTATCATTCCGTACATCCGTGGTAATTACCGCAGTGTTCCGATGGAAGATCTGATCGCACAGGCAAAAGAGCTGGTTGCTGCCGGAGCAAAAGAACTTATCTTAGTAGCACAGGAGACCACACTTTATGGAGTAGACCTCTATGGTGAAAAGTCACTGCATCGCCTGTTAGATGAATTAAACAAAATTGATGGTCTGTTCTGGATCCGTATCATGTATTGTTATCCGGAAGAAATATACGAAGACCTTATTGATGCAATGATCCGCAATGAGAAAGTGTGCCATTATCTGGATATTCCGATCCAGCATGCAAACGATACCATATTAAAACGTATGGGACGAAGAACAAACAATGCTGATCTGGTACGGATAATTACGCATTTACGTGAACGTATTCCGGATATTACACTGCGTACTACACTGATCTGTGGTTTTCCAGGCGAAACGCAGGAAATGCATGAAGAATTGATGCAGTTTATCAATGACATGGAGTTTGACCGTCTCGGAGCTTTTACGTATTCGCCGGAAGAAGGAACACCTGCTGCTGAGTTTGCAGATCAGGTTGACGAAGAATTGAAAAAAGACTGGCAGGCAGATGTCATGGAGCTACAGGAAGAGATCATTTTTGATAAAAATGAGACTATGAAAGGCAGGGAGTTATACGTTTTCATTGAGGGAAAAGTGAGCGATGAAAATGCATACGTCGGAAGAACTTACCGTGATGCGCCTGATGTGGATGGCTACATTTTTATCAACACAGATGAAGAACTCATGACTGGAGATATTGCAAAGGTACGTGTGACCGGTGCTTATGAGTATGATCTGATTGGAGAATTGATCTGATCGTATTTAAAATTTATTGTGCAGAATGGAGAGTGTAAATTATGAATTTGCCAAATAAACTGACAGTAATGCGTATGATATTGATTCCGTTTTTTGTTTTTTTTATGCTTGCTCCGTATTTTGAAGGTTATGGAAATTATATTGCAGTAGCAATTTTCATTATTGCAAGCCTTACTGATATGTTAGATGGTAAGATTGCGAGAAAATATAACCTGGTTACTGATTTTGGAAAATTTATGGATCCGCTGGCAGACAAACTGCTTGTCTGCTCAGCAATGATCTGTCTGATTGAAAAAGGACAGCTTGCAGCATGGATCGTTATCATTATCATCGCGAGAGAATTTATTATCAGCGGATTTCGTCTGGTTGCGGCCGACAATGGAATTGTAATTGCTGCCAGCTATTGGGGAAAATTTAAAACGGTTTTCCAGATGCTGATGGTGATCGTATTGATCTTAGATATCCCAAATCAGTTTTTTGCAGTGCTTGGCACGGTTCTTACATACATTGCACTTATACTTACAGTTGTATCTTTGATCGACTATATTGCCAAGAACAAAAATGTTTTAAAAGAGCAGAAATAGGAGAATAGCAGTTGGCTGAACATGTATATGATTCCAGTGATTCCTGTACCGGGAAAAATGTGGCACAGGAGCCGCTGGAATATTCCATTTATAGTTTGTTAAAAAAATATCAAATCACGATTACCACGGCTGAATCCGCTACCGGTGGGATGATCGCATCGACGTTGATCAATGTTCCGGGAATTTCAGAATTCTTTACCGAAGGCTATGTGACATATTCGAACGAAGCAAAAGTAAAAATGATACATGTTGCACCTGAAACCATTGACACTTATGGCGTGGTGAGCAGTGAGACAGCAACAGATATGGCTTCTTCGGCAGCAAAAACAGCAGGAACCATGGCTGCCGTGTCCGTGACAGGCGTTGCGGGACCGGACGGTGGAACAAAAGAGTGCCCGGTCGGACTGGTTTTTATCGGTTGTTATCTGAATGGAAAAACAGTGACGGAACGTCATTTGTTTTCCGGTAACCGCATGGATGTAAGAAAAAGTGCTGCAGAGAGTGCACTTTTACTGCTAAAGAAATGTATAGAAAAAGAGTATAATGGAGATTAGTGTGAAGAATCAAAGATTTTTTACACACAAGATTTGTGCTTGCGCACAAACTTGAGATGCCCTGAATACGGGCAAGAATGGAGTGTAATATGAGAATTATTGCAGGAACAGCGAGAAGCCTTCCTTTAAAGACAGTAGAGGGACTTGACACCAGACCTACCACAGACCGTATCAAAGAAACTTTGTTTAATATCATACAGGACGAGGTTCCGGGATGTTATTTTTTAGATCTGTTTGCCGGAAGCGGACAGATGGGACTTGAGGCAGTCAGCAGGGGGGCACAGTATGCGGTTTTTGTTGAAAATAATAAAAAGGCGGCTGCATGTGTAGAGGATAATATTCAATTTACAAAGTTCACAAAAGAAACGAAATTATATAATTCGGATGTTTTATCTGCTTTAAGAGCGATGGAAGGAAAATACCGGTTTGATATCATCTTTATGGATCCTCCATATAAACAGGAACTTGAATATGAGGTGTTAACTTACCTGAAAGACTCCTCACTTTTAAAAGAAAATGGGATGATCATTGTTGAGGCTTCTCTCGATACGTCATTTGACTATCTGTCAGACATGGGATATACATTAAAACGCTTAAAGACATATAAGACAAATGAACATGCATTTATCATCAGAAACAACTAGAGAAAATTATGTGATCCATCTGTATGGGAGGAACCTATGAAAAAAGCAATTTATCCGGGAAGTTTTGATCCGCTGACATTAGGTCATTTAGATATTATAGAACGATCTGCTAAAATTGTGGACGAACTTGTTGTCGGGGTACTTAATAACAGCGCAAAAAATTCGTTGTTTTCTTTAGATGAACGTGTTAGTATGATTAAAGAGATGACGGATTCCATGCCAAATGTTACAGTGACATGTTTTGATGGTCTGTTAGTTGATTATATGAGGGAAATTGACGCAACGATCATTGTAAGAGGACTCAGGGCTGTGACCGATTTTGAATATGAGCTGCAGATAGCACAGACAAATCATGTGGAAAATCCGGAAGTAGAGACGATTTTTCTGACAACCAGTCTCCAGTATTCTTATCTGAGTTCTACGATCGTGAAAGAATTTGCATCTTATGGAGGAGATTTATCCAAGTTTGTGCCGACACGTTTTATAGACCGGATTTATGAAAAGTATCAGATTAAAAAATAAGGAGTGGTTACTATGGCCAGCAGAATTGAACAGATAATAGATGAGATCGAAGATTATATTGACGGCTGTAAGACACAGGCCTTTGCACCGTCTAAGATCATTGTAAACCGTGAGACTATGGAAGAATTATTAAATGAACTCCGTAGTAAGACTCCGGATGAGATCAAGCGATATCAGAAGATTATCAGCAATAAAGAGGCAATCTTAGCAGATGCACAGGCAAAAGCGGATGCAATCATCGCCCAGGCGCAGGTGAAAACAGATGAACTTGTCAGCGAGCATGAAATTATGCAGCAGGCATATGCACAGGCAAATGAAGTTGTCATGATCGCAACGAAGCAGGCACAGGAGATCTTAGACAATGCGACCAATGATGCCAATAACATCCGTATGGGCGCTATGCAGTATACGGACGATATTTTAAAGAATTTAGAGAGCACGATCTCGCATGCAATGGATTCTTCAAAGGCAAGAAGCGAAGCATATATGAGTGCTCTGCAGGGATTTCTTGATGTTGTCACCACAAATCGTGCCGAGTTGAATCCTACGGTAGATCTGCAGGAAGAACAGCAGCCGGATACACAAGAGATACAGCAGCCCATGCCAGAACAGCAGTAATTACGGTCATGATAAGTTTAAACATTCCATATGTTTTGATGGAGAGACTGGTTCCTTTTATCATTGAACCAGTCTGTGCCAGACCGGAGAGCCCGCCGAAGGCGGTAAATGCCATGGCAAGTGTGTAGCGGTGTGCAGGTGAGAGAGATGACTGACTCACGGCTTTGATACCGTTTGTGATTTCTGTAAATCCACAAAGCATCAGATTTATGATTTCCGGAAATGGAATCAGCTGAAGCATGGAAGAAATCATGGAAAACAGCATAATATAACCTCCAAGTCTGGTTAATGTTTCGAAACCGTTCATGATGCCGGCGTCTATGATTTTAAAATTTATTTGAGATCCAGATGCTGGCTTTTTGTATGTGCTGGTGTTTTTACTGTTTTGCCTGGCAAGTGTTTTTCTTCTCCTTTGTACGATGGCAAACAGAATTCTCCCGGTAATAATGGGAGGAAGAAATAACACCAGATAGCTGAGAAAGATCAGAGAAGGCATCTGGAGCTCCTGACAGAGGATATAACCGCTGATAAATACAGGACTGATATTGTTTGTAACCATAAACAGTATGTTTGCTTCTATGTATTCCAGTTGCCCGCATTTTAACATTTCAGCGCAGTTTTTACTTCCCATTGGAAAACCAAACAGAAAACCTGAAAGTAATACAAACGAACCGTTTCTGCTGGTTGGTAAGATCAGGCGGAGAAAAGGATAAAAGAGTTTTACGAGATATTCCGTAAAACCGGAGTAGATCAGTATATTGGATAAAATAGCAAATGGCAGTAGAGAGGGAAGCACACGCTCATACCACAGAATGAGTCCATTTGCAGCTGCAGTTACTGCGCTTTTGGGGAAAAATAAAATATAAATAACAAAAATAAGGATATACAATAATAATAATTTTTTTTTCATATTAGAATATATGAGAAACAGGAGGCATCTATGAAGAACAAATTAAATTTACCAGAGTTAGAATCAAAAAAAGTATTTGCATATTTTGAAAAATTAGCAGAGATTCCGCATGGCTCAAGAAACACCAAACAGATCAGTGATTATCTAGTTTCTTTTGCAAAAGAGCATGAATTGGAATATTACCAGGATGAGGCAAACAATATTGTGATCATAAAGGAGGCATCTGCCGGTTATGAAAATGCAGATCCGATCATCATGCAGGGACATATGGATATGGTCTGCGAAAAAGAAAAGGGCGTGGAGATTGATTTTGAAAAAGATGGTCTTGATCTTTATGTGGATGGCGATTTCTTAAAAGCAAGAGGAACGACATTAGGCGGTGATGATGGTATTGCAGTTGCCTATATACTGGCAATCATGGATTCACCGGAAATCGCACATCCGAGGCTGGAAGCTGTGATCACGGTAGATGAAGAGATCGGTATGCTTGGGGCAGAAGTTATAGACCTTTCCATGTTAAAAGGCCACAAGATGTTAAATATTGACTCTGATGTGGAAGGTCATTTTCTGACAAGCTGTGCCGGAGGCATGACCGTGGACACGGTGATCCCGGTAACATGGCAGACACAGCAGGGATATAGTGTGGGGTTGACTGTAACCGGTTTAGAGGGCGGTCACTCTGGCAGTGAGATTGATAAAGAACATGCAAATGCAAACATTCTGATGGGACGCGTATTGAAATATCTTTTTGATCGTATGGAAATGGCAATTGTTTCATTTGCAGGCGGATTAAAAGATAATGCAATCCCACGTGAGAGTGAAGCAGAAATTGTTATCCCGGAGGAAAAAAAGACAGAATTTCTGGATTATGTTTCGGAATTAGAGAATATCTTTAAAAAAGAATATGCTGTTTCAGATCCGGCTGTCTGCATTGAAGTAAAAGAAAATGGAGCAGGCGAATATGATGTATTATCTTATTCTTCCATGACAAAAGTGATATTCTATCTGCGCAATGTACCAAATGGTGTACAGCATATGAGTATGGTAATGCCTGGACTGGTTGAAACATCTTTAAATACGGGAATCATGAAACTGACCAAAGATGCTCTGGAGCTGACGGCTTCTGTACGAAGCAGCGTTTCTACCAGAAAAGAAGAATTAAAAGACAAATTAGAATACTTAGCTGAGTTTTTGGGTGGTGAGATTTCTGTAAGCGGAGATTATCCGGCATGGGAATATCGTGCCGAGTCAGATATCCGTGAGGGAATCAGTGCGGTATATGAAGAATTGTTCCATGAAGAGCCGGTATTTGAAGCAATTCATGCGGGACTTGAGTGTGGTATTTTATCTGGCAAGATCGCAGATTTAGACTGTGTTTCTTTTGGACCGGATAATTTTGATATTCATACACCAAAAGAACGTCTCAGCATTTCTTCTACGGAAAAGGTATGGAAACTGATCGTGGAATTTTTAAAGAGATGTAAATAGTAAAAATTAATATCACAAATAAAATGAGGGAGTCCGGGCTGATCTTATGAAAAAAGTCAGATTATGGCAGTGCCTGTTTTTACTTGGAATGGCAGTGCTTCAGGTACTTTTGACAGAAGAAATATCAGAGAGTGCACACAGGAGAAACTGTTTTTCTTATGAAAAGGCATTTGACAATCTGCGGAATCATAACCTGACAAAAGATCAGAGCGATACCTTTTTTGATGCCGCGGAATCAGATATTGACAAATTCAGTGAATTACTGACGATGTATTTTGCATCAGAATGTCAGATAACAGATCCTCGGACATTGAAAGAGCAGCTTTCTGATGCAAAAAAATATCGTGGTGATGAATTTTCAGAAATAAAGGAATATGTCAAATGTGCCTGGAGTGATCTTTTGTGTTTCCCGGTTGGAAAAATTGTGGGAAAACCGGATGATACGGTCGGTTTTGAAAACAGCTGGATGCAGAGCCGGACTTTTGGCGGTGACCGTGGTCACGAAGGATGCGATATTATGGCATCTGAAAATGTGCGCGGAATATATCCGGTCTACAGCATGACGGACGGTGTCGTGGAAAATATAGGCTGGCTGCGTCTTGGCGGCTACCGGATCGGAATCCGCAGTCCGTCCGGAGCATATTTTTATTATGCTCATCTGGAAGAGTATGCAAAAGATTTTCAGATCGGTGAACAGATATCGGCTGGGACATTCCTTGGATTTATGGGAGATACCGGCTACAGCGACGTGGAGGGAACAACTGGGAATTTTGTGGTTCACCTTCATATGGGGATTTATCTGAATGATAAAAATGGAACGGAGTTTTCTGTCAATTCATATCCAATGCTATCTTATTTATGGGAAAGACAGGGCGGCGTACTCAGGTAAGTTATAAATTTTTCAGGCAATATGATTGTGAACATAACACAAATACAGAAAATAAGAGCTGATCTATACAGATGCATCTGAAAGAATGGAGAAAACATGCGGCTGGATAAATTGCTGACCGAACTTGGAACAGGGAGCAGAAGTGAAGTAAAAAAATATATCCGTTCCGGTCTTGTCACCGTAAATGGGGAAGTGATAAAGAAACCGGAGCAAAAGGTGGATGAAAAAAATGATACGATATGTTATCGCGGAAACCCACTCACGTATACAGAGTATGAATATTATCTATTCCATAAACCGGCTGGCTGTGTGAGTGCAACAGAAGATAATCTGCACCGGACAGTTATGGACTATCTGACTGACACTGCCAGGCATGATCTTTTTCCGGTAGGAAGACTTGATATTGATACTGAAGGATTGCTGCTTATCACAAATGATGGAGTATTAGCGCATGATCTGCTTAGTCCAACGAAGCATGTTTCGAAGGTTTACTATGCAGAAATTGACGGTCTGGTCACAGAAGAAGATGTTAACCTTTTTGAAAATGGAGTTTACATAGGAGAGGAGAAGCCTACAAAACCGGCACTTCTGGAAATTCTGCATCAGGGTGACAATTCAAAGATCAGGTTAACAATTACAGAAGGGAAGTTTCATCAGGTCAAACGGATGTTTGAGGCGGTCGGGAAGAAGGTTACTTATCTGAAACGTGTGGAAATGGGTACACTTGTTCTGCCGGATGATCTTGCGCCCGGTGAATATCGTCCATTGACAGAACCGGAATTACAGCGGCTGCGTAATGTAAGATAAGAAAAAAAGACAAAACAGGCAGAGGTATATCGGATATTTAAATTGCCTGTAACGTAACATACAGAAATGAGGATTAACATGAAAAACGGTTTTTTACCAATCAGCAAAGAGGACATGAGAGAAGCCGGCATAGACCAGCTTGATTTTGTTTATGTGTGTGGTGATGCTTATGTGGATCATCCGTCATTTGGACATGCGATCATATCGCGTTTATTAGAGGCGCATGGCTATAAAGTCGGAATTATTGCGCAGCCTGACTGGCATGATAAAGAATCCATCAATATTTTAGGTGAACCCCGGCTTGGATTTCTTGTTTCCGCGGGAAATATGGATTCCATGGTAAATCATTATTCTGTTTCGAAAAAGAGAAGACAGAATGATGCCTTCACACCGGGAGGAGTAATGGGAAAACGTCCGGATTATGCAACAATCGTCTATTGTAATCTGATCCGGCAGACCTATAAACATAAACCGATCATCATTGGTGGGATTGAGGCGAGTTTAAGAAGGCTTGCACATTATGATTACTGGTCGAATAAATTAAAACGTTCAATTCTTTTAGATTCCGGCGCAGACATCATTTCCTATGGTATGGGTGAACACAGTATCATAGAAATTGCAGATGCCCTAGACAGTGGTCTTGACATTAAAGATATTACATTTATTGATGGTACTGTATATAAGACCAGAAAACGTGAAGACATCTATGATGCGATCGAACTGCCTCATTATGAAGCACTGCTTGCGGACAAAAAAGAATATGCAAAGAGTTTTTATGTACAGTACAGCAATACAGACCCGTTTGTGGCAAAACGTCTGTTCGAAACTTATGACGGCAAAATGTTTGTGGTACAGAATCCGCCATCAAAACCTCTGACACAGAGTGAGATGGATCAGGTATATTCGCTTCCTTATATGAGAACATACCATCCGTCTTACGAGGAAGCAGGAGGGGTACCTGCGATTGAAGAAGTAAAGTTTTCTTTAGTCAGCAACCGTGGCTGTTATGGTGGATGCAGTTTCTGTGCATTGACATTCCATCAGGGACGCATTATTCAAACCAGGAGCCATGAATCCATTTTAGCGGAGGCAAACCAGATCGTCTGGGAGCCGGACTTTAAAGGATACATTCATGATGTAGGAGGACCAACGGCAAATTTCCGTGCACCGGCATGTGACAAGCAGCTCACCAAAGGTGTCTGTCCTCATAAGCAGTGTCTGTTTCCGCAGCCGTGCAAAAATCTGAAAGTAGACCACAAAGATTATCTTTCCCTGCTTCGGAAGTTAAGACAGCTTCCAAATGTAAAAAAAGTTTTTATTCGTTCAGGTATCCGGTTTGATTATCTGATCTATGATGAAGACCGTACTTTTTTACGTGAACTCTGTGAACATCACGTCAGCGGTCAGCTTAAGGTTGCACCGGAACATATATCGAATGCTGTATTAGAGAAGATGGGAAAACCGAGTGTTGAGGTCTACAAGAAATTTGTGAAGGCATATAAGGACATGAATGAAAAACTGGGTAAAAAACAGTATCTGGTTCCGTACCTGATGTCCTCCCATCCGGGTTCTACTTTAAAAGAAGCAGTAGAGCTGGCTGAATTTTTACGGGATCTTGGGTATATGCCGGAACAGGTGCAGGATTTTTATCCGACGCCTTCAACAATTTCGACCTGTATGTACTATACGGGATTAGATCCGCGCACGATGGAGCCGGTTTATGTTGCCGTCAATCCGCACGAGAAGGCAATGCAGAGAGCCCTGATCCAGTACCGGAATCCGAAAAATTATGATCTGGTGGTTGAAGCTCTCACAAAAGCCGGAAGAACTGATCTGATCGGATATGATAAACATTGCCTGATCCGTCCGCGAAGAGAACATCAGGGAGAAAATACTTTCCGCAGGAATGGTGCAAAAAACGACAGACGGACGGCTACAGCCGGAAACAGAGCCAGACAGAGTACCGGTGCAAAGAAGAAAAAGACGATCCGCAATATTCATAAAAAGAAATAGAAAGAAAAATCAATGCGTGAATTTAAAATTAATGACAACGAAGCGGGACAGCGTTTCGATAAATATTTAAAAAAGCTGCTTGGCAATGCGCCGGGCAGCTTTATATACAAAATGCTCCGGAAAAAGAACATTACTTTAAATGGGAAAAAGGCAGATGGAACGGAAAAACTCAATAAAGATGATGATGTAAAACTGTTTTTCTCAGATGAAACCTTCGAAAAATTCAGTGGAAGTACAACATCTAACCCGGAATATGAGGCACTTAATGTACTTTCGAAGGAATTTACGTCAGGAAAACGTAAACTTCAGGTTGTTTATGAAGACAAAGATATTATTTTTATCAATAAACCAACGGGGATGCTTTCACAAAAAGCAAAACCGGCGGATATTTCGGCAAATGAATATATTCTTGCATATCTGATCGCTAAGGGAGAACTGACAGAAAGTTCATTCCGGACATTCCGTCCGTCCATCTGTAACCGACTTGACCGTAATACGTCAGGACTGCTGGCTGCCGGAAAAACCTTAAAGGGACTTCAGAATATGGCAAAAGCCCTAAAAGAGCGTACTGTACAGAAATATTACCGTTGTATCGTAAGGGGAACGGTAAAAGAATCTTCTTATCTGAAAGGATATCTGCAAAAAGATGAAACGGAAAATCAGGTTTTGATCCGAAAAACAAAGCCTTCTGTGGGGGAATGGCTTCCAATCGAAACGGAGTACCGCCCGATACGCTGCAGGGGTGGTTATACTGAACTTGAAGTACATCTGATGACCGGACGGTCGCATCAGGTCCGTGCGCATCTTGCATCAACCGGGCATCCGATCATCGGAGATTATAAATATGGAAATTCTAATGTTAACGCATATTTTAAGAAAAATGCGAATATAACATCC
Organism: Roseburia sp. AM23-20; assembly: GCF_003470905.1. Classification (NCBI taxonomy): domain Bacteria; kingdom Bacillati; phylum Bacillota; class Clostridia; order Lachnospirales; family Lachnospiraceae; genus Roseburia; species Roseburia sp. AM23-20. The sequence continues at coordinate 178,332 of NZ_QRHS01000001.1, forward strand.
CAGCTTCTCCATGCGAGTCGTTTTGTATTTGAGGATGGAAAAGAGATCACGGCACCATGTGGCAGTGAGTTTGAACGGGCATGGAAAATAATTGAAAATCAATCATAAAAAATCTTGTAGATCATTTGTAGCTGCATGCAAAACCTGCATGTAAAAGCAGAATGCCCAAAAGATGGGCAGAAATGGAGTATTATCATGGCAACCTGGAACTCAAGAGGACTCCGCGGTTCTACCTTAGAAGAATTTATCAACCGTACCAATGAAACCTATCTGGCAAACGGACTTGCACTGATCCAGAAAGTGCCAACGCCGATCACACCGATCAACATTGACAAGGAAACCAGACATATCACCCTGGCATATTTTGACCAGAAAAGTACGGTTGATTACATTGGTGCTGTACAGGGGATTCCGGTCTGCTTTGATGCAAAAGAATGTGCAACGGATACATTTCCTCTTCAGAATATTCATGAACATCAGGTGACATTTATGGAAAATTATGAAAAACAGGGAGGAATTTCATTTTTCCTGATCAGTTTTACCGCAAGGGATGAATTTTATTATCTGCGTCTTGTAAAGCTGTTAGAATTCTGGAACCGAGCCAAAGAGGGTGGAAGAAAAAGTTTCCGGTATGAAGAATTAGAGCCTGATTATTTTCTCCCAAAAGGAAAAGCAGTTCTGGTTCCCTATCTGGATACCCTGCAAAAAGATTTACTGGCAAGGGATTGACATTCCATTTGTTTTCCAATATAATAAACAACAGTTTCATATGGTAACAAGGTAGCACGCTAAAGTGAAAGAAAAATGTGTGCAGGGACGATAGAAAACAGAGGCACCTGTTATAGAACGTCCCGGAATGGAGATGCGATGAAAAGACAGTTATTACATACACCTGAGGGTGTCAGGGACATTTACAATGACGAATGCGAGAAGAAGCTGATTTTACAGGATGAATTATTAAAAGTGCAGAAACAATATGGTTATCATCCGATTCAGACACCGACATTTGAGTTTTTTGACACATTTGGCAGAGAGATCGGAACAACACCTTCGAAGGATCTGTATAAGTTTTTTGACCGGGAAGGAAATACGTTAGTACTTCGTCCGGATATTACACCTTCTATCGCACGCTGTGCTGCAATGTATTTCGGTGAGGAGAACATGCCGATCCGCCTGTGTTATATGGGCAATACATTTTTGAATAACAACAGTTATCAGGGCAGATTAAAGGAAAGCACACAGCTTGGTGCAGAACTTTTAGGGGATTCTACGGTAGATGCAGATGCAGAGATCATTGCCATGGTAATTGACTGTTTAAAAAAAGCCGGTCTGAAAGAGTTTCAGCTTTCTGTCGGTCATGCAGAATTTTTCCGCGGCTTAACAGATGCGGCAGGTCTGAATGAGGAACAGGAAGAAGAACTTCATGATCTTATTTCCAATAAAAATTATTTCGGCGTAACTGAGTTTGCAGAGACCCTGAACTTAAACGATGATTTAAAAGCATTGTTTGGAATGCTTGGTAATCTCTATACCGGTGCAGATGAACTGCAGACAGCTAAGAAATATGCCGATGCATATCCCCGTATTTTGAATGCAATCGAACGTCTGGAAGAATTACATCAGGTTTTAAAGATTTATGGAATTGATAAATATGTTTCCGTGGAATTAGGGATCGTAAGCAATTACCAGTACTATACAGGTATCATTTTTGCGGGATACACGTTTGGAAGTGGTGAACCGATCGTAAAAGGCGGCCGTTATGATGAACTTCTGACTTATTTCGGAAAAGAATCTGCATCTATCGGTTTTGCGATCGTTATTGACCAGTTGATGGCAGCACTTTCGAGACAAAAGATTGAGATTCCGGTGCAGTATCAGAATGAACTTATTATTTATGGACAGGAAATGCGCAGTGAGGCAGTCAAAAAGGCAATGGAGCTGCGTAAGTGCGGCAGCAATGTGGAGCTTATGGCAAGAGATATCTCAAAAACCGAAGAAGATTATCGTGCCTACGCAGAACAGAATCATTGTGTAAATGTGACATTTATGTAAGGAGACAGATACGATGGAAGATATGAGATATTTAACCTTTGCACTTGGAAAGGGCAGACTTGCAAAGAAAACCTTAGAGATGTTTGAACAGATCGGGATCACCTGTGAGGAGATGAAGGATAAAGATACCAGAAAGCTGATTTTCGTCAACGAAGAGTTAAAACTTCGTTTTTTCCTTGCAAAGGGACCGGATGTGCCGACTTACGTGGAATACGGTGCTGCGGATATCGGTATCGTAGGAAAGGATACGATCTTAGAGGAAGGCAGAAATATTTATGAGGTATTAGATCTTGGATTTGGAAAATGCCGCATGTGTATCTGCGGACCGGAAAGCGCCAAAGAACTGTTAAACCACCACGAACTGATCCGTGTTGCGACCAAATATCCTCGTATTGCAAAAGATTATTTTTATAATAAGAAACACCAGACAGTTGAGATCATCAAACTGAATGGATCAATCGAATTAGCACCGATCGTTGGATTGTCGGAGGTTATCTGTGATATCGTAGAGACAGGTTCAACACTGCGTGAGAATGGTTTGTCAGTGCTTGAGGAGGTCTGTCCGCTTTCTGCCCGCATGGTAGTTAATCAGGTGAGCATGAAGATGGAGAATGAGCGTATTACAAAACTGATTTCTGATTTAAAGACCGTAATTAAATAATATAAAATGTCTGCTGTAGTGTATCTGAAATAAAAGAGATGCAGCAGATATTCTGGAATGGAGGAGAAGTATGCGTATTATAGAACTGACAGAAGAAGCAAGAACAAATATATTGGAAAATCTTTTAAAAAGAAGTCCGAATTCTTATGGTGAATTTGAAGGCAGAGTAAATGAGATCATAGAAAATGTGAGAGCGAACCGTGATGCAGCGATTTTTGATTACACAAAGCGTTTTGACGGAGCTGACATTAACGCAGAAAATATTCTGGTCACAGAGGGCGAGATCAAAGAGGCATATGAGAAAGTTGATGAAAAATTGCTTGCAGTGATCCGTAAAGCATTGGTAAATATCCGTAAATATCATGAGAAGCAGCGCCAGTATTCCTGGTTTGACTCTGAGGAATCCGGAATTATTTTAGGTCAGAAAGTGACAGCTTTAGAGAAAGTCGGTGTCTATGTACCGGGGGGAAAGGCGGTTTATCCGTCTTCTGTGCTTATGAATATCGTTCCGGCGAAAGTTGCAGGTGTAAAGAAAATCGTTATGACAACGCCGCCTGGAAAAGACGGAAAAGTCAATCCGGCAACTTTGGTCGCTGCAAAAGAGGCAGGTGTGGATGCTATTTATAAAGTCGGTGGGGCACAGGCAATCGCAGCGCTGGCATTTGGTACGGAAAGTATTCCGAAAGTAGACAAGATCGTAGGTCCTGGTAATATTTACGTGGCACTTGCAAAAAAAGCCGTATTTGGTTTTGTAAGTATTGATTCTATCGCAGGACCGAGTGAGATCATGGTATTGGCAGATGAGACAGCAAATCCGCGATTTGTTGCGGCAGATCTTCTCTCACAGGCGGAACATGACGAAATGGCTTCTGCGATCCTTGTCACAACAAGCAGAACCTTGGCTGAGCAGGTATCAAAAGAAGTGGAAGGCTTTGTGGCGCAGTTATCCAGAAAAGAGATCATTCAGAAATCCTTAGATAATTATGGATATATTCTGGTAGCAGAAAATATGGATGAAGCCATTGCAACGGTAAATGAGATCGCATCGGAACATCTTGAACTTGTTACAAAGAATCCGTTTGAGACAATGACAAAGATCCGCAATGCAGGAGCAATCTTTGTCGGAGAATATTCAAGTGAACCGCTTGGTGATTATTTTGCCGGACCAAATCATGTGCTGCCGACCAACGGAACAGCAAAATTTTTCTCGCCGCTTAGTGTGGATGATTTTATCAAAAAATCAAGTATTATCTCTTATTCAAGGGAGGCACTTGAACCGATCTATAAAGATATCGTACAGTTTGCTGAATGTGAGCAGTTAACTGCACATGCAAATTCAATCCGGGTACGGTTTGAAGACTAGAGAGGAATGTGATAAAATGGAAAGAACAGCAGAGTACATACGAAAAACAAAAGAGACAGATATAAAGATCAATCTGAACATAGATGGAACCGGTAAAGCAGATATTGATACCGGAATCGGCTTTTTTGATCATATGCTTGATGGCTTTGCAAGACATGGTTTCTTTGATCTTGATGTTAAAGTAGAAGGGGATCTTGCGGTAGACTGCCATCATACGATCGAGGATACCGGAATCGTGCTTGGCAATGCGATCCGTAAAGCACTAAAAAATAAAAAAGGCATCAAACGTTTTGGAAGCTGTATTTTGCCGATGGATGAAACTTTAGTGCTTTGTGCCGTGGATCTTTCCGGCAGACCGTATCTTGTTTTTGACGGTGAATTTACCGTAGAACGGGTGGGGTATATGGATACGGAAATGGTAAAAGAATTTTTCTATGCCGTTTCTTATGCGGCGGGTATGAATCTGCATATCCGTGTACTGTCAGGAGGCAATAATCATCATATGATCGAAGCAATGTTTAAAGCTTTTGCGAGAGCTTTAGATGAAGCAACCGGTTATGACCCGCGTATCACAGATGTGCTGTCCACAAAAGGCAGTCTGTAGGAGACTTGACAATTCCTGCAGAAATGAATCTGTGATCAATGAAAGAGAAAAGTATATCGCTTATCAGGAAAATGCAGGAATGGAGAGTTTTATAATATGGAACATAAAAACATTGTCGCCACCATTTATCTGAAAAATGGACAGGCTGTAAAAGGTATGGATAATTTTGAACCGATGGGATGGGATGTGATCAGTCTTGCACGTCTTTATAATGACAGTGGTATTGATAAGATCATTATCTTTGATCTATCGGAGGATGATGAAGAACATGAAAAAAATATTCAAACGATCAAAAACATCAATCGTAATGTTGAGATCAAAGTCTGTGCCGGCGGGAATATCAGCCGTTTTGAAGATGTTAAGAAGTTTATTTATGCCGGATGTCTGCAGGTTATTGTAAACGGTGCGAAATCTAACAGTATGGATATCGCAAGAGAGGCAAGCGATCGTTTTGGAAAAGAACGCATCCTCGTATCAGTAGCAAATGTTGATTTTGTTTTTAAACATCAGGAGGAAATGCAGGAGCATTTTCATGAGCTTCTGGTTTTAAATACCGGTGTTCTGACTGCGATCGAAAATATTACGGATGTTCCTTATGTCGTATATTTTGAGGAATGTGATTACGAAAAAATTATTGAGACATTAAAACGGGAAAATGTGCGTGGAATCGCCGGTTCTTTTATCAATGATCCGGAAACAGATATCATGGAAATAAAGTCCCAGCTTTCCGCAGGTGGAATTAAGATGGACAACTTTGAACCTGCATTAAAATGGGCAGATTTAAAGAAAAATTCAGATGGTATGGTTCCGGTTATCGTGCAGGATTATCGTACAGATGAAGTATTGATGCTTGCATATATGAATGAAGAGGCATTTGAGACGACGATTAATATTGGAAAGATGACCTATTACAGCAGAAGCCGTCAGGAATTATGGATCAAAGGAATGACATCGGGTCATATCCAGTATGTAAAGTCATTGACTGCTGACTGCGATTATGACACAATTTTAGCAAAAGTATCACAGATCGGTGCGGCATGTCATACCGGAAATGGTTCCTGTTTCTTTAACGAGATCGTTAAAAAAGAATACATGGAGAAGAATCCGCTTAAGGTATTAGAAGATGTTTATGCAATCATTTTAGACCGTAAGGCAAATCCAAAAGAAGGTTCTTATACCAACTATCTGTTTGATAAAGGACTTGATAAGATCTTAAAGAAAATCGGAGAGGAAGCATCAGAGATCATCATTGTCGCTAAAAATCCGGATTCGGAAGATATCAAATACGAGATATCTGATTTTATGTATCACATGATGGTTTTAATGGCAGAAAAAGGAGTTACCTGGGAGGAGATTACTCAGGAACTTTCCCAGAGATAATAATTACATATTCAACGGTTGAGGGAATAGAAAAACTTTGCTATACTGAAAAGTACGGCAAAGTTTTTTTGGGTAATAGGGAAAATCCATAATCACATAAAAGCCGCAAAAGGGAGAATCCTATGCTGGAAAAAATAAAACAAATATTTATTGGAAATAAGAATATAAAAAATCGTAAGATCTACATTGATGATCTGCGTGTCATAGCAACCGTATTTGTGATCGGGGTACATACAGTTTCACTTGCTGCGTCCATGACAGAATACGGAAGTATCGCATTTCGGGTGCTTACCATCTTTAATTATATTCTTTTATCCTGTAATCTGCTTTTTGTAATGTTAAGCGGAGCGTTGCTGCTTCCGGTAAAAAATGAGCCGGCCGGTATTTTTTTTCGAAAACGTTTCACGAAAGTAGCGATACCTCTGGTTGTCTATTATATCCTCTATGTTGTTGCAAAAGAGGGGATTGACTGGCTGAAACCAGACCACTGGTTTCTGATGTTAAAACGGATCTTAACAGGTGCCCCGGTGGAGGCACCGCATTTCTGGCTTGTTTATGTAATTATCTGGTTGTATGTGTTGACACCGTTTATCCGGTATATCGTACACAATATACCGGATAATGTGTTGTCGGGTGTGATCGGAGTAATATTTATCATCTGCACGCTGGATACTTATCTGCCCTTGTTTGGGGTAAAATCTGTGTTTGGAATCGTTGTAGATTCTTTTGCGGGAACTTTTTTGTTTGGATATTTTCTTGCCGAAAAATGCAGCAGAAAAATGGAAAATGTTTTTTTGATGGCGGGCTTCCTTGCTTTTTTGGAAACATGTATGTGGATCTGGAACGGAAATAATTATGTAGATTATATCTATCAGAATTCACCGACAATGATGGCATTTTCAGCAGCTATTTTTATATTGGTAAAAAGACTTGCAGTTCAGAAAACAAAAAACAGTTTTTTTGTGCAGTGGATCAGCCGGTACAGTTATTCTATTTTACTGATCCACTGGGGTGTACTTCATTTTGTGGTAAAGCAGAAGCTACATGTTGATGTATTGAGCGGTGGCATTGCAGGTGGCTGTATCGTTATGATGGTCCTGACACTTTTTATTTCGGCATTCGGTGCAATGATCCTTGATAATACATTACTGAAATGGCTTCAGATCCCATTTTCAAGAAAGAAAAAAATAAAACGATAAGTATACATAATATTTTTATGGTAAACTAATACCGCATATAAAACATTTGTATGTAATATAATTATATACAGACAGACTGGCTTGGAAATGAGGATAGTGTGAAAAATACATTTTTCACACGCAAGAATGGAGATTTTTATGGACAGACAAATAATAGACAGACGAAGGGAATATGTGCAGAATATCCGTGACTCTTTTTATGAGGAAAACGGCATGCAAAAAAGGCGGACAGGAGAATCAGAGTATTCTGCACCGGAAATGGGATTTGCAGCTGCACTAAAACTGCGTATTTTTCTTTCTTTATGCATTTTTGCAGTTTTTTTAGCCTGTATGTATACACATACGGATATTTGTGGTTACAGCACACAGACGGTCACAGAAATGATCTGTGATAATCATTATTATACAAATCTCAAAAATTATGTTATGATACATTGAGCGCAAGAGAGAAAAGAGAAAGGATTTTTTTAAATGACAAAATTAGCTTTATCCGATGAGATACTGATGAAGATCGACAAACCAGCACGCTATATAGGTAACGAATTAAATAGTGTGATAAAAGATAAAGATGCGGTTGATATCCGGTTCGTGATGTGCTTTCCAGATGTTTACGAGATAGGAATGTCACACCTTGGTATCCAGATCTTATATGATATGTTAAATAAAAGGGAGGATGTCTGGTGTGAGCGTGTATATTCTCCGTGGCCGGATCTGCATAAAATTTTAAAGGATGAGAAGATTCCACTGTTTTCCTTAGAATCACAGCAGCCGGTTAAAAATGCGGATTTCTTAGGAATCACGATCCAGTATGAAATGTGCTATACCAATATTTTACAGATCTTAGATTTAAGTCAGATCCCGATTGAGGCGGCAGACCGTACAGAGGATGATCCGATCGTGATCGGTGGAGGTCCATGTACTTATAATCCTGAACCGATCGCAGAATTTTTTGATCTGTTTTATATGGGAGAAGGAGAGGTTTCCTATGACACACTGCTTGATCTGTACAAAAAAAAGAAACAGAGCGGTGCTTCGCGCAAAGAGTTTTTACATGAGGCGGCAAAGATTCCTGGTATTTATGTACCATCTTTATATGAAGTAAGTTATAAGGAAGATGGCACGATCGCAGAATTTGAACCGATTTTTGAGGATATACCGCATACAGTCACAAAGCAGATCGTTACCGATATGACACAGGCTGTTTACCCGGAAAAACCGATCGTACCGTTTATCAAGGCAACACAGGATCGTGTTGTTCTTGAAATCCAAAGGGGATGTATCCGTGGCTGCCGTTTCTGTCAGGCTGGTATGGTTTACCGTCCGACACGTGAAAAGGATGTGGAACGTTTAAAGAAACTTGCGTACAAGATGTTAAAGTCAACCGGACATGAAGAGATTTCTTTAAGTTCTTTAAGTTCCTCTGATTATTCACAGCTGCAGGAACTTGTTACATTTCTGATTGAAGAATTTAAAGGAAAGGGAGTTAATATTTCACTTCCATCTTTGCGTATCGACGCATTTTCATTAGATGTTATGGGAAAAGTACAGGATATCAAAAAAAGCAGCCTGACATTTGCCCCGGAAGCTGGTTCCCAGCGGCTTAGAGATGTTATCAATAAAGGACTTACAAAAGAGGTTATCTTAGAAGGTGCCGGTATGGCATTCGAGGGTGGCTGGAATAAGGTAAAACTTTACTTTATGTTAGGACTTCCGACAGAAACAGAAGAAGACATGAAAGCAATACCGGAACTGGCAAATGATATTGCGGTGCGGTATTATGAGATCCCGAAGGACAGGCGGAATGGTAAATGCCAGATCACAATTTCAACATCATTTTTCGTGCCAAAGCCTTTTACGCCGTTCCAGTGGGCATCCATGCATGATCCGGAAGATTATATTGCACGTGCGAAGGTTGTAAATGATACGGTAAAGGAACAGTTAAACCGTAAAAGTATCAAATATAACTGGCATGAAGCAGACGTGACAGTATTAGAGGGTGTATTAGCACGTGGTGACCGTAAAGTTGGAAGTGTGATCCGTACTGTTTATGAGCATGACGGCATATTTGACGCGTGGTCCGAATATTTTGATTATCAGAGATGGTTAGATGCATTTGATGAATGCGGTGTAGATATGGACTTTTACACCAAGAGAGAACGTTCCCTCGACGAAGTATTTCCATGGGATTTTATTGATACGGGTGTGACAAAAGAATTCTTAAAACGTGAATGGCAAAATGCTATGGGAGAGAATGTAACTCCAAACTGCAGGATGCGCTGTTCCGGATGTGGTGCAGCCCGGTTTAAAACTGGAGTTTGTATGGCAGAGCGTTAAGAACAGATACTTAATGTTTTACATGAGATACTTAATGTAAAAGAAGAAAGGGTTAATGTAAGGTTGACATTATGATAAAAATAAGGATTAAATTCCGTAAATACGGAGTAATGCGTTTTATCGGACATCTGGATATTATGCGTTATTTTCAGAAAGCAATGCGCAGGGCAGAAATTGATATCTGTTATTCAGAAGGTTTTTCCCCGCACCAGATCATGTCTTTTGCGGCACCGCTTGGTGTCGGAATCACCAGTGATGGGGAGTATCTTGATATTGAAGTAAATTCTACCAGATCAAGTGAAGCATCGATCAAGGCGCTGAACGATACTATGGTGGAAGGTGTGGAAGTTACTGAATATGTAAAACTGCCGGACAACGCCAAAACAGCAATGTCCATGGTAGCTGCTGCAGATTATGACCTTTACTTTAAAGATGGTTATGAACCGGCTGCAGATGTTCCTGCTTTTGCAGATGGTATCCGCAGATATTTTACAGAAAAAGAAGAATTTCTGGTCACGAAACAGACAAAAAAGAGCGAGAAAGTCATGGACTTAAAGCAGCTTGTATATGCATTTGACGTATCAGAAAGAGAAGGCAGACCAGTGTTTTATTTAAAGGTATCCACCGGAAGTACTGATAACTTAAAACCGGAACTTGTACTTGAAGCAATGTTTCAGGCGATGGGTTATACTTATGACCAGAATGCGATCCAGATTCACCGCAGGGATGTGTATGCAATAGATCCTGCAGGTGATGGATTTATCTCCCTTGGAAAAATGGGTGAAGTGATCCGATGAACCGTTTTATCATTACAACGACAGAAATAGAAAAAAAAGAATACCGCATTGCAGCTCTCTGTGATGACAGGAAAAAATTAATAGAAGTGGTGCCGGAATCTCTGACAGGGACGTCTTTACTTGGAAATATTTATATCGGCAGGGTGGAAAATGTTGTAAAGAATCTGAATGCCGCATTTGTCCGTATTGCTCCGGGACAAAACTGTTATCTTCCGTTACAGGAATTGAAAAATCCGGTTTTTACCAAGAAGCAGTCCGAAAAAAAGGCGATATGTGCAGGAGATGAACTTCTTGTCCAGGTAGTAAAAGAAGCGTTAAAGACAAAGGATCCTTCCGTAAGCACAAACCTTACTTTCACTGGAAAATATGTGATCCTTACGACTGGAAAACGAAAGATCGGTGTCTCTTCTAAACTTGGAAATGAAAAAAGAGAAGAACTGTTAAACACTGTGAAAAGTTTTCTGCCAAAGGAAGATCAGTTAAAATGTGGTGTGATCATCCGTACGAATGCAGCGCAGGCATCAAAAGATGAACTGCTTTTTGAATTAATTCAGCTTGAAAAAGAGGTCGAAAGAAGTATTTCAGGTTCAAAACATTTAAACTGCTATTCTCTTGTTCATAAAGAGGATCAGCCGTGGAAGAAGATGTTAAACGGGCTTTATGAAACAGATCTGGAAGAAGTTGTGACAGATGACCGGACAATTTATGAATCAATCTGTGGCATGTATGGCATTGGCACAGAGCAGCTTGTGACCGGAGGCAGTATTAAATCGAGAGTAGATGAAGTACTTACCGGGCATGGATTAAAAATCCGTTATTATAATGACGAAATGATTTCGTTAGCTGCCCTTAGTGGAATTGCTTCGCAGCTTCATGATGCATTGAGGGAGCGGGTATGGCTAAAGTCTGGAGCGTACCTTGTCATCCAGCCGACAGAAGCATTGACGGTGATCGATGTAAACACCGGAAAGAATATTGCAAAAAAAGAAATGCAGGAAAATTTCCTTAAAGTGAATATAGAAGCTGCAGAAGAAATTGCACGGCAGATAAGGCTCCGCAATATTTCGGGAATTGTGATCGTTGATTTTATTAATCTGGAATCAAAGAAGGCAGAAATGGAACTTTTGAATGCTTTTGGAGCGGCATTGAAAAAAGATCCGGTACCAACGCAGATTGTCGAGATGACAAAACTCGGTCTGGTAGAGGTTACCAGAAAAAAAATAAAAAAATCATTGCGGGAGAGTTTATCCTGACAGGAATGGAGTGTAAAATGGATTTAAGTTTTATTGAGATTTTAAAAGTAATTTTTCTTGGAATCGTGGAGGGAATTACAGAATGGCTGCCGATCAGCAGCACCGGACATATGCTTTTAGTTGATGAATTTCTGCAGTTAAACGCAAGCGATTCTTTCAAAGAAATGTTTTTTATTATTATCCAGCTCGGTGCGATCCTTGCAGTCGTTGTTCTTTATTGGAACCGGATGTTTCCGTTTCAGTTTAAAGATAAAACAAAGCCGGTAATAAGAAAAGATATATTTTCTTTATGGTTTAAGGTAGTTGTAGCATGCATTCCGGGAGCGGCTGTTACGATTTTATTTGATGATTATATTGAAGCACATCTTCATACTCCGGTCGTAATTGCCATTGCACTGATCTTTTATGGTGTAGCTTTTATTCTGATCGAAAACTGGAATAAGACAAGAGAACCGAAGATAAAGACACTGGCTGATATTTCTTATCAGACAGCGTTTATGATCGGATTATTTCAGGTGCTTTCCATAATTCCGGGAACTTCTCGTTCCGGTGCAACGATCATCGGTGGACTGATCATCGGTGTTTCACGTGTTGCCGTTGCAGAATTTACATTTTATCTTGCAGTTCCGGTTATGCTTGGCATGAGTCTGTTAAAACTCTTAAAGTTCGGATTCGCATTTACTGGAGCAGAGTTTATCATTTTAGGAGTTGGAACAGTGGTGGCATTCCTTGTTTCAATTATTGTGATCCGTTTCCTGATGTCCTATATCAGAAAACATGACTTTAAAGTATTTGGCTGGTACAGGATTGTGCTTGGAGCATTAGTTTTAATATATTTTGCTTTTATTTAAAAATATTTTTGAAATATGAAAAAAACAGTTGACGTAATAAAAAAAATATGCTAAAGTAACGAAGTATGCCGCACAGTGAGGTCTAAAAGTCCGTCTATTCTGTATTAAAACCAGATAGAAGGCACCATAACTGGCGAGTAATGATAATAGGAGGTGCCATATGTACGCAATTATAGCAACAGGTGGTAAACAGTACAAAGTATCCGAAGGCGATATCATTACCATTGAAAAGCTCGGAAAAGAAGCTGGTGAGAAAGTAACTTTTGATCAGGTTTTAGCTGTATCTGACAACGGTATCAAAGTTGGCTCTGATGTAGCAAACGCTTCTGTTGAGGCTTCTGTCGTAAAAGAGGGCAGAGGTAAAAAAGTTATCGTTTACAAGTACAAGAGAAAGACTGGCTATCACAAGAAAAACGGTCACAGACAGGCGTTTACACAGGTTAAGATTGAAAAGATCAACGCGTAATCGACAGGGAAAGTTGTTATGACAAAGATAACGATTTTCAGAAACCGTGACAACGAGTTTTTAGGCTTTGAATGTCTTGGACATGCCGGATATGCAGAGGAAGGCGAAGATATTGTGTGTGCAGGGATTTCCGCATTGGTCATCAATACGGTAAACAGTCTCGGCTTATATACGAAAGATGCCTTTTCTACTGATTCGGATGAGGAGACAGGAAAGATAAGCTTATCGTTTTCTTCCCCGGCAGGACATGATGCCGATCTACTTATGAGGTCATTGGTTTTAGGTTTGCAGGGAATACAAAACACTTATGGAAATGATTATATCATTCTAAAATTCAGGGAGGTGTAAGACATGTTAAATATGAACCTTCAGTTTTTTGCTCATAAAAAGGGAGTTGGTTCTACAAAGAACGGTCGTGATTCCGAATCTAAGAGATTAGGAGCAAAAAGAGCAGACGGACAGTTTGTAAAAGCTGGAAACATTTTATACAGACAGCGTGGAACAAAGATTCATCCAGGTGTTAATGTAGGTATCGGTGGAGATGATACATTATTTGCTTTAACAGATGGTATTTTAAGATTCGAAAGAAAAGGAAGAGATAAAAAACAGGCTTCCGTTTATCCAGTAGCTGAATAAAATGTACTGTGGACCCGACTATGAACACCCATCACAGATGGCACATCCATCGCAGATGGATGTAATAGCCGGGTTCTATTTGTATTAAGAATGTGACAGATAATTTACATGTACCAGAGGTTATGATGATAACGGCTTTATGTATATGTTTTTGTTAAATTTGAGGTAGAAAAATATGTTTGCAGACAGAGCAACAATTATTATAAAATCAGGAAAAGGCGGAGACGGTCATGTTAGTTTCCGCAGGGAAAAATATGTACCGGATGGTGGTCCGGATGGCGGAGACGGCGGACGCGGCGGTGATATTGTATTCGTGGTTGACGACGGATTAAATACACTTACTGATTACCGTCACAGAAGAAAATTTGCCGCACAGCCTGGAGAAGAGGGCGGAAAACGTAACTGCCATGGTAAGAATGGGGAGGATCTGATCTTAAAGGTTCCTGCTGGAACTGTAATTAAAGATGCAGAATCCGGAAAAGTGATCGCTGATATGTCCGGCGATAACCGCAGGCAGGTAATTTTAAAAGGTGGCCGTGGCGGTCTTGGAAACCAGCATTTTGCAACTTCTACCATGCAGGCACCGAAATATGCGCAGCCTGGTGGAGATGCGATCGAACTTGAAGTAAAGCTAGAGTTAAAGGTAATCGCAGATGTCGGGCTGGTCGGATTTCCAAATGTCGGAAAATCAACGTTATTGTCAAGAGTCACCAATGCACAGCCGAAGATCGCGAATTACCATTTTACAACCCTGCAGCCAAATCTTGGAGTTGTAGACTTAGACGGTGCAAAGGGATTTGTCATCGCAGATATTCCAGGACTTATTGAAGGTGCGTCTGAAGGTGTCGGACTTGGACTTGAGTTTTTACGCCATATTGAGCGTACAAAAGTTATGATCCATGTGGTCGATGCAGCTGGAACGGAAGGACGTGATCCAATTGCAGATATCCGTGCTATCATGAAAGAGTTAGAGGCATATGATCCGAAACTTTTAGAAAAGCCGCAGGTGATTGCAGCAAACAAGATGGATGCCGTGTACGGTGATGAGAATGAGATCGTCCAGTCTTTAAGACAGGAGTTTGAAAAAGACGGAATCCGTGTATTCCCAATCTCGGCAGTCAGTGGAAAGGGCTTAAAAGAGTTACTGTATCACGTACAGGAATTGCTTGATCACTGCAGCAGTGAACCGGTGATCTATGAACCTGAGTTTGATCCGGCATTACGATTCTTTAAGGATGAGCCTTACACGATTTCACAGGCGGCAGACGGAGCATTTGAGATTGAGGGACCAAAGATTGAAAAAATGCTTGGTTATACCAATATCGATTCCGAAAAAGGATTTTTATTCTTCCAGAAATTTATGAAAGAACAGGGCATCCTAAAAGAATTAGAAACTCAGGGAATCGAAGATGGTGATACTGTGCGTATGTATGGATTTGAATTTGATTATTATAAATAATAAGAAACTGATGTGATATTAATGGCACTGGGAAACGGTGCGGAAATGAGGAACGTTATGGCATTAACAAGTAAACAGCGCGCATACCTTGGTGGGTGTGCAAGTACAATGGATCCGATTTTTCATATCGGAAAAGCAAGCCTTACGCCGGAGATCATCACGGCGTTGGATGAAGCCTTAGAAAAGAGAGAACTCATCAAAGTAGCTGTATTAAAAAACTGTATCGATGATCCGAGGGAAATCGCTGCAATGACAGCAGAACGAACACATTCTGATGTTGTAAAAGTAATTGGAAAGAAAATCATTTTATTCCGTCAGGCAAAGAAAAATACCAAGTACGAGCTGCCAGGCTGATATGTTAGAAGCAGAGTGCAGGGTCGGACAAAAGCACTTAAAGAAAATTGGTATCTTAGGCGGTTCTTTTGATCCGATTCATAAGGGACATTTAAATATTGCACAGAGTGCATATGAAGAATTTGCATTAGATGAGGTATGGTTTATTCCGGCAGGTCATTCACCAAATAAAGATGAAAATAAAATGACAGCCGCAGACATCCGGGCAGAAATGACAGAGCTGGCTATCTGCGATATCCCATATTTTAAACTTTCGCGAATTGAAGTCGATGCGGAAGGGACAAGTTATACTTATCTGACGCTCACAAAATTAGAAGAAATATATCCGGATATGAAATTTTTCTTTATTATGGGTGCAGATTCACTTGATTATCTTGAAAAATGGTATCATCCAGAGATTATTTGCGAAAAGGCAGTTATTCTGGCTGCGGTACGTGATGATATGAATTTGTCGGAAGTTGAGGAAAAGATTTCTGCCCTGAAAAAATTGTTTCCGGCTGAAATTTATCCAATTACAGGTGGAAAAACAGATATTTCATCGAGTGAGATCCGGTCAGCTTTAAAATGTGGAAAGACAGATATATCCCTGATTCCTTCTAAAGTAATGACATATATTAAGAAACGCCATTTATATGAAGAAAAATAGAGGATAAGGCACACAGGATTTATGCCATGTCACAGACCTGTGATGAAAATGGTATTTTCATTGTGAAACGGGCAGGAATGGAGGGCATCATGGAACTTATTGAAATTCGAAAAAAATTAAAAAAAGAACTGGATAAAGGACGTTACGAACATACAAAAGGTGTTATGTATACGGCAGGATGTCTTGCCATGGCACATGAGTATTCCATGGAAAAGGCAATGCTTGCAGGGTTACTTCATGATTGTGCAAAATGCATCCCGAATGACCAGAAAATAGAAATGTGTGAGCAAAATCATATTCTGATCAATCCGGTAGAATACAAAAGCCCATATCTTTTACATGCAAAATTAGGAGCCTTTTTGGCTGAAACTGTGTACGAGGTGTCTGATCCACAGATTTTGCATGCGATCAAAGTTCATACGACAGGTGAGCCGGATATGAGCCTTTTAGATAAGATCATCTATATTGCAGATTATATTGAGCCTGGGCGCGATAAGGCTGAGAATCTTCCTTATATAAGAAAGATTGCCTTCGAGGATTTAGATGCCTGTATGGCGGAAATACTGCATGATACGCTTGCTTATTTGTCCAGCCGTGGTGGAAGCATTGATTCAACGACAAAGATGACGTATGATTTTTACCGGCAGTACAGGAAAAATCATAATTAATATTTTGAAACTTAAATCTATTCCTGACTGTGAGTGAACAGTACCGGAAAATCTACAGAATAATAGGAGAGTAAATTTATGACTTCAGCAGAATATTGTAAAATAGCAGTAAAAGCACTGGAAGACAAAAAAGCAGAGGATGTCAAAGTAATTGATATCCGTGAGATTTCACCGATCGCAGATTTTTTTATCATTGCAGATGGAATGAATCAGAACCAGATCCAGGCAATGCGCGATGCAGTCGATGAGGCTTTGTATAAAGCAGATCTTAAAGTACGACAGGTAGAAGGTAACCAGTCATCTACATGGATTCTGATGGATTATAATGATATCATTATTCATATTTTTTCAAAGGAAGACAGACTGTTTTATGATCTGGAACGTATCTGGAAAGATGGTAAAGAAATCAGTGTGGATGAACTGTAAGGGATAAAATTTTATAAAGGTAATCAGATATTATAAATAGAAACTATTTTTGCATATATAAATCTCATATGAAGAAAAAATCACCAGATCATAATGAAAAGCTGGTGATTTTTTCTTTTTCTCTTTAATTTAAAAATCGCATAATACCGAATACTTTTCCAAGGATCGAACATTCGTTTACAATAATTGGATCCATGGTGTCATTTTCCGGCTGCAGGCGATAGTGACCATTTTCTTTATAAAAAGTCTTTACTGTTGCAGAATCATCTACAAGAGCAACAACAATATCTCCATTCTGTGCGTCAGACTGTTTCTGTACAAGAATCTTATCACCATTAAATATTCCTGCATTGATCATACTGTCACCTTTTACCTTTAGCATAAATGTCTCTGCATTCGGCATAAACTCAGTAGGAATCGGAAAGTAATTTTCGATATTTTCAACAGCAAGTAACGGCTGACCAGCAGCTACCTGACCGAGGATAGGAACATTAACAACTTCACGTCTGGTTAAATTAAAATTGTCATCAATAATCTCGATTGCACGTGGTTTTGTAGGGTCTCTTCGGATATAGCCATTCTTCTCAAGTGTCTCAAGGTGTGAATGAACAGAAGAGGTTGACTTCAGATGAACTGCTTCACAGATCTCACGAACAGCAGGAGGATAACCCTTGTTTAAAATTTCCTGCTTGATATATTCTAATATTTCTTGCTGCTTACTGCTGATTTTGCCATATGCCATAAAGTGCCTCCTGTTATACGATAAAATATATTTCATCAATTTGTAAAGGGATTATTCTGCCCTGTGTTTATTATTTATTCTATCATATTACAAACAGAAATGCAAACATATATTCCGAAAATTTGTTCGATTTTATTATTGACAAACAAATGTTCGTGTATTATGATACAGATATACAAACAGTTGTTCGCAACAGATGTTCGCATTAGATGGAGGTTATTTATGAGAAGCATAAGAGAGAATAGGAAGAATCAGAAACCAGTTTTTTTGATCGCATTATCAATGGTATTATTTGGAATTATCTGCTTTACATGTTTTGGTACTATCCGTGCGCAGGCAGCCGGTGAATCGAGTACTACTTATAAATATTACACCAGCATACAGATCATACCGGGACAGACATTGAGTGACATTGCGGGGATATATATGACAGATGATTATAAAGATACTTCAGAGTATATAGAAGAAGTATGTACGATCAATCATGTTTTCCCGGATGACATCCATGAGGGGGAATATCTGACGGTACCATATTATTCAGCAGAATACTTAAAATAGACCTTGACGGAGCCATATGTAAGAATGTTGTATTTTTCTTCAAAATAGGCTATAATAGTTACATTCGGCAAAAAAGCATCACTGGGTAGAATGAATTTTTCAGGATGTTTCTGTGTCAGGTACGGAGGATAGCATTGAAGTTATGTTAAAGTTTATTTATGTAATTCTTATGAATCTTTTCAGGGCACCATATATGATTCCAAAGATGCGAAAGGAAGCGGATCATCCTGAAAAATATTCAGAAGAAGAGCGATATGAGCTTGCGCGCCACGTGATCCGCCTTATGAAAACGACTGGTGGAATTAAAACAAAAGCATATGGATTGGAGAATCTCCCATCTGAGGGGGGTTATATGATGTATCCGAATCATCAGGGAAAATATGATGCACTTGGTATTATCTATACACATAAAAATCCGTGTTCCATTGTTATGGATCGCGCAAAGTCCAATACAATTCTTGTCCGGGAATTTGTTGATCTGCTGCAGGGAAAACGTCTTGATAAAAAAGATGTAAGACAGGCACTTACGATCATCAATGAAGTTTCAGAAGATGTCAAACAGGGCAAACGTTATATTCTTTTCCCGGAAGGGGGATATGATTTTAATAATCGTAATAATGTATGTGATTTTAAAGCAGGAAGTTTTAAAATTGCTTTAAAGACAAAAGCACCGATCATACCGGTTGCTCTGATCGATTCCTATAAGGTTTTTAACAGTTTTAATCTGGGACCTGTTACAACACAGGTACATTATCTGAAACCTATTTTATTTGACGAATACGGTTCTTTGAAAACACATGAGATTGCAGAACTGGTGCAGCACAGGATTCAAGAAAAAATCAACAGTATTCTGTTGCCGGAGATGTAAAATTCTGGATATTGTACAAAAGTGTTATATAGTTCTTGAACGGATAACACTTTTGTATCATATCATTTCAATAATAATCGCGTTACAAAATGTCTTTCGTATTTATTCTCATGATTCATCTATATACTTGTATATTCTATCAGTTAAACTTCCCTTAACTTGACATACTTAGCAGCACTTCTTCGCCTTTCATCATCAAGAGCAGCATAGTGTTTGCGGGTAGTATTGACGTCTTTATGGCCAAGAACATCCGCAACCAGATAAATATCACCGGTTTCCCGATAGAGTGACGTACCATAGGTACTGCGGAGTTTATGCGGTGTAATATGTTTTAAGGTTGTTACCAGTTTGGAGTATTTTTTTACCATATTTTCAACAGTTCGCACACTCATGCGTTTATTCTGAAGCGATAAAAAGAGGGCATTAATACTTCCGTCAGCTGCAGTAACTTTCTGACGTTCCACAAAGTAATCCATAAGTGCTTTGCGAACCTCATCTCCGAAATATACAACAACCTCTGCGCCACCTTTGCGGTGAATCTTAATACCATTATTTTTAAAATCAACATCTTCCATATCAAGACCAACACATTCTGAAACACGGATACCTGTTCCAAGCAGAAGTGTCATCATTGCAAGATCCCGTACTTTTGTTTTTTCGTGATATTGTTGCTGCTTTGCAGTAAGATTTTCACCGGATTCTACTTCATCAAGAAGTTTTGCAACCTCATCAACATCCAGACGGATGATATTCTTTTCATGTATTTTAGGCATGTCTACTTTAACTGTAGGATCATCTTCAATCAGTCCATTTTTATAATAGTAATGATAAAAGGAGCGTAAAGAAGAAAGTTTTCGTTTTAGTCCAACCTCATCATTTGTATGTTCCGTTCCGTCTTTTTCGTAATATTTCAGATAAGAGAGATATTCTTCGATATCCATTGGTGTAATCTCATTTAAAATAGATATGGGAAACTCAGTAATATTCATTTTGGCACAGATCGGATTTGTTGTATGCAGGTAATCAAAGAAACAGCCGATATCGTAAGCATATGCAATTTTTGTCCTGGAGGAGCTGGTTGCTTCGATGCCAATAAAAAATTGTTTGCAAAAAGGGGGTAATGCCTCTAATAGTTTTCGTAATTTTACTTCATTCTTTACATTTATTGTTTCATAATATGCTTTTTCTTTCATAGCAGGTCTCCATTCTACGCACTTTACAGTAAAAATTTTATTTTCATAATAAGTATGAGAGTAAAGAATACAACTTTGTATAAAGTTTAATTTTGTTCGTTGTTTATAATTGACCATCCAGGTATATTTCCGGTTAAGATAGCATGAAAAAGTTTGGTTTTTACACCTGGATTGTCCAAATTAAGCTGTCTTATAAGCTGTTTTACATATTCACGTCTGGTATTACCATCCATTGGACAGGGATTTTTTACGACTGGAAGATGATATTTATTTCGGAATCCTTTTACCTCTGCTTCAGATACATAGATCAGAGGACGGATTATCGTAAGATCAGAATCAGCCATATAAGTTTTTGGAGGAAATACATAAAAACGTCCTTCATAAATCATGGATAAAAATGCTGTTTCGATCACATCATCCATATGATGTGCATATGCCACTTTATTGCAGCCTAGTTCCTTAATAGCCTGATTTAATGCTCCTTTGCGCATTTTCGCACATAAGGAGCAGGAAGGCTTTTCATCACGTTCTTCGAAGATGATTTTAGCTATTTCTGTGTTAACGATATGATATGGAACATCAAGTTCACGACATAGGTCTGATACGGCAGTGAGGTCGAAATCTTCATAACCGAGATTTACTGACACAGCTAACAAGTCAAACTTTTTGGGATAAAATCGGCGCAAACCACTCAATGCATATAAAAGTGTGAGAGAATCTTTACCTCCGGAAATACCAATGGCGATTCTGTCGCCGGATTCGATCATTTGATATTCATCAATTGCTTTTCTGGTATAGCTGTATAATTGCTGTAATTTCATATGTAAGCCTCCTGAACTTTCTTTATTATACAATATTTTTAGTAAAAATGCAGATGAGAAATGTTGCCGACACAGCGTATATTGAGTTGACAAGCTGCATCATCTGATTCCAAACACAACTATTCGTTAAACTTGTGTTTTGCGAACATATAAAATTACCAATACATAAAACATTGATACTCTGATACATACGAAATTTGTGTCTGATACAATAAATCTTTACCCAACGATTTCATCAGAATCAAGAATGATTGTAAAAGGTCCATCATTTACAAGAGAAATTTTCATGTCTGCCCCAAAAATTCCCTGTTCTACAATTGGTACCTGTTTCTTACAATTATCAATAATGTAGTTATAAAGTTCCTTTGCCATATCTGGTTTGCCAGCACCTATAAAAGACGGTCTGTTTCCTTTTTTGCAATTTGCATATAAAGTAAACTGTGATATTAATAACAGGCTTCCTGCAACATCCTGCAATGATAAATTTGTCTTTCCTTCAGAATCTTCAAAAATACGAAGTCCAATTAGTTTTTTTATCATTTTATCTGCAATCTCTTTTGTGTCAGAATCAGATATACCGATTAACACCATAAAACCTTTCTGAATAGTTCCTGTTATCCGGTCATCTACCCGACATGTAGCTGTGCTTACACGCTGTACTATGAGTCTCATAATCTGTAGTTACTCCCTTTTCTTCGTTTTTTATAAAAAAATTCTATTAAAAATTTAACATATTTCGGATGATCTGCATACACTTTTCTACATTAAAAAATCAAATATCCTCATCAAAGTAAAAAGGCTTTGATGAGGATAAAAATTATATTAAGCATATTCTTTTTCGTATTTTATTTCTGTGCATCCATAATTTCACGGAATTTTAAAATCATATCGACACATCCATCAATACCAAGTTTTCCTGCATCAAGAGTCAAATGATAGCTGTTGGAATCGCCCCAGCGTTTGCTGGAATAATAATTGTAATAGCTGGCACGCTGTTTATCCTTTTTCTGGATCAGATCTTTCGCCTTGTTCTCTGTGATATTCAGACGTTTGCTGACAGCTTTGATACGTTTCTCCATATCTGCATGAATAAAAATGTTGATGCAGTCCGTATAATCTGCCAGTGCATAATCCGCACATCTGCCGACGATAACACAGGATTCACGATCTGCAATCTTTTTGATCGTTTCAAACTGTGCAAGGAATACTTTATGGTTCAATGGCATATCCAAAAATGGTGAAGAATTATAACTTCCAACGGAATATGTATCCATAACCAGTGAATATAAAAAACTGCTGGTTGGTTTTTCATCATGATTTTCAAAAATTTCTTCGCAAAAACCACTGTCTTTTGCCGCCTGCTGTAATAATTCTTTATCGTATAATTCGATACCAAGTCTGTCAGCAAGCGCCTCACCGACTGCTTTACCTCCGCTTCCAAATTCACGTCCAATGGTATATATCTTATTTGACATAAAAATCCCTCACTTTCTTTTGTATAATTATACTACACTTTCTCGAAAAATAAAATAATTTTTCGAAATTTAATGCAAACTTTTTAATATTTTCAAAAAATATTCCGGAAGTGGAGCCGATATTTCCATGTATTCATTCGTGCACGGATGTACAAAACCAATAGTCATGGCATGGAGTGTCTGACCCTGCGTCTTAAATGGACTTTTTCCACTGGAATATACGGTATCTCCAAGCAATGGATGACCGATACTTGCCATATGTACGCGGATCTGATGGGTTCTGCCAGTTTCTAATTTGAATTCCATGTAAGTATAATTTGAAAAACGTTCCAGTACTTTATAATGTGTGATCGCAGGTTTCCCATTCTTTTCATTGATTGCCATCTTCTTCCGGTTGGTCGGATGTCTGCCGATCGGAGCATTGATCGTCCCTTCATCATCCGTTACAACGCCATATACAATACCGCGGTATCTGCGGTTGACACTGTGTTCTTTGATCTGTTCGGCAATTTTAACGTGGCTTTCATCATTTTTGCATACAATCAGTGAACCGGTTGTGTCCATATCGATCCTGTGTACGATTCCCGGACGTATTTCACCGTTAATGCCTGAAAGACTGTCCTTACAGTGAAACATGACTGCATTGACCAAAGTACCTGAATAATGACCTGCGGATGGATGTACAACCATTCCTTTCGGTTTATTGACAACGAGAAGATCATCATCTTCATATAAAATATCAAGAGGAATATTTTCCGGGAGGATCGGTGTTTCTACAGCATCGGGAATTTCCACACATACAAGATCATCCATATGCAGACGATAATTTGCCTTTTCCTGGGAATCATTTACTGTTACATGTCCATCTTTGATTAATTTTTGAAAAAAAGAACGTGAAGGTGCATTTGAAGTACTCTCAGACTGCTCAAAAATAACGCTTAGATATTTATCTAAGCGTTCTCCTTCATATTCTGCCTCTATTTCGAAAGTTTCCTGTTTCATAAATACTCCATTCTTGTCTGATACGGTATTTCTGGCATGCAGATATTGTTATTTTTTCTTTTTTGCCGGAAGAATACGTTCAAAATCTTCTTCTTTATAAAATAACAGACATAATATTAAAAGTATTGCAGCCACAGTCACGTATATATCTGCAACGTTGAATACAGGGAAATCGATCAGCCTGAAATAGAAAAAATCAACAACATATCCCTGCATGACCCGGTCAATAAAGTTACCGATCGCACCGCCAAAAAACAGAATGGCGATTACATTGAGTAATCCGAAATGCTTTTCGGATGGAATACGCATCAGATATAAATATATGATAATCATTAAAACAATCACTGTGAAAATGATAAGTGGCCACTGTTTTCCCTGAAGGATACCAAAAGCTGCACCACGGTTCTCTAAATAACTGAGTTCAAAAACATTTTTCCATAAAACAACAGGCATCTGATCTTTCAGGTGCTTTACTGCAAGATGTTTTGTAAACTGGTCTAATAATATCAGAATAACTGAACATAAAATACCAATAATAGCTTTTTTTAAAATAGTTTTGGATTGCTGATTCATTGAGTCCTCGTTTCTTTGAAAATAATTTTATTCATGACAGACATAACGGATACCGTCAAGAATCTGTTCATCGCTTAGTTCCCGATAAATATAAGCGTTTCCAATTTCTTTTAATAGAATAAATTTAACCTGGTTTCCAACCATTTTTTTATCAGATTTTGTTGCCAAAAGGACTTCTCTGGCATCAAATCCATCAATCTGCAACGGCAGTTCAAAGAGTGATAACGCATTTTTAATCCGGGCAAAGTCTTCTGCAGAGATATGACCAAGCTGCATGGATAAATAGGATGCCGCAACAATACCAAGTCCTACACATTCTCCGTGATAAAGTGTAAAATCAGAAAGTTTTTCAATGGCATGACCAATCGTGTGTCCAAAATTAAGAAGTGCACGCTCTCCCTGTTCTTTTGGATCACGTTCGACTACATCACGTTTAATATTACAACTTACATAGATCATTTCTTCTAAAATTTGCGGATCTAATGCCCAGATATCCTTTTCATGTGCGATAAGCCATTCAAAATAGGCAGCATCTTTGATCAATCCGTGTTTGATAATCTCTCCCATTCCGGAAACAATCTGTTTCCTTGGAAGAGAATGCAGTACGGAAAGGTTCATATAGACCAGTTTAGGCTGATAAAATGCTCCAACCATATTTTTATACTGCATAAAATCAACACCTGTTTTACCGCCAATACTGCTATCCACCTGCGAAAGCAATGTGGTTGGAATCTGGATAAAATCTATTCCACGTAAGTAAGTTGCTGCTGTAAAACCGGTCAGATCACCGACTACACCACCACCAAGTGCTAACAGAATATCTTTTCTGTCAAAGTGATTTTCTATCAGAAATTGATATAATGTACCGACTGTATCTGTGTTTTTGCTTGCCTCACCAGCAGGAAAAATATGTACAAATATATTTGAAAATGACGTAGACAGCTGTTTTTTTACTTCTTCTGCATATAGAGGAGCTACGTTAGAATCAGTGACAATACAAAGTTTTCGGTCAGAATCTATTCCAAGCCGGGACAGTTCTTTACAAAGATCCTTAAAATCATTTGTTAATTCGATGGTATAAATCACATTTGTTCCATCTGTAACCGGTATGCTTTTTGACATAATAATCTCCATTTCTGCCCATATCTAATGAGCACATCACAGTAATTCCCATTCCTATACGTTTGTTTATGAGTTTTATTAACTTTGGTATAGCTGATATTTGATTTTCAGACGACCCTTATTAGTTTCTCCTGAGATGGAAATAAAATGGAACCGTCCGTGACCACGCACAGAAATAATATCATCAGGTTTGCAGATATAGGTCGGTGTCTGAATGATTTTTCCATTTGCAAATACACGTTCTGCGTGAATCAATTCCTGGGACTGGCTTCTGGATAAACGGTATACACAGGCAATGACGGCGTCAAGTCTGTTTGAGGTGATAATGCCGTCTTTATCAATTAATTCCTGATGAAAATTGATTTCGTCTGCATCTGCAATACTTAAATGAACAAGTGTGTGGCGAACCTTTGTGAGCTGTTCCATAAAATATGGGGCAACATTCTCCTCACATAAAATATAATAACAGCCATCACCCATAAGGATATCACCAATCTTTGCGCGGTCTATACCGAGTGTCATGATAGATCCCAGCAGATCGCGGTGTCCTAATTTTTCTGCAAATTTTGGATATGCTGGTTCTACTTTTAATACCGCAATCGGATATGTCCACTCATAATAAAGAGCATCAGGAATAAAAGCAATTATCTGACGCTCTGCATAAGGTATACCGCCATAGCTTTCCGTCCTTGTTACAAATTCTGATTGGCACTGGTGGTAAATATTCATTTCATTTAAATTAAGGAAATCGCTGAATAAAACGATTCCCTTCCGATCAGCCTGTCTTGAAAGATCTAACAGGCGTTTTTTACAAAGATCCTGCTCATTCATAATTAAAAATCAGTCTGAATACCCCTTGTCTCAAATGAATCCATTAAACTTAAAAAATCCCCGGAAATATCTACGGATGCCGGTGTGATAATGAAGATATAATTTGAAATCTTCTGCAGATTACCACTGATCGCAAAACATGAACCGGATGTAAAATCAATAATACGCTGTGCAATCTCAACGTCAAGACCTTCTACATTGAGCACGACAGTACGGTTTTCCAGTAAAGTCTCTGTAATCTCCCTTGCATCCTCCACGGAAGTAGGTTTGATCACACATACTTTCATACCGCCAGGACCGGCTTGCTTTTTCGCTGGCCGGATCGGCGTAACCTTTGAGGTGGATTTTGTTGAAGTGTCTTTTGAACGTTCCGAATCATAATCTTTTTCTACAGCATCACGTTTTTTTTCACGATGAAATGTCTGTTTTGGCTCGTCCTCTGTATAATCGTCATCATAATCATAGTCTTCGTTGTAAAAATCGTCATCATCATCCGGATTCAGACGCATTGCATTTAAAAATTTATCAAGAACTCCCATGTTCTCACTCCTGTTTATAATTTCTTTCACCGAAAATTCCGGTTCCAACACGCACCATGGTAGCACCCTCTTCGATTGCAACCATGTAATCGCCTGTCATTCCCATAGACAGAATTTCCATAGATACATTATCTATGTTTTTATTTGTTATGTCAACAGATAATTGTTTTATTTTTCTGAAATATAGGCGATTATCCTCTGGGTTCTCAACATAAGGTGCAATCGTCATAAGTCCTTTGATACGAATGTTTTCAAGCCTGGAAATCTCTTCCACAAGAAGGATGGCATCTTCTGCGGAAATACCAAATTTAGACTCTTCATGCGCGATATTGACTTCGACAAGAATCGGGACGATCACATTCTGTTTTTTTGCCTGAATATTAATCTCTTCTGCAAGGCGGTATGTATCTACGGAATGAATCAGTTCAACTTTTCCGACGATATATTTTACCTTGTTGCGCTGAAGATGCCCAATCATATGCCAGCGGATATCCGATGGAAGCTGTTCCATTTTACTGCAGAGCTCCTGGACTTTATTTTCACCAAAATCACGGATATTTTCATCATAGATTTCCTGTAACATCTCGACAGGCTTTGTTTTGCTTACTGCGATCAGGGTTACTTCATTACGGTTTCGACCGGCATTTTTACAAGCCTGTTCAATATTTTTCTCTACATTTGCAAGATTTTCTTTTAACATTAATTTTTCCTCCATTATTTTAACAAATCATTTTCATTGATCTTCGCTCCGTCTAAGGCTATATGGTCGTAAAGAGAAATTCCATAGGAAGTTCCTGTTTTTACGATGGTATATTCTTTACTCTGATAGAGTATATCAATCTGTTTGAAGACAGCGTAACCTTTATTGACATTATAGACACCTTTTAGTGTTGCAGTGTCTGATCCGACCCGGTAAGTTTCATTTGAATCCGGTTTTACCAGAATGTCTCCGGCAGTGACATTTTCACTGTCTATATAGTAATAATCATCCGTTGTATAATAGACGGTTGGGGAAACAAATTCAGTCGTTGTTTTTCCATTTTTATTTGTGGACGAAACAAGCAGTCCATCGGCATCAGAATCTCCACCTTTCATAAAGTAGCTGATCGGTATGGTGTAGAATTCTTTTTCGGTAATAGCAGAATTTGGAATTTTAAGTCCGGTCTGTTCGGTAAGCAGCAGCTCAATTTCCAGAAAACGATCCTTTGCATAACGTACCAGAGAATTGCGAAGTGTTAAAATCAGATATTTTTCACCACCCTTTTCTGTGATCACATAGGTAGCGTATGCTGTTTTTCCGTCCTTTATAAACTTAAGTTTAAGAGTATTATCATCCTGAAGTTCATTTGCAAGCGTATCTGCAATGGGAACGATAATCTGCCATTCTTCGTTACTGATCAGTTTATATAGAGCATCTCCGGTGGTAACGGATGTATTCTGTTTTAAATTATTTCGCTGATAAGCAGCTTCATCAAACTGTTCTTTTGAAAAATTATCTGTCGTTGTGTTTTCAAATCCGTCCGTATAATAAGCAAGGATTCCGGGGGTATCAGTTGTGACTGTATGAAAGGAAGAACCACCACCGGCAGATGTATAGTCAGCCAATCCGTTTAAAGCCTCCATACTTAATGCTTCATTCAGTGCAGAATCAATATTTTCTTTAAATGAATAAGTATTATAAAATGTCTGTGACTGATAGGAATTTTCATAATCGGAAATATCATTTTCAATTTCTAAGAGTCCCTCGGCATCCAGATTAGAAGCATCTGTACTGACATCATTGATCTTTTGGGAAACACTTCCACTTTCATCAACGGAACAGATCAGATCGCCGTATCCGACTCTCGAAGATTCCCGTACATAATAATTCAGCGAACCGGTATATTGTGATGTAACAATTGTTTCATCGCGAAGAACCAGACCACGGTAAACATTATTTTCTGCCATGGTTCCCTGTTCCACTTCATAAACGGAAATGTGTGTTGTTGTAATGTAAGAAAAGACATTAAAAACCAGATATATGAAAATAATAATAAAAATGATTACGCCAATATTTATGTTGAACGGTTTGCGATATTTTACTATTTTTTTATGTTCATTCAAAAATTTACTCACCTCTTAAAATTTTCAACATTTCTATTCTAACATTTTATTCAATAGAAAACAACGTGGATCAAAAAGTTTTGTATGAATAAAAATTTTTTTAATGTGCATACTATCTGCAAAAGGAGGCTAAAAAATGAATACAAACTGGCTTGATTACACATTGCTTACATTGGTTATTATCGGTGCAATTAACTGGGGACTGATCGGTTTTTTCAGATTTGATCTGGTGGCATTTCTTTTCGGGGACATGTCATGGCTTACAAGAATAATTTATGCACTTGTGGGAATTGGTGGATTATATCTGATCAGTCTGTTCGGAAGAATCCGTTCTGTAGGTGAATCTTAAACAACAGAATGCATACTATGCAGATATTCTATTGTTATGAAAAATATGCGGCATGGATAAAGAACTTTCCATACCGCATATTCATTCATAACAAAAGATATGTTCATATTGTGCACTACCGATATTACATATTCATTATTATAGGGAAATGACAATTTTTGCTTTTGCAATATCTGTCAGTTTAGATTCATCTTTCGATACGCTTAAGATGAATTTTACATTGTATTTTTCACTGATCACGTCGAGCTTTTGAATCGCATGATTTAAAAGCTCATCAGAATCAATTGATGCAATGGTAAGAAAACTGTCAAGATACATTTCTTCGAGGTCGTGATCCTGTGATATCACACCACAGATAAAACCGAGGAACTCATCACAGTTATCAATCAGAAAGTCATTTACATTGATCAAGCGTATTTTATTATTCAGCTCATACATGTGTTTCTGACTCTTATCCAGATATACGATATTGCCAGTTGCAGATGTGATCGATGTATTGACCTTGTTAAGCAGTTCCTTTGTCTTTCCTTTTCCCTTTTCACCTGAAATAATCTCTATCATGGTCATTTCCCTCCTGATCCTTCGATGCAACGTCCATATTCGTGAAAATGAATAAAAACGGTTCGTTTTATAAATTAATTATAGTATATAAATACAAAAAACACAATGATATTTTCAATTAATTTGCAAAACCGGATAACATTTCATTCATTAACAGATAAAGGTTTGTTTTTGCGTCTGCTTTCAGAACAATAGAAATAATTGGCTGGGATTGTTCATTCATAGAATAAAGGACAAGACAGTATCCTGCATCACCGGTTGTACCTGTTTTTCCACCGATTATGGTAAAACCGTCCGGAGCTTTTGCATGACCGCTCAGATATTGGTTTGTATTTTCCCATGTATGCTCTTCTGTTGTACCATCTGCCGCCTGATAAGTTACATCATAAGATGTTGTGCCTATAATCTGGACAAATGTTTCGTTCTGCAATGCAGCACGGAAAATCAGATACAGATCATATACGGAGGTATAATGATTTTCATCCGGAAGACCGTTTGGATTGACAAAATGAGACTGTGTTGCACCAAGTGCTGCCGCTTCCTGGTTCATCAGCGTTGCAAATTCTTCTACACTGCCTGAAATCGACTCAGCTATCGCAATTGCAGCATCATTACCACTTCGCAGCATCATACCATATAAAAGATCATCCATGCGGATCACATCTCCTGCATGAAGTCCGCAGACAGAGGAATCGGAAGCCTGATTTGCGGCATTTTCGCTGATCGTGACCGTCTGACTTAAATCTGTGCAGTACTTTAAAGCAATATATGCAGTTAGGATCTTTGTTGTGCTTGCCGGATAAAGTCTCTCATAGATATTTTTGGCATAAACAACTTCATTTGTTGCCAGATTAAAAGTACCGGCTCCTTCTGCAACCTGGGAATCAGTTGTATCCGTTCCAAGAGGAAAATCATCTGCAACACAGAGATCATTTGAAAAGTATTCCTGTGCACCGGCGGAAACTGTTGATCCAAGACCAAGGCTTCCAGTTGTCTCGTAAATATCATAAGGTTGTTCCAAGGTGACTTTTTCTTCCCCGCAGCCTGTGATACTGCCAAGTAAAAGTGTTGTCACACATACAACAGCTAGCAATCGTTTCATGTTAAAATTCCTTTCACAAAATACGCAGGATACACCAGACAAAGGTATATCCTGCGTACATATTTTTCATTTGTTTTCATTATTTGTACATTTCACGCCACTCTAAATCGCCTCTGTCTAAGGATTTGATCAGAAGCTCGGCTGTAGCAAGATTTGTAGCAAGTGGTATGTTGTGCGTATCACAGATCTTTACGACATTGTTGACATCCGGTTCATGTGACTTTGGTGTTAACGGATCACGAAGAAAAATAACAAGGTCTATTTCGTTATGTTCAATCTGAGCTCCTAACTGCTGAGCACCACCCAAATGCCCTGCCAGATATTTATGAACGTTTAAATTTGTAACTTCTTCAATCAGTCTGCCAGTTGTTCCTGTTGCGTAAAGCTCATTTTTGCAAAGTATACCCCGATAAGCGATACAGAAATTCTGCATCAGTTTCTTTTTTGAATCGTGTGCTATTAATCCAATGTTCATGTTGTAGGACCCCCTGTTGTTAATATTTTTTCGGCTGAAGCCCGACATTTAAGACAAGCCCGATACCTATATACAAAGACCATAATGATGTAAGACCATAACTGACAAACGGAAGAGTTACACCTGTATTTGGCAGAAGTCCGCTTGCCACACTGATATTAACAAAACTTTGAAATCCGACCAGTGCGCCTACACCACAACAGATCAGTCTGCCTGCTGTGTCTTTTGCTTTTCTAGCAATAAATATACACTCAATCGTGATGAAAAGCAAGAGAATTATGATCACTGCACTGCCCACAAATCCAAGTTCCTCCCCTGCAACTGCAAAAATAAAGTCATTTTGTGGTTCCAGAATAAAGTTACCATTTTTAACAGATGTAGGATCTGTATTATTAAGTCCTTTTCCCCATAAAAGACCGGAACCAATAGCCATGATGGAATTCTGCTGCTGGTAAGCAAGATCAGGATAATCATTCGGATAAAGCCATGCCATAATACGTCCAAGCTGATAAGCATGAATAAACGGAATCTTATCCTGGATGATCAGTGTCATACCGATCAGTCCGACCGGAATACAGATAATAAGAACACCGACCACCAGTTTATAATTTAAGCCTGCCATAAACAATAATGCGGCAAAAACTAAAGTAATCACGATCATAGTCGATAGATTTGGCTGTTTATAAATTAAAAACAGAGGGATTGCAAGTAATACAAAGGAAGAAACGATTAACTTTACGGAATTGATCTTTTCTTCGTGTTTCATAAAATAATATGAAAAAAATATGATCAAAAGTATTTTTACAAGCTCAGATGGCTGAAAACGGAAACCGCCGATCTCAAACCAGCGCTGTGCGCCTTTTGAAGAATCACCTGCAACAAGTACCAGCGCTAAAAGTCCGACAGCAGACAGATATATGATCCAGGAAAAACGGAGAATAAAACTGTAATCGATCAGAGATAAAATCACCATGATAATAATACCACTTACCATACCGATGATCTGTTTTTTCTGATCCCCGGGGCTTGCACTTCCAACCAGAAAGACCCCCAGGGTATTTAAAATCAGAACATACATTACCAGTATGAATTTATAATTCTTTAGTTTATAAAGTTTAGACATTATCCTACTCTCTTTTCTTGTAATCCTTTAACATTACTTTGATCTCAATGTTTTCCGGCTCAATGACAACATATTTCGTGATGACACAGCCTATTTCCTGGCGAATAAGTTCCATAGTAGCCTCATCGAGTTTGTGATGATCGGCATTCATCATCAGCTTTAAGCGCTCTTTTGCAACATTTCCGGAATGAGTCTTAAACATTCAATGCTCCTTTCACAGGTTTCTTTTTAAATAATATTTTTGAAAAAATACTGCCCTGTTTTATGTAATTTAACAGAGGCACTTCCTCACCTGTGATCCGCCGTGCAATATTGTTATAGCAGAGTTCAGAAAGTAAAGCATTCTTTTTATTTCCATCCGGATGCAGTAATGGTTCTCCGTGGTTTTGTGCTATGATGATCTGTTCATCTTCTGGAATGACACCGAGTAACGGCACATCTAAAAGTTCGCAGATATCACCGATATTTAACATATCCCCATCTTTTACCATATGTTTCCGGAAACCATTGATCAGAAGTTCTGTTTTTACTGTATAATGTTTTTTTAAAATCTGAAGTACACAGTCAGCATCGTGAATTGCAGCGATCTGAGGTGTTGTGACTACTACAATTCTGTCAGCTCCCGTAATGGCAAGTAAAAAACCCTGATCGATACCTGCGGGACTGTCAACTAATATATAATCAAAATCCTGTCTTAAATCATCAAACAGATGTTTCATCTGTACGGGATCAGGAAGACATTTTTCTTTTGTACATGATGACGGTATCACAGACAGATTCGGGAATCGTTTATCACGTATGATTGCCTGTTTTACCCGGCATCTGCCAGTTAACACATCCACCAGATTATAAAGTATCCGGTTTTCAAGTCCCATGACAACATCAAGATTTCGTAAGCCAATATCAGTATCTACCAATACAACTTTTTTATCTAACAGTGAAAGTCCTGCGCCAACGTTAGCTGTGGTTGTTGTCTTGCCAACGCCGCCTTTTCCTGAGGTAAAAGTAATCACTTCACCCATAAGGGGAACCTCCTGTTTTGATTTATTAATAAAACCCGTTGAAATAGCGGGAATTATCCATATACTAATCATTTACGCCATTTGAGATGGCATTGATATTTTCAGCCTGTCCACTTAACAGAGAATCAGCATCTTCAACTTTGAAATAGTATGCAAGGATCTTTTTGGAAACTTCTGCTGCATTATGGGAAGTATATCCATTTGCAATACGTGTTGCAATAGATATTTCCGGATTGCTGTATGGAGCATAACCGACAAATAATGCATGGTTTGGTCTGGTCAGATCTTCCTGCGCGGTACCTGTTTTTCCGGCAGCCTCTATTGGAAATCCGTCAAACTCTTTCGTATTTTCCACCACCATGCGCATACCTGTATGAATGGCATCCCAGTCGCCGCTGCTTAAAACATCAATCGTGTTACGGACTGCAGGCTCATATTGTTTTAAAGTATTTCCATCAGAATCTGTTACTTTATTTAAAAGTGTATAATTATATACGGTACCACCATTTGCAACAGCGGTAACATATCTGGCAAGCTGTATCGTGGAGTAGTTGTTATTACTCTGACCAATAGCAGCCATGACAGGGAAGCTGTCTGCAACCTGAGGTTTGCTCTCTTCAATCTCCACTCCCGTCGTTTCGTTTAAACCATAAAGAGAAGCATATTTCTGGATTTTTTCAATACCATTTTCCGCAGCATCGTTGTTATAACTCATAGCGTAATTATTGGTACTGAGACGATAGCCGACTTCATAGAAAAAGTAGTTACAGGAATCCCTGAGTGCCTCGGATACATTTATAAGACCGTGTGATCCATGGGATGAACGGTAGATCCAGCATTCCGGTTCATTACTTACATTTTTATATACACCAAGATCCTGGATCTGTTCGGTTGTGCTGATCACATGTTCTGCAAGGCCGGCTGTAGCAGATACCATTTTAAAGGTGGAACCCGGTGCCGTTCGCTGCTGGGTAGCATAATTATATAAAGGTCTTGCATTATTCTCCTGCAGACTGTTGAAATAATCAGCATCAACTGTATTTGCAAGCCGGTTTCCGTCATATCCAGGATAACTTACCAATGCGAGTACCTCACCTGTCTGTGTGTCTGTGATGACACAGGACCCGGCACATGGATCTAATGCAAGCTGGGCCGGTGTAATATCAAGATTCTGGATTTTTTCCTTGATAAAGGCAGCAGGTGCAAGTGTACCACCTGATAAGCCTGCAATATCATCTTCATCAAATGCAAGAACATTCTGATCAAACAGGATCAGGCAAAGCTGTCTTCCTGTAATTGCATCTGTCTGGATCAGGTATTCATATATGATTTTGGCGAAATCTGAATCTGTACTGATATCATTCAGAATATAATCACACAGTGCATCATATATTTCTGTTGAATCGGAATATTTCTCACTTACAGAAAATTTTGTAATATCGATCCATCCTTTGGCGATCGCATGGTTTAAATATTCCTGTGGGCCGATGGTTCCGTTCTGCCACTGGAGATAGACTTCATCCGTGGTATCAATATTTTTTCTTAACAAAATACCATTTTCACGGAGCATTTTTAAAATATAAGTAAAATAATCCTGATACTCTTCTGTCATGGATGCAAATGATGTCGGGGCATTTCCCGTCAGTTCGGTATGGATCTGATCTGTTACGGCATTCTGTCTGGCAGAAAAAATCTGCTGTACTTCCTTTTCCGTAGCAGATGCATTTTCTTCGGAAAAATGTGAGAAATCAATCACATTATTGTTGATCAGTGCAAAATAAACATCTGTGATCGGAATGTTGATATCAGATCCCGGATTATCGATGTTAGAATATACGATTCCTGCAATTTCCTGCTCTAAAAGATTGTATACAGCAATCTGCAGATCCCGGTCAATGGACAGATATACATCATTTCCGGCCTGTGGTTCTTCGTGTTCGATAACATCTACTGCTTTTCCAAGATAATCCACATAGAGCTTTTCATGCCCCTTTTCCCCTTTTAAATCGCTGTCCATATATTGTTCGATACCAAGTTTACCGACAACATCATTTAGTGTATAAGAATTATCTGTTTCTGAAAGTTTATTATATTCATCCGTGGATATTTTTCCGGTATAACCGATGATGGAAGAAAAATATTCACTGTCGTTATATTTTCGAATGGTATCTTCTAATACTTCCACACCCTGTAATTCGGCTGCGTGCTCGCTGATATAAGCGACTGATTCTTCAGATACATTCGTTGCGATCGTGGTTGCAATATATTTCTGATAGGCATTCTGTGCCATGGAAAAACGAACAACAGTAATCTTGTATGCCATTGCCTCATCATATTCGCTTCCAATGGCATAGCGGCTGCCGCTTGTCAGATACCGCATAACCTGTGCAGCAGTTGCTTCCGTTGGTTTAAAATCAAGTTTATTGCGGGAAATGATATCAGACTCATCTTCCTGCATGTTTTCAAAGGAAGTTTCTCCAAATACATCCGCCAAAAAACGTTTCCAGGTTGCACCGGATTCTTCTACATTGTAGCTGTAATTGCCATTGTCATCCATAGATATTTTAAAATCGTTGACAATGGAGTCGCCATTGGCTTCAAGTGCAGTCACAACCTGCGCGATCTCCTCATTGAGGGCAGTGTTTTTTGCTTTATTAGAACTGTAAGTACCATTGTCCTCGATTGTAATGGAATATGCCAGCTCATTGTAGGCAAGCAGATTGCCATTACGGTCATATATATTTCCACGTGTACTGTTTAAGGTACGCTCTTTGACGATTTTTAACGTGTAATTATCCTGATATTCTTTTCCGTTTACGATCTGAAGAGAAAAAACACGCCAGAGAAGAATGGAAAACAACAGGATCATTACAACTGTTGCCACAACAAGCCGTGATTTAAAAAACATACGGCATGCTTCTTTTATATTATCAAACAAATTTGCTTGCACTCCTTTTCTCGATAGCTTCCAGTTTCTGGTTGATCTTTAAAATTACAAAATACAAAAAAATTGTTATAACCATGGTATAAACCAACTCTGGTATCATTAATTGTAAAAAATAGTAGTTAAAGTCGTATCTGTTTCGAAAAAGAAACATAATAAAGTAAATCAGAAGGTTGCAGCTCAAATCACTGCCGGCGATCAGAACGAGTGGCAGTTTGATATCTTCCGGGTAAAAAAGTTTGCGGAACATTCCATTGATATAACCGATATACATATATAGAAGGCTGTAAAATCCAAGAACACCTCCACCGAAAATATCTAAGATCAGTCCGCAGAAAAAGCCGATAAAAAGCCCTTCTTTGCGTCCACGCATAAAACCAAAGGACGATGTCACAATGATCAGAAGATTTGGCGATATGGATGCAAAGGAAAGGGTATCAAAAAGTGTCGTTTGCAGCAGATAGCAGACGGCAATAATAATAAATACGGTAATCTTTCTTCTCATAAATAACCTCTGTTTCTAAGATTCTGCTGTCTGTTTCTTATTTAAAATGACAAGAACTTCTTCGATATGCTCAAAATCGACTGCCGGTGTGATGGTACCCGACTTTGTAAGATTATTAGAATCCATGCTAAGTGTACTGATATAACCGATCAGAATACCCTGCTGATAACGGTTTGATACATAAGAGGTAACGACAGGATCACCGATGGCAACTTCATTATCCTTATCGTTGAGATTGGAAAATTCAATGACCATATTTTCATTCATATCCTGTAAACTGCCATTTACGATCAGATTGTCGGATGTGGTCGACACCATACCACTGACTTTCATGGTATCATTGATGATCGAAGATACTTTTGCATAATTAGGTCCTACATCAGTAACAATTCCCACAAGACCACTTCCTGCAATCACATTCATATCCACTTCAATTCCATCGTTTGATCCCTTGTCGATCGTAAAATTGGTAAACCAGTTGCCACCGTCTTTTCCGATAACATTTGCAGCAATTTTGTCATAACTTGGGTATTTCTGGTCCAGATTTAAGAGTTCTCTTAAGTTCTCAAGCTCATATTGTTCTAACTTGATCGTATTTAATTCGGTTGTCAGATCATCTACCTGATGTTTCAGGTCTTCGTTTTCTGCCATGACGTCATTTAATTTTTTTAGATTGTCTGCTTTTTCGCCAATCCAGGTGCCAACGGAATTAATACCGCGCTGCATTGGAATAAATACATATCCGGCGACAGTATTTAATGGTCCGCCGGATATGCCAAGTGTAAAACTGAGTAATATTGCCACAATACATACACCGCTTAAGATAAGCAGTATATATTTTGTGGGAAGAACAAATTTTGGTTTTCGTCTCATACTATCCCCTAAATCAAGATCTTACTTTTCATGCTGAATGCCAGATGTTTGTATTTGCTGTCAGATACAATTTTTACAAGACCACGTACAACACACTCTTCCGGTTCTTCACAGGTATTGATATCAATGCCTGTGATATCTGCAAATAATTTATCCAGATCGTGAATCTGGGAACTTCCGCCTGTGATATAGATTCCGGAATGGATAATGTCTTTTGCAAGTTCCGGTGGTGTTTTCTCTAAGATCATTTTGATGGAATTACAGATACTTTCAAGGTTATCTTTGATAGCTTCATATACTACAGTACCGGACATTTCCATTTCAATCGGAAGACCACTTACGACATCTCTTCCGACAACGATCATCGTGTCTTCATTGCCCGGGATACCGGAACCTAAGCGTTCTTTCATGCTCTGGGCAGTTTTCTGTCCGATGACCAGATTGTAATTGCGTTTTACATAGGTAATGATGGATTCATCAATCTTATTTCCACCAAAATGAAGCAGATCACTAAGTACAAGTCCGCCAAGTGAAATAACGGAGATCTCCGTTGTATCTGCACCGATGTCTACAACCATGATACCGGTCGGTTCATTGACATCTAATCCCAACCCAACGGCATCAGCGATCGGCTTTTCACATAAAAGTACACTCTTCGGTTTCATCTTGCTCTTATAGAACATGTCAAAGAACGCTTTTTTCTCCACTTCCGTGATACTTGTTGGTACTGCGACGATAAATTCTGCACCCTTCAGGCTCCCTTTAACATGCGTTTCTAAGAAGAGCTGTATCATGGACTGAAGATTGTTGAAATCTGCGATGACACCTGTTGTAACAGGGAATGTCACATGGATAGACTCCGGAGCCTTTTCATACATTGCGTATGCCGAGTTACCATAAGCGTAGATCTCATCTTTATTTTTTAATGCGATCGTGTTTTTTTCATTTAAGATCTTGTTGGAAGATTTGCAGTAAATCTTCATATTGCATGTTCCAAGATCAATACCGTATACGTTGTTTGTCATTGTTCTCTCCCTTTGGAACGCGGTTTATACCACGATCCTGTTATTTTCTCTGTAACTAAAGTAAGAATGATCCCCGATAATAACATGGTCGGAAAGCGGAATGCCCATCAGTTGTCCACAGTTTAAAATGCGTTTTGTGACAATATCATCTGCATGGGACGGTTCTGGTATACCACTTGGATGATTATGGACTAAGATAAGATGTGCTGCATGACAATTGATTGCTGTCTCGAAAACTTCGCGTGGTGAAACAATTGTTTCATTTGCGCTGCCGATAGAAAGCAGTTTATCACCTTTCATGTGACATTTATTGTCGAACATACAGATAATCAGATGTTCTTTGCTTTCATGACGCAGATGTTCCATATAGTAATCTGCGATTGTTTTTGGGTTCGTCATACAGATATCAGGAGCTGACCGTGTCTGTGCAATCCGTTTTGATAATTCTGCAATGCATTTTAACTGGATTGCCTTTACCGGGCCAATTCCACGTATTTTCTGCATCTTTTCAAATGGAATATCATAGAGATTTAATAAATTGCGCTGACCATCATTTAGCAGATTCTGCGCGACTTCCACAGACTTTAGACCACTTGTCCCTGAACGGATGATCACTGCTAAAAGCTCCGCATCACTTAGGTATTCCGGTCCATATGTAAGAAACTTTTCATATGGTTTTTCCGAATCCGGCAATTCTTTTACCGTAGTATTTTTGTTCATGAATGCTCCCTTTCTACTCTCCCGGGAAGCATAAAGATCTATTACCATAAACAACAGCCTGTACGCATTGTATGGGCAAACTTGTTGTTATGAATAAATCACATTATATTTTATCATAACAAGTCAAGGTCGACAAGTTTTCGTTCCTTAAGTTTTTGTAAAGATTTCAGAATACCCAGTTTTGCATGGTACCAGGTCAGTCCGCCCTGAAAATAAACGGCATATGGAGGCTTGATCGGACCATCTGCACTCAGCTCAATGGATGATCCCTGAACAAAAGCACCTGCAGCCATAATAACATCACTGTCATATCCAGGCATTGCCCATGGTTCCGGTGTTACATAGCTGTCAACCGGAGCAGCCGCCTGAATCCCTTCGCAAAAAGCGATCAGTGCATCCGGATTGTGGAATGAAACTGCCTGAATGATATCGTGGCGGCTTTCACTGCCGTTTGGAACAACTTCGAATCCAAGTTTTTCATAGATATTTGCTGCAAAGATCGCTCCCTTTAATGCACCACTTACTACAGTAGGTGCAAGGAAAAATCCCTGATAGAAAGACTGGATAACGCCTAATGATGCACCGACTTCTTTTCCAAGTCCCGGAGAAGTCAGGCGATAAGCCGCATTTTCAACACATTCTTTTTTTCCAACGATATAACCGCCGATCGGTGCAAGACCGCCGCCCGGATTTTTGATCAGGGAACCTACGATCATATCTGCTCCGACCTCAAGAGGCTCACGTTCTTCTACAAATTCACCGTAACAGTTATCTACCATACAGATGACGTCCGGCTTAATTTTTTTGATAAACGAGATCAATTCTCCAATACGTGCCACAGAAAGTGTTGGTCTTGTTGCGTATCCTTTGGATCGCTGGATCGTTA
The DNA here is from genome assembly GCF_003470905.1 of Roseburia sp. AM23-20. NCBI lineage: Bacteria > Bacillati > Bacillota > Clostridia > Lachnospirales > Lachnospiraceae > Roseburia > Roseburia sp. AM23-20. The sequence continues at coordinate 218,893 of NZ_QRHS01000001.1, forward strand.
CGAGTTTTGTGCGCCCATTAATCGCTTCTTTGATGTGGTCATAATCGAAACTTCCGTCCGGCAGAAGATCTACCTGACGATAGGATACGCCGTATTCTGCCAGCGATCCCTTAGATGGGCGGATACCGATTACTTCCTCTAACGTGTCATATGGTTTTCCGACCGGGGACAACAGTTCGTCTCCCGGACGAAGGTTAGACATTAAAGCAAGCGCCAGTGCATGTGTGCCGCAGGTGATCTGCGGGCGTACTAAAGCATCTTCTCCTTTAAAGCAGGATGCATATACTTTTTCTAATGTATCACGTCCGAGATCATTATAACCGTATCCGGAGGACATGTTAAAGCATTCTGCACTTACACGGTTATCCTGCATAGCTTTGATCACTTTTAACTGATTATATTCAGCCGTTGCATCAATCGCTTCAAAACGCTCTTTTAAGGAGGCTTCGATCTTTTCTCCAAATTCATATACTTCTCTTGAAATACCAAGAGCTTCATACTGTTCTTCCATCCATTTATTCATGACTGATTATTTCCTTTTCCTGTAAAATTGATATCATATCTGTTAAAATTGCTGCATCATCATAGCCAAATGTCTGCTTGTCGATCCAGATCACATCGCGCTCTCTTTTAAACCACGTTAACTGGCGTTTGGCAAAATGACGGGTTTCCCGTTTGATGATATAGACGGCTTCCTCTAAGGTGTATTCGCCGTCTAAATATGCAAGTATCTCCTTATAGCCGAGTCCCTGCATGGAAACCATTTCCCGGCTGCACCCCATATCTTTTAATTTTTGAACTTCATTTACCAGTCCTGCTTCTATCATCGCATCTACACGTTTGTCAATGCGCTCATACAATTTTGCGCGTTCATCGTTAAGAACAAAATAGGCAAAATTATAAGGAGATTGTTTTTGACGCTCCGTTTCATTGTGTTCAGATATTTTCTGACCCGATAAATGATAAAATTCCAAAGCCCGGATCACACGTTTGACATTATTGGCATGAATCGCCTCCGCAGATGCAGGGTCGACTTTGCGCAGCATTTCATGCAGATATCCGGCTCCGTGTTCTTTTGCCTGTTCCTCTAATTGTCTGCGGTATGCCTCATCACACTGCTGCTCTGTAAAATCAATATCGTACAAAAGTGCCTGAATATAAAATCCGGTGCCGCCGGCTATGATCGGGATTTTCCCCGCCGCATAGATTTCTTTTAAATATTCTTTTGCCATCGTTGTAAAACGCACAACATGAAATTCTTCGTCAGGTTCTAATTCATCGATCATATAATGCGTAATACCCTGCATTTCCTCCGGCATAATCTTGGCAGAGCCGATATCCATATGGCGGTAGACCTGCATGGAGTCTGCAGAGATGACCGCTCCGTTTATTTTTTTTGCAAGTTCTACCGAGAGGGCACTTTTTCCCACCGCGGTAGGACCGGTCAGAATAATCATTGGTTTTTGATTCATATCAGACAATCCTTTTAAATTTCTTTTCGATTTCATATTTTGTCATGGAAATGATCGTCGGGCGTCCATGTGGGCAGTTATATGGATTTTCCAGTTCTAACAGTTCATCAATGAGCCGCTCCGCCTCCGGTCTGCTGATGTGCTGGTTTCCCTTGATCGCAGCCTTACAGGACATAGAAGCAACTTTCTCCATAATAGCATTGGGAGAATCATTTCCGTTAATATTTGCAAAATCATCTAACATTTCAAGAAACATTGTTTTTGTGTCGATTCCTGTAAAATCAGCCGGAATGGCAGTTACTGCATATTCTTTTCCGCCAAACGGCTCGATCTCATACCCGAATGTATCAATCTGTGCCTTATATTTTTCAAGCATTTCAATTTCTTCAAGGCTTAATGTTAAAATGATCGGCGGACTTAACGTCTGTGATGAAAATGTTTTTTCATGAACTTTTTTCATTGTTTTCTCATAAAGTACTTTTTCATGTGCCGCATGCTGATCAATGATGAACAGCTTATCCTCATATTCCACCATCCAGTAGGTGTCGAAGAGCTGTCCGATGATCTTATGGCGCTTTTGGGCATCTTTAGTCAGAAAACCTTCGGAGACTGCTGCAAGTTCCTGCTGCTCGTAAGTGACTGTTGACTCTGGGGAAGGTGCCGGTGTCTTTTCTGGCAGGCTTTTGGCTGGTTTATCTGTTGGCATTAGCTGCGGTACTGGTTTGGAAACGGTGTATGTATTAGTTTCCGATACCCGGTCTGCGGACTGCCCTGCATCAGTCTCATGCGCAAGGTTATGTTCTGTACTTGCAGAAGGTCGTTTTAGCTGCATATCGGACGAATTATCAGAACCGGCCGGTTCTTTCTTTGGAAGCAGTGAATTAAAAATCGAAAGATTTTCCGGCGGTGCTGATTCCTTCTGAGGTATTGCATTTTGCACTGAAACTGCTGCCTGCGATCGGACTGGCTCATTCTGCGGCACAGTTCCTTTGCGTGGCATTCCCGCCTGCCCCTGCGCATACACATCCTGCGGCTGGAACCTATGCCCACTCCGTACTGTCTCAACCCCCCGCCGCTCAAATGGCTCCGGCAGTGGTGCTTTGATGTTTTCCCGTTTTTGTACCTTTTCTTCCTGCACCGGCACTTCCGGGATAAAATCTTTGTGTGTCAATGTTCCCCGGATGATTTCAAACAGTGTTTTATAAATCGCTTCATTGTTTGAAAAACGAAGTTCCATCTTTGTCGGGTGTACGTTGACATCCAACAGATCCGTATCCATCGTAAAGTACAGAACACAAAACGGATACTGGTGCTGCATCAGAAATCCCTTATAGGCTTCTTCAATTGACTTTGAGAGCAGTGCACTCTTTATATAACGTCCATTGATAAAATAATTTTCAAAATTACGGTTTCCACGGGAAATTATGGGTTTCCCGATAAATCCTTTGAGATGAAAATATTCGTTTTTATGATCGATTTCCAAAAGACCGGAGGTGATATCCCTGCCATAGATATGATAGATCATATCTTTTTCCCTGGAATTGCCGGAAGTATGCATTTTTGTCTGCCCGTTATTGATAAATTTAAAGGAAACATCCGGATGTGACAGAGCAAGCCGTTCCATCAGATCGTTGATGTAATTGCCCTCTGTCTGTGCGGTCTTTAAAAATTTACGTCTTGCCGGGGTATTATAAAAAAGGTTACGTACGATAAAGGTGGTTCCCTCCGGTGCACCGATCTCTTCATTTTCCTTTTCTTTTGATCCCTCAATGACATAGCGGGTACCTGTCAGTTCGCCATAGGTCTTTGTGATCAGTTCGACCTGCGATACTGCGGCGATACTGGAAAGTGCCTCACCGCGGAATCCTAAAGAAGTGATGCTCATTAGATCTTCCACGCTTTTGATCTTACTGGTCGAATGGCGCAAAAACGCCACCGGTACCTGCGCACGCTCAATACCACAGCCATTGTCAGTGATGCGGACAAATGAGATACCGCCCTCTTTAACCTCAACAGTAATGGCAGTCGCTTTTGCATCAATGGCATTTTCTACCAGTTCCTTTACCACAGAGGAAGGGCGTTCTACTACTTCCCCTGCAGCAATCTTATCAATTGTCTCCTGACTGAGCAGTGTAATTTCCGGCATACAGATTCACCTCGTTGTATCAATCGTTTCTGTTGTGTTTTTTGCAGATGTGCTTATGGTCTCGGCATTTTCGGAACACCGGATACCGGTTTGCCGCACGGTCTTGTCTCGGAACAGTATCCGAAATAATCGCATTTTGGCATAAATAAATTCTCGGTGATCCAGCGCCATTCCTCGGAATACTCAGAAAGTGCTTTTATGATATCACCGAACAGCTGACGGAATTCCCAGTATGCGCGGTTACACATTCTCTGATGACTCATCTCCGCTAAACTGCGCAGATTTCTCTTATCTACGATAGATGCTGTCATACCAAGCGGCAGTCCGTTTGCAACATCTTCCTTTGGAATACCGTAATCTTCCTGAAGAGAACGGCATTCTTCATTGATATGAGCCATCAATGCCTGATATTTTTCCAATGCTTCTTCGTTGTTTTTGATTGACGGCGGGATGATGTAGTCAAATCCGCGTCCGGCATAATTGATGTAGCGTGTGCTTGACTGTAAACGTGTTGGTGAACCGCCGATATGTGTATACCATTCACGCTCTACTCTTGCTGAATAACCGGAAATGATCATTTCTACATTTACATATTCCATGACCCTTCCATGTCCGGAAATGATACAGTCCATACCTCTCTTATAATTCTTTGCCGGATCTTCTATATTTCCTCCCCAGCAGACACCGGCACGCTGTCCCATCAGTGTGATCGGGTTTTTCGTGGTTTCCGGTAAAATTGTAATTGTGCCCATAAATTTTATTCTCCATTTCTACCATCGGTTTTTTATTTTATTCTGTAATTCATAAAGTTTGTTTAACGCCTCGATCGGTGTTAGGTTTCCAACATCGATCGTCTTTAATTCTTCTAATATATCGTCGTCTTTTACGGTATCAAATAAAGACATCTGTGTCAAATCAACTTCGTCAAGACGCTCTTTTTTCTTTTTATTTCCTGATGCTGCGGGTGTGATGTTTTTCGTGACGGATGTAATATCGTTTGCGCTTAACTCTTCCACGATCTCCTTCGCACGTTCAATGACAGAATCCGGAACACCGGCAAGTTTTGCAACCTGGATACCATAACTCTTGTCTGCACCGCCCTGCACGATCTTACGTAAGAATACAATGTCATCGCCTTTTTCTTTTACGGCAATGCAGTAGTTGTGCACATTGTTCAGTTTCCCTTCCAGCTCGGTCAGCTCGTGATAATGTGTTGCAAACAGTGTTTTTGCGCCGAGCAGGCGTGGATTGCTGATATGTTCGACCACTGCCCATGCAATACTTAAACCGTCAAAAGTACTTGTTCCTCGTCCGATCTCATCGAGTACCAGAAGAGAGTTTGATGTCGCATTACGCAGAATATTGGCGACTTCATTCATCTCCACCATAAAAGTGCTCTGGCCGCTCGCTAAGTCGTCTGACGCGCCGACACGTGTAAAGATACGGTCAACAATGCCGATCTTAGCAGATGAAGCAGGAACAAAACTTCCGATCTGTGCCATCAGAACGATCAGTGCAGCCTGCCTCATATAGGTGGATTTACCAGCCATGTTCGGTCCGGTTATGATGGCTATCCGGTTATTTCCGTTGTCTAAATATGTATCGTTATCGATAAACATATCATTGGTAATCATTTTTTCGACAACCGGATGTCTGCCGCCTTTGATATCGATCACACCACTGCCTGTCATCTTTGGTCTGCAGTAATTATTCTGATCGGCAACAACTGCAAGTGAAACAAAAACATCCAGGTTTGCGATCGCTTTTGCTGTGCGCTGGATACGGACAACTTCTTCTGCAATTTTGTTGCGGACCTCACAGAACAGATCATATTCTAAGCTGACAAGTTTGTCCTCCGCACCTAAGATCATATCTTCTAATTCTTTTAATTCCGGTGTAATGTAGCGCTCTGCATTGGCAAGTGTCTGCTTCCTTGTAAAGTAATCCGGTACCAGATCTTTGTAAGAATTGGTTACTTCCAGATAATAACCGAACACTTTGTTGTATTTGATCTTTAAATTTTTGATTCCTGTTTTTTCACGTTCTTTTGCTTCTAATTCTGCAAGCCAGGTCTTGCCTTCTGTTTTTGCATTGCGGTATTTATCGACATCTTCGTTATAGCCTTCTTTGATCAGACCACCCTCCCGTACAGATATAGGAGGTTCCTCCATGATTGAATTATCAATGAGTGAACACAGTTCCTCCATGGAATCAATATCATTCTGGATATTTTTTAACAATGCACCGTCAAACTCATCAAGCAGAGATTTGATCGGAGGAAGCATGCTGATTGAATTTTTAAATGCGATCAGGTCACGCGGGTTGGCTGTCCGGTAAGTCACACGGGTGATCAGACGTTCGAGATCGTAGATAGGATTTAAGTATTCGCGTAATTCCTCTCTTGTGATCACATGATCATTTAATTCACCGATAGCTTCCTGACGCAGTTCGATCTCTGCCTTATCGATCAGTGGCTGCTCTACATAAGCGCGGAGTGTTCTCGCACCCATTGCAGTTTTGGTCTTGTCTAATACCCATAACAGTGAACCACGTTTTTGTTTCTCCCGCAGCGTCTCTACCAGTTCTAAGTTGCGTCTGGTCGAACTGTCAATGATCATATATTTTCCGGTTGAATACGGATGAATGGAAGAAAGATTACCAAGGTCATTTTTCTGTGTTTCATACAGATAACGGAGCAATGCGCCTGCTGCGATCGTACCGCATGCATAATCAGATAAGCCTAATCCTTCAAGACTCTGTACTTTAAAATGTTCTTTTAAGGTATTCTCTGCTGTCTCATCACTGAAATACCAGGATTCCAGTGAATAAACTGCGATACCGAGACGGTGTTTCATATCAGAAAGATCGACTCCGCTCATGTAAAAACTTTCATTGCAGATGATTTCTGACGGTGTAAATTTATTGATCTCATCAATGAGCTTGCGTTCGGAATCTACCTCTGTGACGAAATAGTCTCCAGTTGAAATATCAGCCAGTGAAATACCGTATTTATCCGCAAGATAAACGATACACATGATGTAATTATTCTTAGATTCATCGAGAGCCTGCATGTCTGTGTTTGTTCCAGGTGTAACGATGCGGATCACTTCCCGTTTTACTAATCCTTTTGCGAGTTTCGGATCTTCCACCTGCTCACAGATCGCAACTTTATGACCGTTTGCAACCAGTTTATTCAAGTACCCTTCCACTGCATGATAAGGTACTCCACACATCGGCGCACGCTCCTCGGTACCGCAGCTTTTACCGGTCAATGTCAGTTCAAGTTCTTTCGATACAACGATCGCATCATCAAAAAACATCTCATAAAAATCACCGAGTCTGTAAAATAAAATGCAATCTTTATATTCTTCTTTGGTTTTTAAATATTGCTGCATCATAGGTGTATATTCTGCCACGTTCTTAACCTCTGTTCTTCCTTTTATTAAATCATTGTGAATTATTTATTTTATGTTTGAGTCATTGTTTACCGATCGCCTCGGCAACTTTTAATCCGTCCATCGCTGCAGACATGATACCACCCGCATATCCCGCACCTTCCCCACATGGGTAAATGCCACGGATATTTGACTGAAAAGTTTCATCGCGTACGATACGTACCGGTGAGGATGTACGGCTTTCCACCCCGGAAAGAATCGCATCGTCACGGTCAAATTTCGGGATGGCATGGGAAAAATGGTGCATTCCTTCTATGAAAGACTCCTCTAATTCTTCCGGCAGGAGACCTCTTAAATTATCAAGTACTGCTTCTCCTTTTGTCGTGCTCTCAAATGCGCCATAAGAAACAGAGGCACGGTTTTTACAATAATCTCCAAATAACTGCTGTGGAATTTTTCCATTTCCGATCTGCCATGCACGTGCCTCTAAACGCTCCTGAAAACGTACACCAGATAAGGCATCTTCCATATCAGCCGCATCCTGTGGCAGTTCACCATGGCGTACTGCATCTGCTTTGAAATCTTCCGGTGTGACAGAGACAATGATCGCACTGTTTGCATTGCTGCCGGCACGGTCAGAATAGCTCATACCGTTGACAGCAATGCGGCGTTCTTCTGAGGAAGCGTTTACAACATAGCCTCCAGGACACATGCAAAAGGAATACACACCACGTCCAGATGAAAGATTTGCCGTCACTTTATAAGGTGCCGCCGGAAGTCTGCCGGCATATAAACTTCCATACTGTGTCAGATTAACTTCGCTCTGCGGATGCTCAACACGGAATCCGACTGCAAAAGATTTTGCCTGCATATCAAGCCCTTTTTCATGTAACAATGAAAACGTATCTCTTGCACTGTGCCCGATCGCAAGAACCATACAACCGGTATTGATCTGTCTGGAGTGATTTAATTCAACGGATTTTAAATTGCCGTCTTTATCGGTGGAAAAACCGGTTACACAGGTTTCAAATAAAAACTCCACACCATTTTCTGACATAAAAGTACGCATCCGTTTTATTACATCCGCAAGAATATCGGTGCCAATATGCGGCTTATTTTCATATAAAATATGTTCCGGTGCGCCAAATTTTACAAATGTTTCAAGGACAAAACGGTTACGCCCGATGGGATCTTTAACTAATGTATTTAATTTTCCATCAGAAAATGTTCCTGCACCGCCTTCACCAAACTGGACATTAGAAGCTGTGTTTAAAATACCGGTTTCCCAGAACTTTTGCACATCAGCAGTCCTTTCATCGATTTTTTTCCCGCGCTCTGCAACAACCGGTCTGAAACCTTCTAACATTAATGCATAGGCACAAAATAGTCCTGCAGGACCAGCCCCCGCGATCACAGGTGTGAGGGAGGGATTTTTTACTTCTGGAAGAACATATTTTTTAGCTTTGGTTAACATAATATTATTATCGTTAACTTTTTTGACGATTTTCTGTTCATTTGGTATTTCAACATCTACAGAGTACACATAAAACAGATCCGGTTTCTTTCGTGCATCGATGGATTTTTTGACAATCTGGTATTTAAATGGCGTATCTGCTGTAAATTTCAGTGCTTTTCTGATCTTTTGCTCTAACTGTGCCGTGTCGTGTGTTACCGGCAGCTTGATCTGGTTAATACGAATCATTACTTCCTCATTTCTTTTTTGTGTACTTTTTTCCCACGTCGTGCATATTCCGCTGCATGGATTCCTGCCACATATCCGCTTGACCATGCCCATTGCAGATTATATCCGCCGCAGGTACCGTCAATATCAACGACTTCTCCTGCGAAAAACAAGCCGGAAACTAATTTTGACATCATACTTTCTGCATCAATTTCATGAGTATCTACTCCACCTGCACATACCTGTGCCTGCGCGATATCTTTGCTTCCGGTAATGTCGACATGAAGTCCTTTTAACAGCTTAGTAAGGCGCGTGAACTGTTTTTCGGATACTTTTTCTGCCGGAATGTGAAGATCAATCCCCGCTTCTTTCAAAAGCACTTCTGCGAGTTTTTTATTGCAAAGTCCGATCATTGCCTGGGCGGCATCTTTTCCATGTGCTCGTTTTAAAAATCGCAGTTTTAAAAGACCGGTAATTTCATCAAAAGACCTGTCAGGCATAAAATCAATTATCACATAGACCTGTTTCTTTTGCTTTAATGCTTTGGTTGCAAACCGGCTGATCTGGAAAACCGGAATCCCGGATATCCCATAATCTGTCAACTGTAATTCACCGCGTTCTGTGGTTGTTTCTGCACCGTTTATGTATAATTTTATCAAAGTTTCTGCACGGATTCCTGCAAGCATTTTAAAGAATGACTGTTTGCCCTGCAGCGGAACTAAAGCCGGTACAATATCTATGATATGGTGGCCAAAATGTTCTATATATGGAAGCGCACTGCCATCACTTCCGCTTTTTGGTGAAGCGAAAAGGCCAGTTGCAAAAATGATCGATTTTGCACGAAAATCGCCTCTGCCTGTCTGAATCAGGAAGAAGTCGCCCTGTTTTCTGATGGCTTTGATCTCGCAGGAGACAAATTCCTTTACACCTGTATATGCAGCTTCCATGCGCAGTACGTCTAAAACGGAAGCTGCCTGTTCACTTGCCGGATAATAATAACCGTTTTTTATTTTAGGTTCAATGCCGATCCGGCGAAAAAAATCCACTGTTTTTTTCTGGTCAAACTGCTTCATTACCGGCACAGTAAAAGCAGGGTCTTCGCCTCTGTAACACGACAATCCCTGCACTTCGTTTGTATAATTACATTTTCCATTTCCTGTGGCGAGTATTTTTTTTCCTACCCGATCCATATGTTCTAAAATGATCGTATCTGCGCCCGTCGATGCGGACATAATGGAAGCCATCAGCCCGGATGCCCCGCCGCCAATGACTGCAACTTCTGTTTCTGTCATATATTTCAAACCTTTTTTAGATATTTTTCCAAACAAACCATAGCATATTTTAGCATACAAAAAACAAACATTCAATCCGTGAAAATCATTGTTATTGCTGGTAATTCATCAATACTATGATACAAGGGAAATATCAGCTTGAATAACTTTCCAGAAAATCATATAATTCCCGGTCATCCGAAAAAAAGATACCGTTTTCTATTTTTTTTACCATATCTGCATCCAGATCACGTATGCGGATATTTGTTTCAAAAAACTCTGTAACACCATCACTCTGGTATACAACTAACACCCCGTTTTTCTGTTTAATTACATATGTGTATGGTTCACAGATAGCAATAATTTCTGTTGACCGGACAATTTGTTCCGTGTCATTTTCATCTGATATACTCTCGGTTGAAGCAGTCAGATTTTCTTTTACTATTCCTGTATTTTGCTGTATAGATAATAAATATACTACCAGGATCAGCAGAAGAAAGATCATGCCGGTAAAAAGGCAAATACCCGTCGTTTTTTTCATTTCATCACCCCATATTACGGTTTTTACGATAAGTATTTGCCATATTTTACTTTTTATTCATTTGTAAGAACTATTTATCTTAATAGATGAAGTTTTTTGGCTATGTCTGCCAACATGCGTCCTTTCGGGAAACGCAGGATCTCCTGTTCATTTAATCCTTTTAATAACAGCAGTAATACAGCATATACTGCTGCTCCGGCTACAATTGACAGAACCGTTGCAATCGCATTGATACGCAGTACATATAAGATACCGTGATAGATGAGCCATACAACGACACCCATTCCAGTCGCCGCAATAGCAGGAACAAAAAACGTTTTCCGGACTTCCTGGCGGTATCCGCTGTATCGCCGGATCGATCTTGCATTTAAGATACACATGATAAGACCGAATGCAGCATTTGCAATAACAACCGCAAAAATATTTAAATCAAACAGGAACATAAGTGCTGCCAACAGTCCCAAATGCAGTACCAGTGCAATAATCGCATTTTTGATCGGTTCTTTCATACGCCCCATTCCCTGTAAAAGCCCATTCGAAAGCGTTGACAGGGAGAAAAATAAAATTGTAACGGCTCCGACCTGCAGCATATGTGCGGCGGTCTCGGATGAATCACGGAACAAAAGCTGTAAGATCGGAGATGCAAGCACACCCATGCCAACTGCACAAGGAAATGCGATCACCATGATAAAACGTGTTGCGACACTAATCTGCCGCTTTGCCTCACCTTTTTTTCCAGCTGCATAGGCAGCGGTAAGTGCAGGAACAGAGGATGCAGCCATTGCTGATGCAATGGAAATCGGGACATTGATCAAAACCGTATATTTTCCTGTATAAATACCATTCCAGGAGCCATACTGGCTTGCTGTATAACCTTGAAATGCTGCGATGTGTTTATACACCGCCTGGTCTATAACTGCATTACAGTTATAAATGGTACTGCTCAGTAAAACAGGAATGATCGTTACAATCAATAAATGAAATATAGATGCATAAGAGTCTACATTATTTCTGCGTTCTCTGTGCAGGCTGCGTTTAAATACACGGAGATATACAACCAGTACGAAGGTACAGAATAATAATGCGACTAATGCACCTATAGCGGTGCCAAGTGTTCCTCCGGCAGCCCCATATGCAGCAGAATAATTATCTGCATCACCAAGCAGTGCACCTGCTTTCGCACCATAATCAGCCAGCACATACGCAGCCCATACGCTGACGATCGCATTTGCGATCTGCTCTAAAATCTGGGAGGTTGCACTTGGCATCATTGTTCCAAGTCCCTGGAAGAAGCCTCGCATAACACCAAGCACGGCAACGATCAAAAGCACCGGAATCAGTACCCGTACTGCAAAAATACTCATCGGTGTTTTCATCAGTGTTCCTGTGATAAACTCTGCTCCAAATAACAGGATCAGTGCCGCGATTGTACCCGTACATGCACCAAAAACCAGCGCACATTTTAGAATGCGGTATACATTGTGTCTTCTGCCCTGTGAATAGTTTGCGGATACCAGCTTTGAAACTGCAAGTGGCAGACTGTAAGATGAAATGATCAATAAAATATTATAAATCTGAAAAGCAGTTCCATAGTAATCATTTCCTGTATCACCAATAATATTTGTCAGCGGGATACGGTAGATCAGACCAATAATACGACTGACAATAGATGCGATGGCAAGAATAGAACCCTGCACAAGGAAACTTGTACTGCTTTTTTTACTTTGTTTGCCCATGTGACTTAATCCTCGTTATCTTAAAATGTTCATTTCGTTTAAGATCTCAGTTTGTTTTCCTTCCATAACGGCAGCGTCTTCCGGCGTCATATGGTCATATCCAAATAAGTGAAGCATACTGTGCAGGATCAGAAACGCATATTCACGTTTTTCACTGTGTCCATAACTTTTCGCCTGTTCTTTTACTTTGTCAACGGAAATAATAATATCCCCAAGCATGATCTCCCCTGTGTCAGGGTTGAAATTATCATCATAATCATCTTCTAACTTTGAAAAATCTCCTGCACTCTCATAAGAAAGCATTGGAAATGACAGAACATCTGTCGGCGCATCTATATCACGGTATTCTTTATTGATGGCGTGGATTCCATCATTATCTGTGAGTGTCAGATTGATCTCCGCTTCAAAGGGAAATCCCTCATGCTCGATCGCATAATCTGTCACTTCTTTTGCAAGTGTCTCCTCATCAAATGAAAAATCTGTTTCCGTTTCTTTTTCTATAAAAAGACTCATAAATTTCCTCATTTCTGTGCCTTACCGGCAATTTTTATATCTTTTGTTTTTCATGTAATTTTTAAAAGAAGAAATTCTCCTCATTTACAAGATATTCCCTGATCTTCAAAAACATATTCATGCCAAGTCCTGACTGGTCGTAAATTCCGCTGGCGGAATACTCGTTTAATGTCTGGTAAATGACCATATCCTGGTTCCATTCGCTTGCCATTGTATAACTGTCAAACACCTCTATCTTTTTTACCAGACCGTTTACCATATGTACGATTGCTGACTCTATGGATGAAGGCGGTGCTGTCTCTCCATCGTACTCACTGATGATACGGATGACATCTTCCGGAAAACAGTGTTCCTGCACAATACGGATCCCGCTCTGTGTCAGAGGTTCTCCCTCCATAATACCGATCCGGTAATAAAATCCTGCTGCTGCGCATGTCTTTTCATCGACACCGACAACTTTTGCACATTTTGCGGCAAGTTCTGAAACTCTGCGTGCATGCTGATATTCCTGTTTCGAGAAACTGGAAAGCTCACGGACAAGCGGATACGTATCATCTATGATATCTGTCAGAATATCATTTACCTCCTGCTCTCTTAAACGGGAAAAATGACGAAAGCCAAACTGCATCCATAAAACACTGATGGCACCTTCAAAAAGTCCCCATAATAAAAGTTTAAAATGGACTTCCTGATAAGTCAGATAATAAAAAGTTATTGGAAGCATAATGGAAAGACAGAATAACAGTACTTCATACCATATAAGTGTCTTCTCACGTTTCACTGCCTCTTCAGCCGTTCCAGCAAGTATTGCTCCAAAAATCGTCATCAGACAGTACAGTACTAATTCCTGTGAATGCAGCCCTAACACGAGACATAGCATTGCATCCCAGAAAATTCCGGTAATAAGTGCAAGACGTTCGGAACCAAAGGCAACGATAAGAAGCGGCACAAGCATCAGAGGTTTTACAAATTCAGGAAAATATGCAGCCAAAAAGACTACTATTGCTGCTGATGTGTAACCATATAATATTTTTCTAAAATCTGTTTCACGGTTATGACAGATCAGTCCTTCTGCACGGTCGTGCTCTATGAGAAAAAGAAATAACACAAACCATATCACAGCAATACAGACAATCCCCAAAAACTGATCCAGCAAAATCTGTCGTTTTGCACATAACAAAAGTGTCACCATGATGGTAACGATAAACATACAGACATGGTTCCATACTCTTTTGATTACAAGGCGGTCATTCATCGCTGGCGAGTCTCCTGTCTTCTTTTTGATGTACTCTTATTGCGGTTTTCATAATCTTCGTAAGCCTTGACAATTTTTTGTACGACCGGATGACGAACTACATCTTTACTGGTCAGCTCACAAATTCCAATCTCATCCACTTTTTTTAATACTTTTAATGCGACATCAAGACCGGATGCTGTGCCCGGTGCAAGATCTTTCTGGGTAGCATCACCCGTGATCACTGCTTTAGAACCAAAACCAATTCGGGTAAGGAACATTTTCATCTGCGCCGGTGTCGTATTCTGTGCTTCATCTAATATGATAAATGCATTGTCAAGTGTACGTCCTCGCATGTATGCAAGCGGTGCGACCTCGATCAGCCCCTTTTCCATATTTTTCTGGAAGCTTTCCGCCCCCATGATCTGATATAATGCATCATAAAGTGGTCTTAAATAGGGGTCAACTTTGCTTTGCAGATCTCCCGGCAGAAATCCTAATTTTTCTCCGGCTTCGATTGCCGGACGTGTCAGGATGATCCTTCCTACTTCTTCGTTTTTAAATGCAGTAATTGCCATTGCCATCGCAAGATATGTTTTACCGGTCCCGGCAGGACCCATTCCAAACACGATCATTTTCTGGCGGATCGCATCTACATATGCTTTCTGACCAAGTGTCTTTGGTTTTACCGGTTTGCCGTTGATCGTATGACAGATACAATCTTTATCAATTTCAACGATCGCGGATTCTTTTTCCTCCTCCGAAAGCGCAAGAGCATAATTGACATTCTGTTCCGTGATAATATTTCCTCTTTTGGATAACTCGATCAGTTGTAAAAACACCTGTTCTGCTTTTTTTAAATTATGTTCTTCTCCAAGCAGCTTCATATTTTCACCGCGTAACACTACAGTGACATTTAACGTACGCTCAATCTTTTTGATGTACGCATCAAATTGACCAAATACATTTGCGACATGATCAGTTGGTATATTTAATGATAGTTCAGTCAGACTCATCTGTCGGTTGCCTCTCTTCACTCGATTGTTCGATGATTTTTGTCGGCTGATAGGAAACAATGGATTTTAAAGTTTCTATCGTCCCTTTCACCACATATTTTTTCTTTGTTCTTTCTATAATAACATTTTTTTCTGTAATTTGAATACCTTTTTCTTCCAAATCGTCAATATATTTCTTAAGATTCCGGGAAGCTATTTGTTTTGCCTCTTTTTCTGTATATATATTTTTTTCATTTTTATAGCCGGAATAAGTCTGTCTGACCAGATAAACCGGCAGATAAAAGTTGTCTGTGAAATGAAACTGTGACACATCCGATATGACATCATACGGTTCTTCCACCGGTGAAAAGAAGGGATTTTTGAACAGGTGCTCTAAAATCCTGATCTGATACGTTATTTTTTCGTCACCGGTCGGTATTTTTTTTATATATTCAGCAGGTATCTCGTCATGATAGGAATATGTAACTTTTGCCGTAATATCCGCATCTGCAGTACGGTAAAGATATTTTTTTGTATCGCCATCATCATTCAGGATCTCAATACTTCCATTGACCAGTATATCCCCTTTTTTGACTGCCATGCCCGTGGTCACAACAGGAGTACCGCTTCTTGTGATCATATCTGAGATAACGCCATCATCTGATGCAATAATATCACGTGCAGTGTTATCTTTATCATTCTTATAATTTTCTTCGGGAAGCAGATTTTCCTGAATGTCTACCGTCATTTTTGTTCCATAGATCTTAATGGAAGTCCAGATAACTTCCGGATATCGGCTTCTTAACGTTTCTTCTAAAGCTGCACAGTCAATGTTTTTTTTCTTTGCACCAAAAGAAGCATGTTCCCCTGAAAGGAAACAGAGTACGACTTCTTCGGACAGATAAGAATTGCCATTGACCTCAATATTCCAGATAAAACCGGAAAGGTAATAAAGCAGTCCTGCAAAAAGGATCATCCCCATGGCAAACATTTTTCGTTTACGGTAATGATACAATTCAAACGGCATGCCGTATTTTTTTATGATCCGTATATGTGTTCTTGTTTTTTTTAAGATCGGACGTAATTGCTTAAAGCCTGCTACACTGATACAGAATTCATATCCATCTGCAATAGATTTTAAATTCCAGATCAGAATGTCACGGCTTCCACATAAATTAAGGAAACGTTCCGGCGCATAACCGCTTAGACGGACATACACGTACCCCTTAAAATATTTAATTACCGAGAGCAGCATTTGTCAGTTCTCGTATTGGATCGTATCTAAAAAACCGGTAATTTTCATTTCCTCATTCGTATAATAATCGATTGCAAGATGTGAGCCGGAAATCAGTATCCTGCAGTTTTTTGTCTGTATTTTGATAAAGGAATCCTCATATTCCAGGATTCCTTTATAATTAGAAATCAGAACCTCATGCCGCCCGGTTGCAGTCACGATCGCCGCACCAAGCATCAGATCCTTCGGCAGTTCTAAACTGTTTATTATTTTTTCTTTCTGATTTTTCTTCATATATGATTGTATGAAGGAAAAAAAGATCTTATTCTCATTCGTAAATATATTCTTTTACAACTGGCTGCATTTCTTTTGGTTCATTTGAAATTTCATATGCGTGCAGTGCTTTTTCGGCAGCAGTATTCATTTTTGCACGGTCATTCGCATAGATAACAGCCAGAGTATCACCGGTATTTACCTGATCGCCATTTTTCTTTTTTAAATAAATACCGACGGAAAGATCTATCTTACTGTCCTTTGTCTCACGTCCGCCACCGAGAGTCATACAGGCAATACCGATATTCTCTGCCAGAATACGGTGCACATATCCGCTGCATTCTGCTTTGACGTCGATCGAATATGCCGTTTCCGGAAATTTTGTGGTATCGTAAACATAAGATACATCACCGCCCTGGGCTTTTACAAACTCAGTCAGTTTATCAAGTGCGGCTCCGCTGTCAATGCTGTCTTGCATGAGTTTTACAGCCTCCTCATGGGAACCGGCACGCTCTGCAAAAAGCAGCATCTGCGCTCCAAGTGCAAAGACTACTTCTTTAAAATCGGAAGGTCCATGGCCTTTTAAAGTATCGATCGCCTCGATCACTTCGATGGCATTTCCGATAGCGTTTCCAAGTGGCTGATCCATATCAGTAATGACTGCTGCTGTCTTTTTTCCTGCCATTGTTCCGATTGATACCATCTCTTTTGCAAGTGCAACGGAATCTTCATATTTCTTCATGAATGCACCATTGCCGGTCTTAACATCAAGTACGATCGCATCACTGCCGGAGGCTAATTTTTTACTCATAATGGAACTTGCGATCAGTGACATCTGATCGACGGTAGCTGTGACATCCCGCAATGCGTACAACTTTTTATCTGCCGGTGCAAGGTTTGCAGTCTGGCCTGCGATCGCAATACCGATCTCACGGACATTTTTAAAAAAAGTTTCTTCCGGGAGCGCAGTCGTAAATCCCGGAAAACTCTCAAGCTTGTCAATCGTTCCGCCGGTATGGCCAAGCCCTCTTCCGGACATTTTTGCAACCGGAACTCCAAGTGATGCAACGATCGGTGTCAGGGCAAGCGATGTTTTATCGCCCACACCGCCGGTACTGTGTTTGTCAACTTTGATACCGGGAATAGAGGAAAGATCAAGTACATCCCCGCTGTCACGCATAGCAAGCGTCAGATCAACTGTTTCATGTTTACTCATTCCCTGAAAACAGATTGCCATTGTCATTGCAGACATCTGATAATCGGGAATTGTACCATCTGTAAATCCCTCTATCATAAAACGGATCTCTTCTGTGGTCAGTTCCATACCAAGTTTTTTCTTTTCAATCAGGTCATACATTCTCATGTGCATAATCCTCCCTTGTATCAATATCAACAAAAAATTCCGGCATTTCAACCGGATAAGTGAAAACATCGTCTGGATGGGAACGGATGATCTTTTTACCACCACATTCTCCGGTCAGCCTAAGCAGCTCTGCACGGTAGTTTTCAGCAAAAAGATTCGGACTGCGTAAAATGCCCTCACAGGATAATGCTCCGATTCCTTTTTTACTTTCTATAAAATCATTTAGAAAATCAAGCAGTATTTCAGCCTTTACATAAGGCTGATCTGCCTGAAAAAACATATCATAAGAAAATGAATCGCCCTCGTTTATCATAGGAGAATCTATCGCTGCCTTTACCCCTTTTCGGATGCTTGAGGCAATCCCATCATTTTCTTCTCCCTGGTTGCGTACAATTATATAATCTTTTGGTATATTCTGACCATGTACAGTATGCTCTTTTTTTGTCAAATGATCCTGTTCGTCTTTAGTATTTTTTCTGCTGTTTCCCAATATTTCCTTACACAGTTCCTCAATCCTGTCATATGCAGTCACAACAATGAGCCTGCATGGATAACTACACATTTTCTGCAGACGAACCAGTTCCGTCAGTCCATGCAAAAACAATGGTTTCCCATGAAATTCCGTGAGCAGTTTATTGCTGCCGAAACGTCTCGCATATCCGGCAGCAAGATAGATCAGATTTATCTGTTCCGTATCAGATCACCTGCATTCCTTTTAAGATTTTCTCCGGAGTGATCGGCAGCTCATTGATCCAGACGCCGGTTGCGTTATAAACTGCATCTGCGATCGCCGGGGCCGGTGTATTGATGACGATCTCACCGATGGATTTTGCACCAAACGGACCAGTCGGTTCATAGCTGCTGTCAAATTCCACACGGATACGGTCTGTATCCAGACGGCTTGGTACTTTATACTGCATAAAGGAATTGGAAAGATTTTTCCCGCGTTCATCGTACCAGATATCCTCGTACAGTGTCATGCCGATTCCCTGCAAAAGTCCTCCTTCTGTCTGTACCCTTGCAAGATTGGTGTTTACGACAGTTCCACAGTCAACACAGGCGGTATAGTCTAATAACTCAATCGCGCCTGTTTCCGGGTCAACTTCGACTTCGGCGCAGGCTGCCATAAATGGTGGCGGTGATACCGGGGAGCTGTGTGAATAAGTAACCTCCATTGATATCTCATTATTGCACATGGACGCAGTTGCAATGTCAAAAAGGCTCATTTTAGAACCGTCTGATTCATCGATGACATTTTCTCCATCAAAAGTAAGTGCAGAAGCATCTTTATTCATACGGGCTGCTGCAAGTGCAATAATGTGTTCTCTCAACTGTTCACATGCCTTTACTGCTGCCATTCCGGTCAGATAAGTTGTACTGGATGCATAAGAACCGGAATCATATGGGGAAATATCAGTATCTACGCCGTAGACAGATATATTATCGATCGTTGTTTCTAACACATCTGCCGCAAACTGGGCAATGATCGTATCACATCCGGTACCCATATCAGTACAGCCGACTGTAATATGATACGTTCCCTCATCGCTTAATTTTACCGTGACAGAACCTACATCACAGTTTGAAATGGAAGATCCCTGCATCGCCATTGCAACTCCGCGTGCCCGGATCTTTCCATCCGGCATCACAGTACGCATGCCTTTTTCTTTCCATCCGATCATATCGGACGCTTTTAACAGACATTCTTCTAAACGGCAGCTATTTGCGGTCTCACCATAATATGCAGGCATTACATCCCCTTCATGGATCATGTTTTTCTGACGAAGTACAATCGGGTCCATAGAAAGTTTATCGGCTAATTTATTGACCGTGGACTCGACTGCAAAAATACCCTGTGTTGCACCGTAACCACGATAAGCTCCTGCAGACATGCGGTTCGTATAGACAACCTCATACTGGAAACGGAATGCTTCTGTATGATACATTGGAATGGATTTATGTCCGCTTAATCCTACGGTAGTCGGACCATGTTCACCAAATGCTCCAGTATTAGACAGTGTATGCATATCAATGGCACGGATCGTTCCATCGGACATTGCACCCAGACGAACTCTTACTTCCATCTCATGACGCGGTGAAGATGCGATCATGGATTCTTCTCTGGTGTAGATCATTTTTGCCGGTTTGCCGGTCTTTAAGGTTACGATCGCCGGATATACTTCTGTGACAACCGTCTGTTTTGCACCAAAACCTCCACCGATACGAGGTTTGATGACACGGACTTTTGCCTTGGAAATATCAAGTGCATTTGCAACGATCCTTCTTACATGGAAAGGAATCTGTGTGGAACTGAGCACGATCAGACGTCCATAGGTATCCATATATGTACAGGTACGGAAAGTTTCCATCATACTCTGCTGCATGGCTTTGACATGATAAGTTTCGTCTAACACAATATCACAGTCTGCAATGACAGCATCCACATCTCCTTCACCATCTGCGCCGGATGCGCAGAGATTTCGTTTGTTGTCAGCACCAACCGGACAGAGTGACTTCCAGTCATCCTCCGGATGAACTAAAATAGGATTATCCATTGCCGTATGGAAATCTAAAACAGCATCTAAAACCTCATAGGTCACTTTGATCCGCTTTAATGCCATATCAACTGCTTTTTCTGTTTCTCCGGCAACAATCGCAACCGGATCACCAACAAAACGGACACGTTCTTCTAATATGTATCTGTCATATGGACTTGGTTCCGGATATGTCTGCCCTGCCATGGTAAAACGACGTTTTGGAACATCCTTGTAGGTCAGCACACAGACGATACCGTCTATTTTTTCAGCAAGATCTGTGCGGATTTCTTTGATCAGTGCGTGGGCATGCGGACTTCTGAGTACCTTTACGATCAGACAGTCTTTTGGCGCTACATCATCCATATAAACTGGTTTTCCAGTCACAAGCGCCATTGCATCTTTTTTCATTACGGGAGCATTGACAAATTTTCCCGGTTTTCTTAAGTTCGTACTGCTGTTCATGCTTTTCCCTCCATTTTAAACTTCAGGTATTCTTTGACTGCACGAAGCTGGCTCTCGTATCCGCTGCATCTGCAGAGATTTCCGGCAAGATATTCCTTCATATCCTCCTCCGTCGGGTTTTCCAACTCATCCTCCATCGCAAGTACATTCATGATAAATCCCGGATTACAGAAACCACACTGTTCTCCACCCTGTTTTGCAAGGTAAGTACCAAATTCTCTTGCGCGTTCTTCCACACCTTCTAAGGTGGTGATATGTGTACCGTCTGCCCTTGCTGCCAATACGGAACAGGAAAGCACCGGTTTGTGGTCAATCCATACGGTACACAGACCACAGTTAGATGATTCACAGCCTCTTTTTACGCTGTAACAGCCCTCAGACCGGACAAATTCCAAAAGCGGCAGATCTGCTGCGATCTCACGCGTGATCTCACGCTCATTCAACCATACATGTATTTTCATCTTATTATTTGTTCTCCATTTCTGATATTATCTTTTTATCATCAAAGACTTTCATACCTTTTTGACACCAGAGCCTGTCTTTATTCTCCAAAAGAACAGATTGCCCTGCGGATCAGCACACCTGCAACATGTTTCCTGTAATCGGCACCGGCTCTGCGGTTGCTCCCATAGGTAAACTGATCTGCGCACCAGATGGCAAGTTCTTTGACCAGTGTCTCATCTTTTTCAAATCCCTTCGGAAACTGTTTTCCAAAACCATCCGGTTTCGCGGAGCTAAGTGGCAGTTCTATCAATCCGGCATGAACCGGTCTTGCCCCGATACTCACATGCAGAGTGTCATCATATTCAGACACCGCACATGCAATCACCGGGAAATCAGTAGCTGTATTACGCTGGCTTAAATAGGCGATACGGATCGGCTTTTTTGCCACATGAAGTGCAATTAAAATATCGTTGTCATATGGCATATCAACAAAATCTTTTAAGGGAACCATACCTGCATGATACAGTTCGACCTGCGTATCCATTGCAAGAAATACAGTCAGCACATCAGAAAAGCCGAAACGCCCGAAAATACTGCCTCCAACCGTTGCACAGTTGCGGAACTGTACGCCGACAATATGGCGGACACTCTCACGAATCGCTCCGTTGGTATATGCGGCAAGTCCCACATGTTTTTCTATTTCACGTAAGGATGTCATGGCACCGATGACAAACTCTGTTTCCGTCTCAGTGATCTTATCAAGTCCAAGTCCCGACAGATCGATCGCTGTTGAAATCCTGCGGTCACCGATCTTCATCCAGACACCACCGGCGATAATCTTATTATTTTTTTTCTGATTCAGCTCATATGCTTCTTCTAAACTTTCTACCTTACGGTATTCATTGATCGTTAACATTGATTCCTCCTATGTGTACGCATAAAAAAACGCTACCTATATTATACTGTACGGAAGTACCTGCGTCAAACAGGAATACGGGATTACAACAAAATAATGAGGTACTGAAATATCCAGTACCTCATCAATCATTCTTTTAATAAGTAAACAGTTGCGTCCAGTAAGGTGTTCCCTGCCCATTGGTACGGTAGCCGACACCAAGTTTTTTAAAGTTCGGGTTTAAAATATTTGCGCGGTGCCCTTCACTGTTCATCCATGCATTCATAACAGTTTCCGGTGTTTTCTGCCCCCATGCGATATTTTCTCCGGCTCCGCGGTAGGTAATGCCAAGATCTGTGATCGCTGTTGCAAAAGTTCTTCCATCCGGTCTTGTGTGGGAAAATGATTTTTCAATCTCTATGGAACGTGTTGCTGCGGCTGCTGCTACCGTATCATCCCAAATCAGTTCATTTAGTCCGGCTTTTTTCCGCTCTGCATTGACCAGCTTTAAAACCTGTTTTACGTAAGAAATTTCCGCAAGATCCTCTTTTGGCTGTTCATCGCCGGATGTGTTGCCACCCGGCTGATTTTCTTCAGGTTTCTCCGGCGTATCCGGCTTTTCTGGTGTACCAGGTGTCTGATCGTCTTTGGCGTCTTCTGGTATTTCCGGTGTACATTCTCCCGGCAGGACGATGGCCGGAAATCGGTCGCATATTTTTTTTAATAAGTCATTGACAGAATCTGCCTCAAAAGAATTCCACTGATCGGCAGCACAGTCTTTTTCAAAAACCGAGATATTCACACGGTTTGCGGATGCTGCTTCTACCGGTGCAGACACACTCAGTGTAATTCCAAGTGCTGCTGTAAATGCCAATAGTATCTGTTTCTTCATGATAATCCTCCATTTTGCTGTCATTTCATAAATGTAATGTAACAGTTTGATATGTTACGTATTTGTTTTAAAACTATTACATTTTTGTTACAAGCAGAAGAATATCATAATTCATAACCGTATCCAACCGGTAACATCTGGCATTTCTGGTAATTTTTACTCTACTCCCGCCTTTTTGCAGATATCATTCAGGCAGCAACGGTCACAAAATGGTTTTGTCCGTGCTGTACATACCTCACGTCCATGATATACAAAGCGGTGGCACAGATCACTGCCCTCCTCCGGCGGAATGATCTTCCAGAGTTCCATCTCTACTTTTTTCGGTTCTTTGATGCCATCCACAAGACCGATGCGGTTTGAAAGACGGATACAGTGCGTGTCAGTTACGATCGCAGGTTTTCCGAATACATCTCCCATGATCAGGTTCGCACTCTTTCTTCCCACGCCCGGAAGTTTTAAAAGTGCGTCAAAATCATCTGGTACATTTCCACCATACTGCTCCCATAAAATCTTCATACAGGCACTGATATCTTTTGCCTTGCTCTTTCCGAGACCGCAGGGTCTTACAATTTCTTCGATCTCTTCCACCGGTGCATCGGCAAGTGCTTTTACATCCGGAAATTTTTCATATAATTTTTCCACGACGACATTTACTCTTGCGTCGGTACACTGTGCCGCTAAACGGACACTGACTAAAAGTTTCCACGCCTGATCATAGGTAAGACTGCATCCGGCATCCGGGTATTCTTTTTTCAGACGTTCGATCACTTCTTTGGCAAGTTCTTTTTTTCTCATGATGCTCCTCACTTTTATCGTTAAAACTTCTTTTATTTTATCATAAAACACTGCATTTAAACAACTTTATCCATTCACTTCCTGCGCCCCGTAAATAGACTTATTTCCATTTACCAGATATGCAATCATACACACGATAAAAAATGGAATCATATCATTGCTTCCAAACACTTCGAGTCCGATCAGAACCGGCGCAAAAAGTGTGTTTGTTGCACCCGCAAATACCGCTGCATATCCAAGCGCTGCGCAATGAACCGGAGAAAGTCCAAGGATTTCTCCCAAAACGATACCAAGGGATGCACCGATAGAAAATAAAGGTGTGACTTCCCCTCCCTGAAATCCGATTGCAAGAGTTAAGACCGTGAGAAGCAATTTTAAGATCCAGTCATAAGTATAAATATTCCCATCTGAAAATGCAGCAGAGATCAGATTTGTCCCCAGTCCGCTGTATCTCCCATTGTAAAGCAATAGCAAAATCAATGCTAACGGAATCGATATCACACCGATCCTGACATATGGATTCTTCAGATTTTCTCCAAAAAATTTTTTTAACTGTGCAAGAAGAAACGAAAATAACCTGCCTGTCAGTCCGAAAATAATTCCAAGTACAACAAGCCGGACTGCGATACTGCCATCTGATATTTTAACCGCGTCCTGAAGTGGTACATAAAATTTTTCCAGTCCCAGCATATGTGAAGTAAATGCTGCTGTGTAAGATGCTGTCAGTGCCGGCAGCAGTGCATGATACTGCATTTTTCCTGCAACGATCACTTCCATGGAAAAGAATACTGCGGCAAGCGGCGTCTGAAATAAACCGCCAAAGCCTGCCGCCATACCAGTGACCAGCATAATCCGGCTGTCTTTCGGAAGATGAAATCTGTGCCCCAGTGCATGTGATAACGTTGCACCGATCTGTACAGCGACACCCTCGCGGCCGGCACTTCCTCCAAATAAATGTGTGATCCACGTTCCAGACATGACCAATGGAATCAGAACCAGCGGGATATCCTCTCTTTTCTTCTGTCCGGTTTCAAAAACGAGTGTCATTCCCTTTAAACTTGTTTCGCTGAAACGATAATAAAGCCAGGTGATCAAAAGACCTGCAAGCGGCAGAAACGGTATCAGAAACAGATAATGCTCCATCCGGAAATCGGAGATTGCAAGCAGTCCTCTGCCAAATACGGCATCAATGATTCCAACCAGCACACCGGTCAAAACGGCAAGTGATACATATTTCAAAAATAAAATAAATGATTGTAATTTTTTCTCCATAAATTTTGTTCCCTTCATTTAACTTTCACTATCATCCTACGAATACAAAAGCATGTCAACAAAAAAAGTTTTACATTACAACTTTATTGTGATACAGTATTGCAGTAATGTTTTATTCATGATATACCAGCAAAAATTTTTACAAACAGACAAAGGAGAGTTTTGTTATGACAGGACAAACGATAGGGCTGCTGCTCGTCATGATCATTTATCTGATCCTGATGGTGGGGATCGGTGTGATCTATTCGAAAAAGAACAATGATGTATCTGACTTTTATTTAGGTGGCCGGAAATTAGGACCGATCGTAACGGCAATGAGTGCGGAGGCTTCTGATATGAGCAGCTGGCTTCTGATGGGACTGCCGGGTGTTGCCTATCTTTCCGGTTGTGCCGAAGCAGGCTGGACAGCGATCGGACTTGCAATCGGTACTTATCTTAACTGGCTGATTGTTGCAAAACGTCTGCGCCGTTACACGCACAAGGCAAATAATTCCATCACACTTCCTGCTTTCTTTGAAAACAGATACCGTGACAAAAGTCATGCACTGATGGCGATCTCTGCTATTATGATCGTTATTTTCTTTGTACCATACACTGCTTCCGGATTTGCCGCATGTGGAAAATTATTTTCTACGCTGTTTGGGATATCCTATCTTCCGGCAATGATCGTCAGTGCCATCGTTATTGTTTTATATACCACGCTTGGCGGATTTCTTGCTGCAAGCATGACTGACCTGATCCAGAGTATTATTATGACGATCGCACTTTTGATCGTCGTATTTTTCGGTATTCACACAGCCGGTGGGCTGGATGCAGTTATCACAAATGCAAAATCCATGAGTGGATATTTAAGCCTGACTTCCTCTTATGACCCTGCAACCGGTGTGTCTGTGCCATATAAGGGACTGACGATCGCTTCCACGCTTGCCTGGGGACTTGGATATTTTGGTATGCCTCATATTCTGCTTCGTTTTATGGGAATCGAAGATGAAAACAAATTAAAAACCTCCAGAAGAATTGCATCCGTATGGGTTGTTATTTCCATGTTTGTGGCTATATTTATCGGTATCATCGGTTCTGCAATGACAAAATCAGGTGCTCTTGAATTATTTGAAACTTCCTCACAGTCAGAAACTCTGATCGTAAGGACAGCTGTTCTTTTAAGCGATCACGGCGTTTTGACTGTTATTATGGCTGGTCTGATCCTTGCCGGAATCCTTGCAAGTACCATGTCAACATCAGATTCCCAGCTTTTAGCCGCATCCTCATGTGTTTCACAAAACCTTTTCTGTGACTGCATGGGTCTAAAGCTGTCAAAAAAATCCTCCATGCTCATGGCAAGACTTACGGTTATCGTGATCGCTGTTATTGGTGTTTTCCTTGCAAGAAATCCGGATAGTTCGGTATTCCGTATCGTCTCTTTTGCATGGGCTGGATTTGGTGCAACCTTTGGTGCCGTTATGCTGTTTTCCTTATTCTGGAAACGCACGAATCGGAATGGCGCACTTGCAGGTATGATCGTTGGCGGTGTTATGGTGTTCGTATGGAAATACCTGATCGCTCCGCTTGGAGGGCTGTTTGGAATTTATGAACTGCTTCCGGCATTCATATGTTCCGCATTTGCGATTGTTGTTGTCAGCCTTTTGACTGCACCACCTTCACAGGAAATCATTGATGAATTTGAGAGCGTATAATGAAATCTTCATAAAAAATAGTCCGGGCTTTTAGTATCATCAATAAGCTCGGACTATTTTCATTATCTGTCTGTTCCCTGTTTCCAGTATAAATTTGTAAACTGGGCTTTCTGTTTCTGATCCTCATTTGGATTGACTGCATACATGCCCATCACAACTCCGGTAAATCCTCCTGCAACTTCTGAGGATAAGTATTTTGTACGCGCACTTCCAAGCAAAATTTCCTCTTCATTTATGATTCCATAAAAATGATACTGCGCTGCATCAGATACCACTTTTAAAATAATCTGTGCATCTTCCGGCAGTTCTATTTCTTTTGCTGTCATAACCGCATCTCCGATCCGCAGACGCAGGATCAATGTACGCTTTTTCTCTTTGCACAAAACAGCAAGATCATAATGATGTTCCTCTGACAGATAAAATGTGATGCCTGCTTCGGGAGAATTGCCGGTAAGTGAAACGGTAAGTTCTGTATCAAACTCCGACTGACGGACTCCTAAAAATGTTGGTGACTCAGTATCATTTAGTGTAAAACGGTTACCAAAAAGTGTCACACTGTTTTCAGTAAATTCATAACATTCCGGATGATATTCACGGAGATGACAAAAACGCTGCGGTTCGTTTTTTATTGTTTCAAAAGAAACATCATACCGTCCATTTATCTTCTGTTCTGAAGCTTTTAATGGCAGATCCATCACAGTCTGCACTGTTCCGTCCACACCTGCCGTAAACCATCCGTTCTTATCCCAGGTAACAGGAACCAAAAACACTTCACGTCCTAAATGATGGAACGGCATCCAGTCACTCTGGATACGGAATCCAAGACATACCATAAAATTTTCTCCATATGGCGTCTCTATGAGATCACCATGACCGATTCCCTGTATATGATTTTCATTACCACCCAGATTCCGGTTGGTAAGTACCGGATTTTGGGCATACGCTTCAAATGGTCCATAAGGATCTTTTGACCTTGCATAAGTTACCATATGACCATATTCCGTACCACCTTCTGCAACCATGAGATAATACCAGTCCCCAAAATGATACATATGCGGTGATTCAATATAACGGCCGCCGCTTCCCTTCCAGATCGGTCTGCTTTCTGTCAGACGTTTTCCGGTTGTGATATCGATCTCACACTGGAAAATACAGCCTCTTCCATCTGATTCATCCGTTCCATTGCTGATAAAATAAACTTTGTCTCCTTCAAAATACAAAGACGGATCAATACCGCCCTGATCCACAAAAACGGGATCCGACCATTCGCTGTAGATATCGTCTGTATAGACATAAAAATTTTTCTGATAGGTATTGTTGTTGGTAACCATATAGAACCGTCCGTTATGGAAGCGGATCGTCGGTGCGAACACCCCGCCGGAACCGGGAACCTGATATAAATTGACCTGACTTTTTCTGGTAAGGCAATG
Source organism: Roseburia sp. AM23-20 (assembly GCF_003470905.1). Taxonomy (NCBI): domain Bacteria; kingdom Bacillati; phylum Bacillota; class Clostridia; order Lachnospirales; family Lachnospiraceae; genus Roseburia; species Roseburia sp. AM23-20. Next base: position 247,168 of record NZ_QRHS01000001.1, read on the forward strand.
GCCGATCGGTTTCCAGTTTAACAGATCATCGCTTTCAAATAATGGAACCCCCGGAAAATATTCAAACGAACTGCAGGCAAGATAATATTTGCCGTTTGCACTGCAGATGCTTGGATCCGGGTAAAACCCCCGGACAACTGGATTTTGTACTTTCATGTTTACCTCTCCTTTGACAGCAGTTTAGGGCAGGCTGCTCATTTCAAAGACACTCCCGCTGACTGCATTATTTATGATACGGTTCGCCATTCATAATCCGGTAACTGCGGTAAATCTGCTCTAGCAGGACCACACGCATAAGCTGATGCGGAAACGTCATTTTCGAAAAACTGAGTTTAAAATCAGCACGTTTTAGCAGGTTTTCAGACATACCGAGCGATCCGCCGATCAGAAAAATGATCTGGCTGATCCCGGAAGTTCCGAGATTTTCAATCTTTTTCGATAACTCCACGGAATCTAACTCCTTACCATCGATTGCAAGGGCAAAGATATATGCACCCTCTTTTGCTTCTTTATCGAGACGCGTCAGGATACGCTCTGCTTCTTTTTCTCTGATCTGGTTTTCTACCGTATCACTTGCATTTTCCGGTGTCTTTTCGTCAGCGACCTCTATGATGTCTAATTTACAGTAACGGCTTAATCGTTTGCTGTATTCTGCAATTGCATCCCTGTAAAACTTTTCTTTGATCTTTCCTACACATAAAATTGTAACTTTCATAGTTCCTCACATAGTTTTATTTATGCTCTCCACGGAATTATGCTGCGAACTCATTTATCCTTATTCTAGCAAATCCGCTTGCATGCATCTACATTATAATTTATACTAAAACTACTTGAAAAACAATAGATGTTCATTCATCTGGAAATGAGGAAAATTATGTCACAGGAACCATTTGATATCAGCAACAATGCAGCCGAGAGCAACTTAGCACCGTCTCACGCATATGTATCAAAGAAAACAAAAAAAGAAGATGTCACATCCACTGCATATACATTTACGATCGTAAGTGTCGTTGGATTTATTCTTCTGATCTTATTCGGACTCGATCTGCTTCCTTTTCAAAGTGCTGCTTACTCTAAAACAATGATCCTTATTGTTATGGGTGTGATGTTTACTATTTTTCTTTTTGTCGGCATACATTCATTTATGGAATTAAAATCTCTTTCAAACGCCGCTGACCGTGAGGAACAGCAGTTTGAAGAAATCTGTCAGTGGTTTTTAGATACATATACGGCAGAAAAAATCAATGCAGATGCCGGTATCTCAGATGAATCTGAAGAGCAGAATTATTTTTTGCGTTATGAAATCATGAGGGGATTGCTTCTTGAAAAATATCCGCAGACGAATGCCTCACTTATTGATCACATCATAGAAACAATTTATGATAAAATATTTTTGGCATAGTGCTTTTTTCTGTCAGATATATGTGTTATAATGGACAAAATATTTGAATATATGAGGTGGCTATTGTGAAAATACTTGAAGAGAAGATTCTTTCTGAAGGAATTGCAGTCAATGAAGATATTTTAAAGGTAGACAGTTTTGTAAACCATCAGGTAGATCCTGTTTTGATGCAGCAGATCGGTGAGGCATTTGCCGAACATTATAAAGATTGCGGGGTAACAAAAGTTGTAACGATCGAAAGTTCCGGTATTGCTCCGGCTCTTATGACAGCACTGGCACTGAATGTTCCAATGATCATTTTGAAGAAACAGCCTTCTAAGGTATTAAATGATAATCTGTTTCAGACAGTAGTCACTTCTTTTACCAAGGGGACAAGCTATGAACTGACCTTATCCCAGCAGTTTATCAATGAAAATGACCATGTATTGATCGTGGATGATTTTCTTGCAAACGGCGAAGCTGCAACAGGAGCAATCCGCCTGCTGCGCAAAGCACATGCAACGATCGCCGGAGTCGGTATCCTGATTGAAAAATCATTCCAGCCGGGACGCGAAAAATTAATGGAACAGGGCATTGATGTATGCTCTCTCGCCCGCATCAGTAAACTTGGAAAAGATCTGATTGAATTTATTCCGGAAGAATAATAGAAAATATAAATAGCGGTAAGAAAATATGCCATCAGGCTTTTTTCTTACCGCTATATTTAAATAGAAGAGAATCTACTTATGGTTTTATAGTCTGAATCGTTCCGTCCTCATTATATTGAAGTTCACAGTATTTCACACAGCGCATACTGTTAACTCCTCCGGACAACTCACAGTCATGATAAAAAAGATACCATTTTTCACCAACCTGTACGATGGAATGATGTGTTGTCCAGCCGAGTACCGGTTCTAAAATTACACCTTTGTACTGAAATGGTCCCATAGGATTGTCTCCGACAGCATAAACAATTTTATGTGTAGTTCCTGTCGAATAGGAAAAATAATATTTTCCCTGATATTTGTGCATCCATGGTCCTTCAAAATATCTCCGGTCTTCGTCTCCTGCTTTTAAAGGCTCTCCATTTTCATCTAAAATGACAATTTCTTTTACATCTTCTGCAAAGCCAAGCATATCATCTCTTAATCTCGCAACTCTTGGTCCGACTGCATTTTTATCCATATCTGGTTCTGTGGCATTTTCATCAAATACTCCGGTTTTCCATTTTTCCAGTTGTCCGCCCCATAAGCCGCCAAAATAAATATATGCCTCATTATCATCATCTACCAGTACAGCAGGATCTATGCTGAAACTTCCTTCTATATAGTTTTTCTCCGGGATAAATTTTCCGGCAGGTTTATCGGATACTGCAACACCGATACGGAAAATGCCTTCCTTATCACGTGCCGGGAAAAAGAGATAATATTTTCCATTTTTATATGCCGCATCCGGTGCCCACATTTGTTTTGATACCCATGGAACTTCATCCATATGCAATACTTCACCACAGTCAACACATTCACTGTCTACATTATCCATACAGAGAATGTGATAATCTTCCATATTATACTGGTCTCCATTGTCATTGTCTTCACATTCATGCTGCAGATCGTGTGAAGGATAAATATAAATTTTTCCTTCAAATACATGTGCAGATGGATCTGCAGTATAAATATTTTTTACCAGTGGTTGTTTTTGTTTTGCCATTCTTTTTCTCCTTCAAATCTTTTTATGATCATTTATATCATGCTAACATCAGCCTTTTACAGCTCCCGCAGTCAGTCCGTCTACGATCTGGTTGCTAAAACAGCAGTAAACAATGATTGTCGGCAGAATCGCAATGATAATCGCAGCAAACATCTGTGTATAATTTGTATTATAAGGTCCTACAAACTTGGATAATGCTACCGGCAGTGTTTTTTTTGCGTCATCTGAGATAAATACCATTGCTAAAAGAAGTTCATTCCAGTTCCCGACGAATGCCATCAATGCTGTTACAAAAATACCTGTTTTGGATAATGGCAATGCAATGGATGTAAATATTTTATAAATAGAGCATCCATCTATGCAGGCAGCCTCAAACATTTCATTTGGCATATTTTTGAAAAATCCTGTCATAATAAAAATTGTTGTAGGCAGTGATACTACGGTATAAGGTATGATCAAACCAAGCAGACTGTTATATAAATGCATATTGGAAAATGTTTTAAATAATGGTATTAAAATACAGTGGATCGGAATCATCATTCCGATCAGGAAATATGTCATAACTGCACCGGACATTTTAAAACGCAGTCTTCCGAGTGCAAAACTTGCCATACAGCCTATGATAATATTAAGAATTAATGCGGTAACACATACAATAGCTGAATTTAAGGTTGCAATACCAAGTTTTCCGGCAGTCCATGCAAAAATAAAGTTTCCAAGCTGGATTTCTTCGGGCAATGCAAATGGACTTTTAAAAATTTCTGTATTCGTTTTCAGCGAAACAAAAAACATCCATACCAATGGTGCTAAATAAAGAAAAGCCATCAATACAAGGAATATATATATCACGATTTTCCATGCCAGTGCTTTTTTATTTCCTTTCATGTAAATTTCCCCCTTACATTTCATAGTTTTCTACTTTTACAAACTTATTAATGAAAAATGTAACCAACAGACATAAAATTAAAAGCACAACACCAATCGCACTTGCATATCCGTATTTAAAATATTTAAATCCCTGCGTATAAAGATGTGTTGCAAGAACTTCCGTCTGATGATTTGGTCCGGCTTCTGTCATGTTAAAGATCAGATCAAAGAATTTTAATGCGCCAATGCAGTTTAAGGACATTGCAATCGCCATCATTGGACGGATCAATGGCATGGTAACATACCAGAAAGCTTTTGTTTTAGTTGCTCCGTCGATATAGGCAGCTTCATAAAGTGATTTATCGATTCCTGATATCTGTGCCATATAAAGCATCATAGATTGTCCTACATACTGCCACAATGCAACAAATGCGATCACTTTCATCGGAAGTGTAATATATCCGCTGACATCCATCAGCCAGAGTGGTCCTTCTATTCCCCATGTTGCAAGAACCTGATTGATACCAAGTTTTGGTGTAAAAATAAACATCCATAACAGTCCGAGTGCTGCTGATGAAAGTACACATGGCAGATAATATATATTCTTAAAAAGGTTTCTTCCTTTTTTTATATTCGTAAGTAATGCTGCTAAAAAAAGACCAACAACAAGTTGTGATACTACGGAAAAAATCATAAAAAATATTGAATTTTTCAATGCGATCTGCATTGTTGTATCTTTCGTAAACAACTTAACATAATTTCCAAATCCGATAAATTCGGGTTTCGATAACGCATCCCAATCACAGAGAGAATAATAAATCGACTGGCAGATTGGTATAAATAATACCAGGGTAAAGAGAATTATTCCCGGTGCAAGAAACAGACAGATGGCTTTTTTATCCCGTAATAGTTTATCCATAAAATTTCCCCCATCAACACATTCATTCTATTTGTGAACACGGGATCCATAACAGATCCCGTGTTCAGGTACTTCAGCTATACATTATTTATTCCAGACATTTTCCTTATAAAAATCTTCAATGATCTGTAATCCATCTTCTACTGAATTGTTTCCAAGATAAATAGAAACCATTGCATCATCAAATGTTGAACCGGCTTCTGTGGAAGCAAGTGATTCATTATAGAATCCAAATGTTCCGGTTGCTTTTGCAAAGATATCCATCACATACTTTAACTGCTTTGGAGCTTTATCATAATCAATATCAACATTGGTAACCGGAATCTTTCCACCGATCTCTGCTGTATATTTCTGTGCAGTCTCATCAGTAAAATATTTCATTAATGCAATACATGCATCCGGATGCTCCGTAGTAGAGCTCATTGCAAGGCTGTCTGTTTTTGCAATGATACGGTTTGGATCGTTACCGCCTTCAATGGCCGGGAACTGGAATACACCGCATTTTTCTTCAAAATCAGGATTAGAACCATTGATCTGTGCGATTGCCCAGGAACCCTGAATTAAGATCGCAGCCTCACCATTATAAAAGTTTGCAGTTGCAACATCATTTGTATCTCCTGCTGCTGTTGGCTGGAAATATTTTGATAACTCAAGCATTTTATTTGCTGCATCCTGGAACGGCTGATCAAGCCAGCTTGCATTACCTGCTGCAATTGCATCAAGATCTGCATTTTCTCTGTCGCAGAGATATCCACACAACATTGATAAACACCATGCTGTTCCTGCACTGATCGTAATCGGAGTATAACCTTTTGACTGAAGTGTCTCACATGCTGCAAGAAGATCATCGTATGTTTCCGGAACATCTACACCGGCATCTGCAAACATTTCTGTGTTATAAAATACACATGCTGCTGCAAGATTGGTAGGTACTGCGTAAATTTTTCCGTCATAAGTCTGTTTATCAAATACACCACCGTTAAACGTATCGTACCATCCGTCTTCATGCAAATAATCTGTAAGATCAGCCGCAACCCCCGGCTCCACATAATCTGTAAGATTTGGTCCAGGTGAAACAATAAATACATCCGGTGTCTGATTGGAAGCAACTAATGCATTTAATTTTGTATAGTATTCTTCCAGATTTGTTGTGATCACATTACAGTGATAAACCCCCTCATAATCTTTGTTGAATCTGTCGATGACATCTTTATAACCCAATGTGATAAGATCTTCCGTTGCCTCCATGTCATCCCAGAACATCCAGGTAATCTCTTCTACATCCCCGTCTGTTTTTGTAGTGCTCTCCTCTTTCTGGTCTGTTTTTTCAGCAGCTGCAACTCCTGATTCAGACGAAGCATTTGTGTTTACCCCGGTATCAGTAGATACTCCACAACCTGCTATCGTTCCCATTGCCATCAATAAGGAAAGACCTGTTGCTAAAACTTTTTTTAACTTCATATGTAACCCCCTTCTTTCACCTGTCAGATATTCTGACTGTGTGAATTGATTTATTTGACAATCTTATCTTATTTCTTACTTGTTTTATTCTCTATACAATAATTGCTTTTTCATAATCAATTCTTGCTTTTTTTGTATTTAATTCAAAGTACAAATTGCATAATTTGGTAGTATTTTTCAAAATATTATTATATTTTTTGTGCACATTTCCTTTTTTATAAAATGATATTGTTTTTAAAATTGATATATTGTATATATATCTTAAGAAACAGCAATAGATTTTCGATTAATAAAATGCAATATTTCGTAATGAAATTTATATTTTTATATCAATTTAAAAAATACATATAATCTGATTTATGCAGAACATGGCAAAAAATAATTCTAAGGAAGTTTACATAGAAAAGGAGATTTGAATGATAAAATATTTAGATGGTGTTCGTGAAACAGTTGGATTTGAAAATAACTCATCCCTTATGCTTTTTGATAATACTGATTATGAAGAATATCCGGTTCATTGGCATACACCCATCGAGCTGATCATGCCAACAGAAGGAACATATGATGTAGACTGCAATCAGATTCCATTTCATATGCGCAAAGGAGACATTATTGTTATTATTCCGGGTACTCTGCACCATATGAAAGCCTGTCATGGGCGACGAATTATTTTTCAGGTTGATATGAACAGTGGAAAACCATTTGAAGAGTTTACTGCATTTCTGCCTTTTTTACAGCCGGCTGTTTTGATCACTCCGGAGGAGGCTCCTGCCATTCACGAGGAAGCTATGTCTCTTATGTTTGGAATCAGAGATGAATATCTCTCTGATACACCGTTATATGAGACGTCTGTTTATGCAAAATTTTTACAGCTTATCGTTTTGATTGGCAGACAGATTGCCAGTACCCCGGCAAAATTTGCTGACACAAAACCAACAAAACAAAAAGAGTATATTGATAAATTTATCAGTATTTGTCAATATATCAACCAGCATTGTACAGAAGATATTACCTTAGAACAGGTTGCTGCTTTAGCAGGATTTTCAAAATATCATTTCAGCAGATTGTTTAAAGAATTTACAAATATTTCTTTTTATAAATACCTGAACAACCAGCGAATTTCATATGCTGAAAAACTTCTGTTAGATCCCAATATAAATATAACCGAAGTGGCCATTCACTCCGGTTATAATAGTATTTCCGCATTTATGCGGATGTTTAAAATTATAAAAAATTGTACTCCAACAGAGTTTCGGAACATGTATCAGTCCTGATATCATTGTGGATGATATCCCAAATTTACACGATAGATATCACTGACTAAACCTGTCTTGTTATTTACTGCCATGACAGATAATACATAATCCCCTTCCGGAACAACAATCGGTTCTGTATAAACAGCCGATTCTGTTGTTGGATCTGTAGAATCCCATGTATAATAAATCGTGCAATCTTTCTGCTGTGTGATTGTTACAGTGGTCTCCTCAGAGAAAACTCCTCCATCTGGTGAGACAGATGGCAGATCCGGTTTTTTAAACTGAATCTGGTATTCTTCTGTTACGATATCACTGTAGATGCCTTTTTCATTACAACATACAGCATTGATTTCAAAATTTCCAGTATGATTTAGCGGAATACCTCCCTGTGGATATGGAATCCCATTTTCTTTATCCGGGACAGTGCCATCCGTCGTATAATAAATGTCATTTCCGGCAATTGAGTAGATCACGACTGTAATATAATCATCATATTGCCCACTAAGCGGAGATATGATCGGTTCACCAACCTCATAATCATCGAATAATGCAAGTATATTCCCATCCGTAACATCTTCTTTTAAAGAAAGAATGCTGTCATAATCCCCCATTTCATCATAAATGGAGATCAGATGCTGATAAGCCTCTTTATTCGTTTTGTCAAGTTGAAGGATTTCCATATATAAAACGAGTGCTGAATCATATTCTTTCTGGCTGGTATAGACTTCTGCCATTGCCTCACGTACTTTGATATCATCCGGCTGCAATGCCAATGCGGTTTTATAATATTGAAGTGCATTTTCGTAATTATGATCTACCAGTTCTTTTTCAGCCATTTCAATTTGATAATCGTAGGAATTTGCATTCTTATTATCTATATAAAGTTTTACAGCAACACCAACTGCCGCACCTGTCACTATAAAGCAGCAACAGAGAATCAGCAGCAGATGGTTGTTTTTTTTCTTTTTGTTTTTTTGGGGTTCTACTTCCGTCTTTTGCGGATTTTTTGAACTTTCTCCGTCTTTTAGAAGTGAACGCAGATAATCATCCTCAAGTACGTTGTAATCCGAAACTATCTGTGCTTCGTGGCCACAGACAGAACAGTAAAGGCAGCCTTTTTTTAACTCTGCCCCACACTTCGCACATTTCATGGGATATCCTCGCTTTCGACTTATTAAAATAATCCTGTGATCACACCGTTATCATCAACATCTATACCGTATGCTGCCGGATTTTTTGGAAGTCCAGGCATTGTCATGATCGCTCCGGTAACCGCTACAACAAAACCTGCTCCGGCAGAAACATAAACTTCTCTCACATTAATGGTAAATCCGCTAGGACGTCCGAGTTTCGTCTGGTCATCAGACAGGGAATATTGTGTCTTTGCCATACATACAGGGAAATTTGACATTCCCATCTCAGCAATGCGCTTTAACTCCTTTGCAGCAGCAGGTGCATATGTCACACCGTCAGCTCCATAAATTTCTTTTGCAATCGTCTCGATTTTTTCTTCCAGTGAAAGATCATCCGGGTATAATGGTTTGAAATGGCTTTCCTTTGTCTCTAAGGTTTTTAATACTTTCTCGGCAAGTTCTACTCCACCTTTTCCACCTTTTTCCCAAACTTCTGCAAGTGCAAATTCACAATCTCTTTCACGGCAGAACTGTTCAATATAATCGGTCTCGGCTTTCGTATCTGTAACAAATGAATTTAATGTCACGACAACTGGAACACCATATTTCTGTAAATTCTCGATATGTTTTTCAAGATTTACGATACCCTTCTTTAAAGCATCTAAGTTTTCTTCACCAAGATCAGCTTTTGCAACACCACCATTGTATTTTAATGCTCTTACCGTTGCAACTAAGACAACAGCATCCGGATGGAGCCCTGCCATACGGGATTTGATATCAAAAAACTTTTCTGCACCTAAATCTGCACCAAAACCGGCTTCTGTGATGACATAGTCCGCCAGTTTTAAAGCTGTCTTTGTAGCACGTACACTGTTACAGCCATGTGCAATATTTGCAAATGGTCCGCCGTGAACGATTGCCGGTGTGTGCTCTAAAGTCTGGATCAGGTTTGGTTTTAAAGCATCTTTTAATAATGCAGCCATTGCGCCGGTCGCTTTGATATCATCTGCAGTAACAGGCTTACCATCATAAGTATATGCAACAATGATCTTTCCGAGTCTGCGTTTTAAATCATGCATATCATCTGCAAGACATAATACAGCCATAATTTCTGATGCAACGGTGATAACAAAATGATCTTCCCTGACCATTCCATCCATTTTTCTGCCAAGACCGACTACAATATTTCGAAGGACACGGTCATTCATATCCAGACAACGTTTCCAGACAACCTGTCTTGGATCAATACCAAGCTCATTTCCCTGCTGGATATGATTATCAAGCAATGCAGCGAGCAGATTGTTTGCAGAAGTAATCGCATGAAAATCTCCGGTAAAATGAAGATTTAAGTCTTCCATTGGAACTACCTGTGCATAACCGCCTCCGGCAGCACCGCCTTTAATTCCAAAACACGGTCCAAGGGACGGTTCACGGAGTGCGATCACTGCTTTCTTTCCAAGCTGTCCAAATGCCTCACCAAGTCCTACACTGATCGTTGTTTTCCCTTCTCCCGCCGGAGTTGGATTGATTGCTGTTACAAGGATTAATTTTCCATCTGGTTCATCTTTAACACGTTCCATCAGTTCATCAGAGAGCTTTGCTTTATATTTTCCATAAAGTTCTAATTCGTCCTCTGTGATACCAAGTTTTTCGGCTACTTCACGGATATGCAGCATTTCTGCTTCCTGTGCGATCTCGATGTCTGTTTTCATAATGATTCCTCCTCGTGTCTTATAAATATTCTTCTTCGTATTGTTCAAACTGCTCCTGCGTCATTAAAACGCGGCGCGGTTTTGTACCTTCTTCCGGACCGACAATGCCGGCCTCCTCAAGCTGATCCATAATTCTTGCTGCCCGGTTAAAACCAACTTTAAAATAACGCTGCAACATTCCAATAGACCCTTTTTCTTTATCGATCAAAAGTTTTGCGGCATCTGCAAAATATGCATCTCTTCCATCTCCGGTTCCCGAATTTGAATCAATGCTCACAGTAGTATTTTCAGATTCTATATTATTCATATGTTCTTCCACTGCCGCGCTATATGAAACCTGTCCATTTTCCTCTTTGATGTAATTGACAACATCTGATACTTCCTTGTCAGAAACAAATGCTCCCTGTACACGGACCGGCTTTGGAATTCCCTGCGGATAGAAAAGCATATCGCCTTTCCCAAGCAGTTTTTCTGCACCGTTCATATCAAGAATTGTTCTTGAATCAACACCGGATGTTACCGCAAAGGCAATACGGCTTGGCATATTTGCCTTGATCAATCCGGTGATTACATTTACAGAAGGACGCTGGGTTGCAATGATAAGATGAATCCCGGCTGCACGTGCAAGCTGAGCCAACCGGCAGATCGCACCTTCCACATCACTCGGTGCAACCATCATCAGATCTGCTAACTCATCCACGATAATGACGATCTGAGGCATTTTTTCCGGTTTCGGATCACCTTCCACATCCGGAAGACTGTCTATTTTAGCATTGTATCCTTTTAAATTCCGGACATGCGCTTCGGCAAATTTATTATAACGGTCAGTCATTTCTGCTACTGCCCAGTTTAAGGCACCTGCTGCTTTTTTCGGATCAGTAACGACCGGTATCAGAAGATGCGGGATACCATTGTAAACACTTAACTCCACAACTTTCGGATCTACCATGATCAGTTTTACATCCTTCGGATCTGCCTTGTACAAAATACTCATAATGATCGTGTTGATGCAGACAGATTTACCGGAACCCGTTGCACCTGCGATCAGAAGATGCGGCATTTTTTCAATATCAGCTACAGATACTTTACCACCGATATCTTTTCCGACACAGAAAGAAATTTTCGATGGATGGGACTGAAATTCCTCAGATTCCACCAGCTCGCGGAACGACACCATAACATTTTCCTTATTTGGAACTTCAATACCAATCGCTGCCTTTCCAGGGATCGGTGCTTCGATACGGATATCCGCTGCTGCAAGATTTAACTTGATATCATCCGCCAAATTAACGATCTTGCTTACTTTTACACCCATTTCCGGCTGTAATTCATATCTTGTTACGGCAGGTCCGCAACTGATATTTGTGATCGTGACATTAACACCAAAATTCTTTAATGTCTGTTGCAGCTTCATGGCAGTTTCCTGTAACTGTTTTCTGGTATCTCCCTGCTTGTTTTCAGATTGTTTCAGAAGTGTAACAGGAGGAAATACATACGCTTTCTCAGGTGGTGCAGTTTCCAGATCTATTTCCATTACCAGTTCAGCTGCATCTTCATTTTTCATATATACAGGCTCGTGAGATACAGTTTCACGTTTTACAGGTCCGGTTTGTTCTGCAGCGGTCTGCTGCGCCTGTATATCTTCATTAACTGATTCTTCTTCCGATAAATCAGATCCTAAATCAGCCTCAAATGATGATAGATCTGAGGTATCCTCTGAAAAAGGCTCTATTCCAAATGCCATTGCAGGATCAGGACGCCCCGGCATATCGAATATCTCTTCCTCTTCGACTGTCTGTGAAACTTTTGGTTCTTCCATCTGGATTGGAAAAGATGCCTGCTCATCCTCCGCTGCAAAAAGCGCTGTTTTTTCCGTCAGAGCCTGTCCCATTGCTTCTAACGCCTCATCTGAAAATGCAGATGGAGCCATCTTCTGTGGTGCATTTCCTGCAGTCAGTGTAACACGTTTTTCCTCTTTGATCTCCGGCAGATCTATCATATCTTCCGGCAAAATCTCGCTGATATCCTGAGAACGTTTCTGTGACGTATCCGGGATCAGTTTGGTATCGATAGCAACTCCCTCAACCTTTCTGTCCATTCTACGCTGCTGCTCCCGCTGTTCACGTTCTTCCCTTCGCATCTCTGCACGTTCTCTGTGCCGCTCATTACTGATCTTCGCAGACTCATATACCTTACGTCCACCCTTTTGCATACCACGGAATGCGGAACGTTCGGTAATAAGTACAAGTGAAATGATAAGTACGATCACATCGATCACATAAGCGCCAATAATTCCAAAACCGGAACATAACATATGTGAAAGCACGCCACCGATCAGTCCGCCGCCACTTTTTGCATCAAAACTATACCGGTAGGCATCCATTGCAGTTTTCGCATCCGTTCCATCGGAAATGAGTTCGAAAAACATGCACAAAAATGCCACAAAAAGAATGACTGCCACTAATTTTACAGCCGCAACTCTGTTTCCCTGATTCGAAACAGCAAAAAAAGTACCAACCAGCAATACAATCGGAAATATATATGAAATAATTCCAAATATACCAAAAAAGAAACGACTGACCGTTCCTCCTATGGTACCGCCAAATCCAAAATTACTGATAAAAAGTAAAAGTGAAACAGCTACTACGATCCATAAGATCACTTCACGTGTAAATTCTGTTTCACGTTCCTGCTGTTTTTTTGTAGTCCTCTTATGTCCAGAATTTGTTTTCCTGCCGGATGATGTTCTTTTACCGGCAGCAGAACGCTTCCTATTCCCTGTTGCCAAAATATTACCTCCAAATCAATTTTATGCCATATAGATATATCCGCCGATCGAGATAACGCCTACGATCAGGCAGTAAATAGCAAAGCCTGTAAATTTCTTTCTACGCACAACAATAAGCATTGTCTTAATACAGACATAACCTACTACAGCAGCTACGATCATACCAACTACATAGTATGCAATTTCCGCACCAGAAAGTGCAGCTGCCGTGTAATCTTTTAATTCCAGTACCAGTGCTCCAAGAATTGCCGGTATCGACATCAAAAATGAGTATTTTACAGCAAAATTACGGTTAAAACCACTGAGCAGACATGCAGTAATCGTCGTTCCGGAACGTGACAACCCCGGAAGCGTTGCTATTCCCTGTGCAATACCGACGCCAAATGCATTTGTATATGTAACACCTTTTGGCAGCTTATCTCCATCTTTTGCATGATCCGCAATAAAAAGCAGGACAGCGGTAAGAATCAGACAAATCCCCGGAATAAGTAATATCTCAGATGCCATCTCCACGACATCTTTTCCGACCACTCCGATGATTCCTGTTGGAATCGTGGATACAATGATCAAAACAACTAATTTGCGGTAGCTGCTGTTTACCAGACGGAGATATGGCTCATCTGTCCTGCCGGTTTTATTCCCGATAAAACGGACGAAATTAATGATACAATCCCTGATCAGACCGATTCCCTCTACAATCATTTTCAAAACATCTTTATAGTATACAACACAAATAGCTGCCAGAGTCCCGATATGCAAAAGTACATCAAATAAAAGTCCTGTCTCTGTATCTACCCCAAATAATATTTTAAAAATCGCCAGATGTCCGGAACTGCTCACGGGTAAAAATTCTGTCAATCCCTGTATGATCCCCATCAATATTGCCTGTAATAATGACATATCTGCCTCCTCTTTGTATCTCCGTAATAAATCGTTCTTTTGCAATAACTTTTTACATACATGTTTTATCTTAACATATTTGAGGCAGATTGTCATTAACTGGTTATTTTTTTTCTATCATCTGATGCAGTTTTGAAAATGCATCGGAAATACCTCCAACTTCATTGATCAGTCCTTCATCCACCGCTTCTTTTCCGACCAGAATTGTTCCAAGATCTTTTGTGAGTATTCCGGTGTTCATCATAAGCTCTTCCAAACGTTTTTCCGTTGCTTTTGAATGTGTACTGATAAAGTGTACGATCCGGTCCTGCATCTGTTTAAAGTAATCGTATGTTGGTTTTGCGCCAATCACGGTTCCATTCATGCGAACCGGATGGATCACCATGGTTCCGGATGGCACAATAAAGGAATAGTCTGTTGACACGGCTAAAGGGACACCGATGGAATGACTGCCGCCAAGAACCAGTGAAACGGTTGGTTTCCGGATGGATGCAATCATTTCGGCAATCGCCAGACCGCTTTCCACATCACCACCAACCGTGTTTAAAAGCAGCAACAGCCCTTCTGTATCCGGATTATCTTCAAGTTCAGCCAGTTTTGGCAGAACATGCTCATATTTTGTGGTTTTGGTAGTTGCCGGAAGACAGTCGTGTCCCTCAATCTCCCCAATGATCGTCAGTAATGAAATCTTATTTTTCATTTGTATCTGACCAAACTCTTTGATCTCTTCATTTTTCTTTTCCTGATTTTCTGCCATGATATACTCCTTCCATATGATATGAAAACAATAGACGGTACGCTCTTTAAATATTCTATTGTCATGAATGAAAAAACAGGATGTTTGTAACATCCTGTTTTTTATACGACATCCTTATTTAAGTATATCCAATCTGCAAAATAATCATACAGAATTAGCATCCGAGCAGATAATTGTATAATCCCTCGTATTTCCCTTTAGAGTTATTCCATGAATAATCATTTGCCATGCCACGGTCGATCATCTGATTCCACTGTTTCTTGCGGTCAAAGAAGATATGTTTTGAATAATTGATCACAGAAAGCATTTCATCTCCATTATAATTTGCAAATGAAAAACCGTCTCCTGAATTTTCATACTCATTAAATGGTTTTACCGTATCTCTTAATCCACCTGTCTCACGGACAATCGGAACAGTACCATAACGGAAAGAAATAAGCTGTGTCAGCCCGCATGGTTCAAAACGGGATGGCATCAGGAAAGCATCTGCCGCTGCGTAAAGTTTATGTGCAAGTTCATCAGAATAACAGATATTAGCAGATACACGATCACCGTATTTCCATGCATAATGGCGGAACATATTCTCATACTGTGGATCTCCGGTACCTATGACAACCAGCTGGGTATAATCATCCACGATCCGGTCGATCGCATAGTTCACAAGATCTAAGCCTTTCTGATCTGTCAGTCTTGAGATCAGCCCGATCATGTATTTCTTCTTGTCAACAGCAAGTCCAAGCTCTGCCTGAAGTTTTACCTTGTTCATGTACTTTTTCTTCCGGAAATCCGATGGTGTGTAATTCGTATAGATCTTTCCATCTGTTGCCGGATCATAAACTTTATAATCAATACCATTTACAATACCCTGCATATCAAAATGACGTGCAGATAACAGACCGTTCAATCCTTCTCCATAGTACTCGGTCTGAATCTCCTGCGCATAGGAATCGCTGACAGTCGTGATATAATCTGCATAAACAAGTCCGCCTTTTAACATGTTGGCATCCTTTTTAAATTCCAGTTTATCCGGTGTGAACAGAGAAGCTGAAAATCCGGTCAGTCCCTGCATAGTCTTGATATCCCATACTCCCTGGAATTTCAGGTTGTGGATCGTCATGATACTCTTCATTCCCCAGTAAAAGGAATCTGCCTGAAATTCATTTTTCAGATATACCGGAATAAGACCTGTCTGCCAGTCATGACAGTGAATCAGATTCGGGCAGAAGTCAATCTGTTTTAGCATGGACAATACAGCTTTGTCAAAGAAACAGAACTTTTCAATATCATAGCGGACATCTCCATATGGCACTGCACAGTTAAAATATTCCTGATTGTCAATAAAATAATATGTAATGCCATCCATGACATATTTTAAAATACCGACATATTTATTCGTAATATAACTGCCGGTGCTCATATAAAAATGAGCTACATATTCGAATTTGCTGCGGAACTTATCCGGAATGCAGCTATAATTTGGTATTACAACCCTGACATCCCATTCATTCTTATCAAATTCTTTTGGCAATGCTCCACATACATCCGCCAAACCCCCGGTTTTAATAAACGGAACACACTCCGATGCTGCAAAAAGTATTTTCTTCATAGCAATCTCCATTCCTGTGTTTATTCTACATCTATTTCTATTATCATATAACATTTCCGAAAAGAATACCATATCTTTTTTACTGCAATGCAGAAAAACTTTTTCATACAAAAAACGACACAGACTTCTTCTCCATGTCGTTTTCCTGTGTATTTTATATATTATTTATTCATCCCAGTTATGATATACTTCCTGTACATCATCGTCATCATCAAGCAGATCAAGAATACGGTTAATATTGGTTAAATCCTCTTCTGCTGTCAGCTCTACATAATTCTGTGGAATCATTGTAACTTCTGCTTCTGCCATAGGAATCTTTTCTGCTTCAAGTGCTGCATGTACTGCTTCAAAATCAGCCGGATTTGTAATGATCTCATAGCTGTCCTCTTCCTCAGAGAAATCTTCTGCACCAGCATCAAGTGCGATCATCATCAGATCATCCGCATCCATTTCACAGTCTTCTTTTGCGATAATGATCTGTCCCTTTTCATCGAACATATAGGAAACACATCCCTGTGTACCGATACTTCCATGTCCTTTTGTAAATGCGTTACGGACATTGGCAGCGGTACGGTTCTTATTGTCGGTCAGACATTTTACAATGATGGCTGTTCCGCTTGGACCATATCCCTCATAAGTGCAATACTCGTAATTGACAGAGTTGCCTTCGCCGGATGCTTTTTTGATACCACGCTCAATCGTATCGTTTGGCATATTGCTTGCTTTTGCTTTTGCAATGATTTGAGCCAGTTTAAAGTTGTTTGCAGGATCCGGACCGCCATCTTTTACTGCAACGGCAATCTCACGTCCGATAATTGTAAAAATCTTTCCTTTTGCTGCATCATTTTTTTCTTTTTTGTGCTTAATATTCGCAAATTTGGAATGTCCTGACATAAATACTTCCTCTTTTCTCACTTGTTTATTGCTTCAAAAATACATTTTATTTTATCACTATTTCCGTTTTCTGGCAAGTCTATTTATGTATACAACTCTAAACTTACCTCAAGCGCCTTATCTATTTTCACCAGAATCTGGGAATCTAAATGACATACCTTGTCTTTTAACCGTTTTTTATCGATCGTGCGAAGCTGTTCTAAAAGAACAACAGAATCCTTGACAAGATCATATTTTCTGCTGTCCAGTTCTACATGGGTTGGCAGCTTCGCCTTATTCATCTGGGATGTGATTGCTGCGCAGATCACGGTAGGACTGTGCCTGTTTCCAACATCATTCTGTATAATAAGCACCGGTCTTACACCGCCCTGTTCTGAGCCGATCACCGGTCTTAAATCTGCATAAAAAATATCACCACGTCTAATTACCATATACTTCCACTCCATTTTTCTTACTTTACGGATAGTATTGCCAATTTTTACTGGTGTATTCCATTTCTTCCTGTTATTCTGAAAAATGATCTCTCGTGCCAATGATCCTTCCACCATGGATATAAACACGTGGAATACGTTTTCCAAGATCACAGGCGAATTCATAATTGAATCGTCCGGACAGGTCACCGACTTCTTCCATAGTGATACACTCATCACCATCTCTGCCAATGAGAATCACTTCATCTTCATTTTTAACATCCGGAATGTCGGTAACATCAACCATAAACTGATCCATGCAGACACGGCCAAGAATCGGTGCACGTTTTCCATGGATCAAAACAAATCCTTTATTTGAAAGGCCTCTTGCATAGCCATCTGCGTAACCAACCGGAATCGTTGCGATTATGCAAGGCTCTGTTGTGACATAAGTTCCTCCATAACTGATTGCTCTGCCAGCCGGAAGTTCCTTTACATATGCCACATGTGTCACCAGTGTCAATGCAGGTTTCAGGCTGATCGCATTCTTATCTACATCCTCTGACGGCCACATGCCATACAATGTGATGCCGGCGCGGACCATATCCATATTTGCATCTGGAATATCGACAATCCCTGCACTGTTTGAACAGTGATGAATCGGAATACTTACGCCACGGTCTTCTAACATGCCGATCATTTTCTTGAAAAGACCGATCTGCTGGTAGGTAGGTTCCTTATCTTTTTCATCCGCTTTCGCAAAATGGGTAAAAATACCCTCCACTATAATATGCGGCAGTTTTGAAAGCTGTGCCATCTCATCTGCTGCGTCTTCTGTGACCTGATAACCGATCCGGCTCATTCCGGTATCGATCGCGAAATGGATCTTGCAGTCTCTTCCGATACTTGCTGCGGCAACGGAAAGTTTTTCTGCCATCTCTTTTGTAAATACGGTTGGACGGATACCTGCTTTAATCATATCCACATACTGGTCCGGGAATACATATCCTAAGATCAGGATCGGTTTCTGGATTCCGTGATTACGAAGGATAAGTCCTTCCTCAACCGTGGCAACTGCATAACCATAAAGATAATCCAGTTTTTCAATCGTCTCTGCAATCTCTACGGCACCATGTCCGTAGCCATCTGCCTTAATGACAGCCATAATTTTTGTGTCTTTTGCAATGTTTCCGCGCATCGCATCCATGTTGTGTAGAATTGCATCCAGATCGATTTCCGCATGCACTCTGCTGTATCTGTTCATGTTGATCCTCCATCTATTTTGTTTACCGTTTTTTATTCAACGAATTTTTGTTCATTATCGATCGGCTTTGTAGTATAAATATTCAGAACTTTTTTAATACCACAGATCAGATCTGAGGCTGTAAGCCCCTGTAACCCCGTTGTGCGTATCATAAGATCACCGGACAGGCCATGAAGATATACCCCAAGAGGAGCCGCCTGGTAAGGTGTTATTTTCTGTGCCATAAGTGTACCGATCACACCGCTTAACACATCTCCGCTTCCTGCTGTTGCCATTCCGGAATTGCCGGAAAGATTCAGGTATTTTTTACCATCCGGCAGTGCAGTTACGGTATGTTCGTCTTTTAAGACACATACAACGTGATATTCTTTTGCATAATCCGCAGCAGTCTGAAGCAAATGATGCTGGATCTCATTGACTGTTTTTCCGGTAAGCCGGCTCATCTCTCCGGGATGAGGTGTGATCACTGCCGGGATTTTAAAATTTTTCCAGATATCTGCCTCTGGTAAGTCATTCTGCTCTGCTATCAGATTTAACGCATCCGCATCAAAAAGAATTGCTTTCTTTTCCTGTGACGTTCCATATTCTAACACAAAATTTAATATCTGTGCAGCAGTTTTTTCTTTCCCAAGCCCGGGACCTGCCACAATGGCATCTGCCCAATCAAAAGCCTCCTGTAATACAGCCTTCCCCGGAGCAGCATTTTTATCATAAGTAGTAAGAACCGCCTCTGGAACACAGCTCTGTAAAATAATCCTGTTTTCTTCCGGCGTCAGCACACGCACCAGACCGCATCCTGTGGCGTAAGCAGCTTTTGCAGATAAAACTGCCGCCCCTGCCATATTGACACTTCCTGCGATCAGCAAAAGTTTTCCATAGCTTCCTTTATTAGAATGACTTTTTCTCTCCGGGAGCAGCAATAAATCTTTCGTTTCCAATGCCATTACTGACGGTGTCTCTCCCAGCCAGCTTTCTTTCGTGATACCGATATCACATACGATCACTCTGCCGGCATATTCATTTCCCGGCCAGAGAATACTGCCTAATTTCGCAAATGCGAATGTGATCGTGATATCTGCACGAAATGCCATACCAAGGACAGCACCTGTACCTGCAGAAATTCCGGATGCAATATCCACTGCCACTTTTTCTCCCGGAAGTGTATTCATACAACATAATATATCTGCATAAGTACCAGTCACGTCTCTCGACAACCCTACACCAAATAGTGCATCTATGACAGTTGTTGGTCTGATCTGTTCCGGTAAATCCGTATAGACAGGAACACCATATGCATTTAAAATATCCTGCTGGATTCTGTTTTGCTCCGAGCAATGATCTTTATTTCCAGCAAAAACAACTGTAACAGTATGTCCCTCCAGAAATAAAAGGCGGGCGATCGCAAGACCATCTCCACCATTATTTCCGCTGCCGCATACGATAAGAACTTCTGAGAGATCGACTTTTTGCTTATGGAGTTCATTTACAAATGTTATTGCTGCACGCTCCATCAGAAGAAGTCCCGGAACCTTAAAATGTGAAACGGTATTTGCGTCATATTTTTGCATTTCCCTGCTGTTTACAAGATACTTCATGATAATAAGCCCCCTGTTATAAGCAAAAAACGCCGCACAAAGATCTGTGCGGCAGCTAATTGCTTCCTGAATTTATGGCACCCTTTTCAGTTACCGTTTTTTTCTGCTTTTTTGTTTCTGACAATGTTGTAAGATAACTGCATCAAACTGTCGGAAAGATGTACATTCTCTACAACAACATTTTTATCAATGAGCTCCAGGTCTACATGCGCAAAATTCCAGATTGCGCGGATTCCAAGTCCGACTAGTCTGTTTGCAATGGCATCAGCCTTTTCCTTTGGCATAGTAAGCGCCGCAATATCCACCTGATTTTCTGCACAGAAACTCTCTAATTCATCCAGCATGCGGATTTTGATTCCACGCACGGTCACACCGTCCAATGCAGGATTTACATCAAACAGTCCTATGATCACAAAACCAAGTTTTTCAAATTTCACATAGTTTGTAAGTGCCTGTCCAAGATTACCTGCACCCACCACAATAATATTGTGTCTTTCATTTAAACCTAATATCTTACCGATTTCCTCATATAAAAACTTTACATTATAACCATAACCCTGCTGGCCAAAACCACCAAAATTATTCAGATCCTGTCTGATCTGGGATGCAGTCACATTCATTCGTTTACTCAGATCATTGGATGATATACGTTCTACACCGGCATCTAAGAGTTCTCCGAGGTAGCGGTAATAACGCGGCATTCTCCGGATAACTGCCTGTGATATTTCTTTTTCCTGCACAAAAGGTTCCACCTTTCTTACGTTCTCTTGTTTATTATAGTGATTTCCCCTGTGTCTGTCAATGTGTGAAAAATTTAACTATCTTTTTTTCAATAAGATGTTTTCTGTTTTATCAGGAAATATCATCAATCAGTTTCATCTAACTGCATTGACAGCTCTTCCCAGGTTTCATAGCAAGTTTCCAGTCGTTCCCTGCACTCCTGCTGTCTTGCTGCAAGCTCATTTAATTTTGCGGAATTAACTGCGTTTTCCGGCTTTGCACATTCTTCATCGATCATGCTTATTTCACTTTCAAGTGCGGCAATCTCTTCCTCGGCTTTTTTTAAACTGTTTTCAATTTTACGAATCCTTGCCTGCTCTGCTTTTTGTGCCTGCCAGTCGAGCTTATTAACGGCATCATCCTGTTTCTTAGGCTGCACATCTGAAGTTTCTGGCTGTTTCACATACAACTGCGTCATAATATCATGTTTTTCCAGATAATAATCATAGTTTCCGATATAATTTACAATTGTTTCACCTGTCAGCTCCAGGATTCTTGTTGCTGTCTGATTGATAAAATAGCGGTCATGTGAAACAAAAAATACCGTTCCTGTATACTGGTTTAATGCAGATTCCAAAATTTCCTTGGATGTAATGTCCAGATGGTTTGTCGGCTCATCTAAAATAAGAAAATTAGCATCTGAAAGCATCAGTTTTGCCAGGGAGACACGGCCTCTTTCACCACCGCTTAAATCTGAGATCCGCTTAAACACATCATCATTTGTAAATAAAAAGGCTGCCAGTACATTGCGGATCTTTGTGTTATTCAGCTCTGGATAAGCATCTGAGATCTCTTCAAATATGGTTTTATCCATATGTAAAAGCTGATGTTCCTGATCGTAATATCCAATGTGAACATTCGAACCAAGTGTTACCGTACCACCATCTGCCTGTATCAGATTATTGATGATCTTTAAGATGGTCGTTTTCCCGGTTCCGTTATTGCCGATCAGTGCTACCCGCTCCCCACGTTTAATCTCGAATGAGATATCCGAAAACAATGTAACCGGCGGATATGATTTTGCAAGACCTGACACCGTAAGGACATCATTTCCGCTGACCACATTTGGCTCTAACACGATCTTAATGTCTGTATTGTCCTCAACCGGTTTTTCAATACGTTCTATCTTGTCTAACATCTTTTCGCGGCTCTCCGCACGCTTGATGGATTTTTCACGGTTAAACGATTTTAACTTTGTGATAACTTCTTCCTGATGTCTGATCTCACGCTGCTGATTATAATATTGTTTTAACAGATCTTCACGGACTTTTGCTTTCTTCTTCGCAAAATCCGAGTAATTTCCCTGATATACATACGCTTTATGCTGGAAAATCTCTACAACTTTTGTGACAACGCGATCCAGAAAATAACGGTCATGTGCTACGATCACAACAGCCCCTTTGTAAGCCCGCAGAAAATTCTCAAGCCAGCGGATCGACTCCATATCCAGATGGTTTGTCGGCTCATCTAAAAGTAATACATCCGGCTTTGTGACTAAGAGTTTGCCAAGCGAAACCCTGGTTTTCTGTCCTCCGGACAATTCATTCATCTGTTTTGTTAAATCTTCGTCCGAAAAACCAAGTCCTTTTAAAATACCGGTTACTTCACTCCGGTATGCATATCCGCCCTGCAGTTCAAATTCGTGGCTCAGACGATGATAAACCTCCATCAGTTTTTCCAGTTCCCCACCGGTCTGCTGATTCATTTCTGACTCCATATTGCGGAGTTTCTGTTCCATTTCAAGGATGTCAGCTCTTGCATTAAGAACTTCGTCATAAATGGTTCTGTGCCCCGATACATCCTGATACTGTGCCAGATAACCGATTGTTTTATCTTTTGCAAGGATCACTTCACCGGTATCGGACGTTTCTTCGCCCATAATAATTTTAAGCAGCGTAGACTTGCCGGCACCATTGATGCCGACAATCGCTGCTTTTTCGTTTGCTTCAATATGAAAACTTACATCTTTTAAGATCTCATCTGTTCCAAAAGACTTTGAGATACTCTGACATGACAAAATCATTTTAAACTTTCCTCTAATGTTGTTCTGATTGCCTTGATGAAATTTTCGCTGTTTAATACAACCGGATTCGGATTTGTAGTAATCAGCGCAAGGTCTTTTGTCATTTTACCATCTTCAATGGTCTTTATACAAGCCTTTTCAAGTTTTTCTGCAAAATCAGATAATGCCTGGTTAGAATCAAGTTCTCCACGTTTCTTAAGTGCACCTGTCCATGCAAAAATAGTTGCAACAGAGTTTGTGGATGTCTCCTCACCTTTTAAGTGTTTGTAATAATGGCGCTGTACCGTTCCATGTGCAGCTTCATATTCATAATATCCATCCGGGGAAACTAATACAGAAGTCATCATGGCAAGTGAACCAAATGCACTTGAAACCATATCACTCATGACATCTCCATCATAATTTTTACATGCCCAGATATAACCACCCTCAGACTTCATTACACGTGCAACTGCATCATCGATCAATGTATAAAAATAGGTAATACCTGCTTTTTCAAATTTTTCTTTGTACTCTGCATCAAAGATTTCCTGGAAAATGTCTTTAAAGGTATGATCGTATTTTTTTGAAATCGTATCCTTTGTTGCAAACCACAGATCCTGTTTTGTATCCAGTGCATAATTAAAACAGCTTTTTGCGAAACTTTCAATGGAATTGCAAAGGTTATGCTGTCCCTGAACAACGCCTGCTCCGGTAAAGTTGTGGATCAGTTCTCTCGTCTCTGTACCATCTTCCGCTGTATATACCAGCTCACATTTGCCTGCTCCAGGAATCTTCATCTCAGTTGCTTTATATACATCGCCATATGCATGACGCGCGATCGTGATCGGTTTTTTCCAGTTCTTTACACATGGCTCGATCCCTTTTACAACGATCGGTGCACGGAATACCGTTCCATCTAACATGGCGCGGATCGTACCATTCGGGCTTTTCCACATTTCTTTTAAATTATATTCAGTCATGCGGGCTGCATTTGGTGTGATCGTTGCACATTTTACAGCAACACCGTATTTCTTTGTTGCATTGGCAGAGTCAACGGTAACCTGATCATTTGTCTCATTACGATGCTCTAATCCAAGATCATAATACTCTGTTTTTAAATCAATAAACGGCAGAAGTAATTCATCTTTGATCATTTTCCAGAGGATTCTTGTCATCTCATCTCCGTCCATCTCTACCAGTGGTGTTGTCATTTTGATTTTTTCCATTATGTTCTCCTTTTCTATTGAAATAAATTGTCCCATCCGTAATTGTCCATATTGTGAATGGTGTTCATCATATGCTCATTTGCAAGTTTTTCTGCCAGATTGGCATCATGTTTTTTTAATGCTTCCACAATCTGTCTGTGTTCCTGATTCGATTGCACAGAACGTTTTGGATCTGCAAGTGTGATTTTACGTACACGCTGCACGTAATGATGAAAATCAAGCAGCACATGTTTCAGCTCTTTACTGTCAGAAGCGTTATATAAAATCTCATGGAAACGGTTATCTAATTCCACGACTTGTTCTGAATTTCCTTTTGCTGCATGGAAATCAGACAGATATATATTTTCATCCAGTTCATCTAACTGCTCTTTTGTGATATTGTCCGCAGCCCACTTTGCACACAGTCCCTCCAAACGTGACCGTATCTCGTAAATATCCTGAATATCTTTCTTGGAAATACCTACAACATAAGCACCCTTATTCGGAATGATGGTGACTAATCCTTCCAGTTCAAGCTGGCGGAGCGCCTCACGCACCGGAGTACGGCTGACGCCTAACTCTTCGCCGATATTTTTTTCCTTCAGTTCTTCGTCTGTCGCATATTTTCCGGATAAAATATTCTCACGGATCGTATGGAACACACGGGAACTTAAGGAATAATTATCCTCTCCCATATATGACACCTCATGCTCCTATTGTTACATTTAATTCCTTACAGCATTTTTCAATTTCTTCTACTAATTCCTTATCCGTCAGTACCGTAACACGTCCATCCTCATACTGCTTGTCTACCCAGACTTTTACTTTTTTTACAAGTTCTGAGTTCTTATCGACACTCTTATCTTTCGGAAGATGATAATATGAGTTGATCCAGAGAGCAATTCCTGCAAGACCGGATGTGTTGGAAACAGATACTAATGGCGGTCTGTTTAAGAATTTTCCGGTATCAAAAATATTATAGATCTCCTCATTTTTCAGAAGTCCGTCCGCATGGATTCCAGCTCTTGTAACGTTAAAATTACTGCCGACAAACGGTGTACGGCTCGGCTGCACATATCCAAGCTCTTTTTCAAAATATTCCGCCAGCTCTGTGATCACTGTGGTATCCATACCATCGAGTGTTCCCTTTAACTGTGCATATTCAAAAACCATAGCCTCAAGCGGTGTGTTACCGGTACGCTCTCCGATACCGAACAGGGAGCAGTTGACACCACTGGCTCCATAAAGCCATGCCGTCGTAGAGTTATTAACTGCTTTATAGAAATCATTATGACCATGCCATTCGATCAGTTCAGAAGGTACACCTGCATGTGTGGTCAGACCATAAATGATACCCGGTACACTTCGCGGAATCACAGCACCAGGGAAATTCACTCCATATCCCATAGTATCGCAGGCACGGATCTTGATTGGAATCTTATATTCATCCATCAGCTTCATAAGCTCCACACAGAACGGAATTACAAAACCGTAAATATCAGATCTTGTGATATCCTCCAAATGACAGCGTGGACTGATACCTGTCTCCAAACACTCACGGATGACACTCAGGTAAAGATTCATGACCTCTCTTCTTGTCATTTTCATTTTATAGAAAATATGATAATCCGAGCAGCTTACCAGAATACCTGTCTCACGCAGACCGATATCTTTTACTAACTGGAAGTCTTGTTTGCTTGCCCGAATCCAGCTTGTAACTTCCGGAAATTTATAACCGCGCTCTAAACATTTATAGACGGCATCTCTGTCTTTTTTGCTATATAAAAAGAATTCACTCTGTCGTATCAGACCCTTCGGTCCACCCAGGCGATGCAGATAATCATAGATCGTCACGATCTGTTCTGTTGTATAAGGTGCCCTTGACTGCTGTCCATCACGAAATGTCGTATCTGTGATCCAGATATTTTCAGGCATATTATGTGGTACAATTCGGTCATTGAATGCGATCTTTGGGATCTCATCATACGGGAACAGATTATGGAATACATTTGGTTCTTTCACATCTGCTAACTGATAAAAATGCTCTTCAAGCTGCAGCAGATTCGTTTTCTTATTCATTACAACTTCTCTCATAACGTAAATCCTTCTTTCTGCCATGGCACTTGTGCCATTGACACCTATGCCATGAATGCATATTTTTACTTTTAGAGTGAATATTTTTTCATGCATAATTGTATACAATTATACTTTTTCTATATTCTATACATTTCTTCTCTTATTTGTCAAGGCATAAAATTTTATATTTTCTATAACTTGCAGTTATAAATATGTTAAAATATGCATCCTGTGTATTCCTTTAAACCTAACAGAAAATTTTTTCAGATTTGTAACACTTATCTGGCTTTCACATAAGATACAGTGTAAGAAAAATTTCTGGAGGTTTTATATGAGTGATTTAGCTGCAACAAACTGTGGTGGTGGATGTTCCTGTAACGAGGGAGGATGCAATTCCATTCTCTGGATCATCATCTTATTATGCTGCTGTGGCGGTAACGGCGGATTCTGTGGTGGAAATAATGGCTGTGGAGGCAGTAATGACTGTCTGTGGATCATCCTGCTTCTCTTCTGCTGCGGCGGATGTGGTGGAAATGGCGGAGGATGCTTCTGCTAGTCTGAGCATTCATTCCATACAGGCGGCCGGTATTGCCGGTCGCCCTGTATCATTCTATTGTTTATACCAAAAACGTCTCTGCCCGTTACAGGCGAGACGTTTTTTGCCCTCCGGGCAGGATTCTTTCCTGATTCATAGATCATCGATATTATGAGTATTTTTCTTTCTGATTTTTATCTGTATATTCCTGATCTTTTTCCCATTTCTGCTGTTGTATCATCTTCTCATAAATTCCACATTCTTTCGGGACTTTCTTTCTCCTGGCACACTCCTCATCTATTTCATAAACACTATTTCCATCAATAATCAGCATATTTTTATTCCTCCCTGTTTATTTTATGCCGGACTGCCTGACATCGTCACTAAACCCATCCTAAAATCTGCATAATAGCTGACATAATCTATTTTTCTGATTCATAAACTGAAAGAAAAAGGCATTCGAGTGAAAAAAACTTTTTTCACACACAAGAATGGAGATTTTTATGGAACAAAATTCATTCACGCCATTTGATAATATGACACAGACCCGAGAACTGCAGATGTTAAAAACAGCAATTCCTTATATGAAAGGCGACCAGAAAAAACAATTTGCCATTCTGATCAAATATATGGAATTACAGAATACCATCCAGGTATTTAATCAAGAAGATAAAGTCATGTCTATGTGCTCTGTCAGCGAAGAAGAAAATTCCACGCTTGCTATGCTGAACGATCTCCGGAAATTCTGTACGGATAAGGAACTCGAAACACTTGATATGCTTACGAATATGATTTCCATGATGGAAACATATGAGACGATTTTTGCATAAAATATCTTAAATCTTTTGAAAGGGAAAAATATGGAAAATGATTTTTGGAATAATCCGGGGTTGAAAAATATGTCACCCGAAAAACTGCAGTTTTTAATGAACTTTGCTTCAAAAGAAAAGCCAACAAATATTAAAGATATGATGCCATTTCTCCTTGGCACCATGAATGCGGCAAAGACAAACAATATCCAGTTTACTGATCCGGAAACAGAAATGTTAATTGCCCTGTTAAAACAAAACATGTCGAAAGAAGAGGCGGATAAGGCGGATAAGATCATCCGTCTTATGAAAGAACGGAAACAAAGCTGACAAAAGGGATGGAAACACTCCATCCCTTTTCTATCTGCTTGCTGTTTGATTTAGTTTTACCAGATTGAAGCAACACTCACTTCTAACAACTTGTCAATCGGTGCCGGACTTTTTCCCATACCGTCTGTACCCTCAAAATATTTTGCACTCGCAGATTCAAATAAAACAAATACCGTATCATCCGCAATCGCAACTTCCTCTGAGCAAGGCGGCATCTCAACTTTTACCTTTGGATCATTTGGCTTTTTATCCAGTGCAAGGAGAGACGCATAAACTTTCAAATAAGAAGAATTGTTTCTTCCATAAGAGGTACTTAAATAAATAGAGCCATTATCATCAAAAGCCACGCCCTGCACCTTGCTTGGAAGATTATAACTGCTGACTGCTGTCAGTTTATCCGCTTCTTTATCGTAACTGTAAGAATACATTTCGGAATCAAAAAATCTGGTATGTGTAGCAACCCAGAGTCTTCCGCCGTAGCAGGTAATGCAGGATGGTGTATTTTTCAGACGATATTCATCTGACAAAGCGGATGCATCAATACAATACCCCGGTACATCATTTGCAATTGTTGTGATATATTCATAGGAAATGCGTTCTAATGTATTGGAATTAGAATGGCAGATCCAGACATTTTCACCATCAAAAGCAATACCTCCAAGATGACTTTCTTTCTTCATGCCAAGTGTCACAAGATATTCACCACTCTCACGGTCAAATACCATTAACGAGCCTAAATTTTTACGATCTTCTGAATAGGCTGTGATAAGAATATAATCCGGTGTGAAGCAAAGTCCCTGCATACACTGGCTGGAACTGCTGATCAAATTGTCCTTATAATCTTTTTCTCTGGTAGAAGGCATTCCCGGAATCGAAAGAGAATCCAAAAAAGTATAAGAACATTCCTTTAACTCTTTCTGACTGCTATCACGGATCGTGCCAGTCTGGTAAGAATACATTTCTACATTATAATGATTATCGATGTTTTTTGTCCATTTTGCAAAAAGCACCATATTAGCAGGGCTGTCCTCATCGATTGTTGTAACTTTTCTGGAATAATTGCAATCTGCATACCAGCCGGCAAAATTATATCCGATCTTAACCGGTACATCCAAGGTAAACGGAAGTTCTTCCTTTTTGATGTTTTTTGTATTATTACTACTGTTAATGCCACCATTTACTTCATATACAATATGATATTCCGATGGATTTTCTCCTGCAAAGAGGTCTAATGTGATATCATCACTTGCAATGGTCTCCTGTGAAGCATTCGGGAGTATGATAATACTGCAGGCACGAACCAGTTTTGGATCACTTACAAGAAAAATAAATACATATAAAATTACAAATAATTCTTTGCAAATTTTTCTGCCAAACTGCATACCCATTCCTCCCTTTTTTGTACACAGACCAGCCGGTATTACAGCCAGTCTGTGTTTTTTGCTCTGCTTTCCGGGAAGACTTGCTTCTTTTATTTTTCAAAGAAGTTTTTATGAATTGTCCGTGTTATCGAGTTTGCCTGCTCTTTCTGCGATCTCCTGTTCCTGAATATCAGAAGGAGCCTGTTCATATCTTGCAAACTCATAAGAAAAGGTTCCGCTTCCACCGGTCATAGAACGTAAATCTGTATTGTATCCATATAATTCCATATATGGGATATCAGCTACGATCTCCTGATAACCGTGTTCTGTCGGATTCATTCCAAGTACGCGTCCACGGCGCTTATTTAAGTCTCCCATGATGTCACCTGTATATTTGTCAGGTACAACAACCTTTAAGGATGCGATCGGCTCTAACAGGATCGGTGATGCCTCCATGAAACCTTTTTTAAATGCCTGAAGTGCTGCAACCTTAAATGCCATTTCAGAAGAGTCTACCGGATGATAAGAGCCATCATATAAAACTGCTTTTACTCCTACCACCGGATAAGCTGCCATCGGTCCTTTTTGCACGCCTTCCTGGATTCCTTTCTCCACCGCCGGGAAGAAGTTCTTCGGAACGGCTCCACCGACAACGCATTGTTCAAATACATATGGTGTTTCAAGGTCTCCGGAAGGTTCAAAGGTCATCTTAACGTGACCGTACTGTCCATGACCGCCGGACTGTTTTTTGTACTTGTATTCCACATCCGCTTTCTTACGAATGGTCTCCCGGAATGCTACTTTTGGTTTTTTCAGTTCAATCTGAACTTTGTATCTCTCTAACAGTTTGCTTGCCACAACATCAAGGTGCTGGTCTCCCATACCGTAAAGTAATGTCTGGCCATTTTCACTGTCATTGACTGTTTTTAATGTAAGATCTTCGAGCATCAGCTTTTGCAATGCCTGCGAGATCTTATCTTCATCTCCTTTGTTGACTGCCTTATAACGTTTATAAGTATATGGTATGGAGATCTGTGTTCTTATATACAGAATCGGGTTCGCTTTGGTAGAAAGGGAATCTGTGGTAGCTGCTTTAGTCAGCTTCGCTAACGCTCCGATATCTCCCGCATGCAGTTCCTTTACTTCCTCCGGCTTATTGCCACAGAGTACATAGATCTTTCCGATTTTTTCCTCTGTATCTTTATGCTGGTTGTAAAGAAGATCATCTGTTTTGATAACTCCCGAATTAACTTTGATCAATGAATATTTCCCAATAAACGGGTCTGCAATCGTTTTGAAAATATAAGCTGATTTTGGTTTTGCAAAATCATAGTCTGCATTGTATACCTCGTTGGACTTTGCATTGATTCCGGTGCAGGAACGTTTTTCCGGACTCGGAAGATATTTTACAATGTCGACCATCAGTGTATACATGCCGCGTGCAAGAACATTCGAACCCATCAGCACCGGAACGATGCTTCCATCGGATACATTGACACGGAGTGCCTGGCGGATCTCATCCTCGGAGAACTCTTCCCCTCCAAAATAACGATCCATAAATTCTTCACTCGTCTCCGCAACAGCCTCCATCAATGCTTCCCTGCAGATACCAAGATTCTCTTTGGAATACTCCGGCACTTCTACCTTTTCCACTTCGCCGTTATCTTTCCAGCGTTTTGCCCGCTGTTGTAATACATTGACATAACCGACGAACTGTCCGTTTTCACGGATCGGAAGATGGAAAGGTGCGATCCGCTTGCCGTATAGCTGCTGTAAATCTTCTACGACCTGCCGGTAACTTGCCTCATCGATATCCATATCTGTAACAAATACCATACGCGGCAGTTTGTATGTCTCACATAACTCCCATGCCTTCTTTGTGCCGACTTCAATGCCAGCCTTACCGGATACTACGATAATTGCTGCATCCGCAGCACTGACTGCTTCTTCTACCTCCCCTACAAAATCAAAATAACCAGGTGTATCAAGGATATTGATCTTGGTATCACCCCAGACAATCGGTATCACAGTTGTGTTGATGGAAAAATGACGTTTGATTTCTTCTTTGTCATAATCGCTGATCGTGTTACCATCGGTAACTTTTCCCATGCGTGTTGTCATCCCCGCAAGATAAGCCATCGCCTCGGCGAGACTTGTTTTACCACATCCACCATGTCCAAGCAGAACCACATTACGAATCTTGTCAGTTGTGTAAACGTTCATAGCAAATCCTCCAATACATATTTTTTAGTCGATACCTCTGAAACGGCATTCGCTGTATGGTTATATTTTACTAAATTTACACGTTTATTACAACTTATTTATTCATATTTACTAACTATTTTTATATTACCCGAAATTTGTTTATATATTATGTATGCATTTTAAATAATTTATAACCATTTGCATGGAATGTTTACATAGTGTTCACATTTCATCCATATTTTGATTATTTTTTCATGCAATCTGCACTTTTATACTTTAACGTGTTGACTTTCTTGTGATTTATGTCTATGATAGGTAAAGAATTATGAGAATAGAATTTTAACATCTAACAGGGGGATTTTTATATATGTCACTTCAGAAAATCGGCTTTATCGGGCTCGGACTCATCGGTGGTTCCATTGCAAAGAAACTGCATGCACTTCATCCGGAACTCACAATGATCGCTACAGCACATCATACCGAGACGGTTGACGACGCTTATAAAGAACATTTAATCGTAAACAATACACCGTGTGAACTGAAAGATTTTTCAGACTGCGATTATATTTTTCTGTGCACGCCGACCAGGAAAAATATCGAATATCTGCAGCAGTTAAAAGATGTGATCTCACCGGACTGCATTATCACAGATGTCGGAAGCGTCAAGACAGAGATTCACAGGGAAGTAGAAAAGCTAGGTCTTGAAGCTAACTTTATTGGCGGGCATCCGATGGCGGGATCTGAGAAAACCGGTCTTTCCAACGCCTCAGAAACACTTTTGGAAAATGCTTACTATATTATCACACCAACCGAAAAAAGTCCTGCTCCCGCCGTGGAAGAGCTGACAGAACTGGTGCGTTCTCTCGGTGCGATTCCACTTGTTTTAGGATACGAACAGCACGATTATGCTACCGCAGCGATCAGCCATCTGCCGCACGTGATCGCATACAGTCTCGTAAATCTGGTTCGTGAATCAGATGATGAAAATGAGATCATGAAAACCATTGCAGCCGGAGGATTTAAAGATATCACGCGAATTGCATCATCCTCTCCTGTCATGTGGGAAAATATCTGCCTGTCCAACCAGGAACAGATTTTAAAATTATTGGACAGTTATATTCATACTTTGGAGAAAATGCGGATCAATATCGCAGATGCAGATGAATCAGCTTTGTTAGATGCCTTTACTGCTGCAAAGGATTACCGTGATTCTATCACTATTACGGCAAAAGGCGCTTTAAAGAATATTTACGAATTATATTTAGATCTGATCGATGAGACCGGTGGGATTGCCACCGTCGCCACGATCCTTGCAAGCAATAATTTAAGCATAAAAAACATCGGCATCATTCATAACCGTGAATTTGAAGGCGGTGTCTTGAGACTTGAAATGTATGACAGGGAATCGTTAGCACTGGCAGTCGCACTGCTTAAGAAACATCATTATACGATTTACGAAAGATAGGAAAATGCCGTACGGTCGGCTGATCGTACGGCATTTTTTCTGCGCATGATAATGAAATATCTCATCCTGGCAGCATACATTCTATATTATTTTCCATCATACCAAACTTCACAGTCCTTCCGGTAAAAAGCAATCCCATAACAGTCAATTGTCTTATAACCTTCCTTTAAAAGTGCCTCTTTATATCCTTTCTGATAAATCTGACGCACCGCTTTCTCTGCATCATTTTCCAATTCATCAATTCCAGAAGACACTTTTACTTCTATAATAAATGCCCTGCCTCTGAGCGACGGACTTTTTACCATCAGATCATATCGTCTTTTCCCTGATTCACGGTTCGACTCAACAAGATAATTGCTGCTCTGGCTTAGAATCCCGGCAAGAAAACCATGATAAAAACTTTCCGCACTGTCATAATAACTGATTGTTACTAACAACTGTTCATTCAGAATCTCCTGCATACGCGCCGCGTTTCCCGTTTCCATCGCCTGATACAGATCATGGAAATCTGTTTTCTTTACTTTTTCCCGAAACCAGTTTTGTATTGTGGTCTTATAAATCATTTTCACTTCCTGATTCGGTATCCGGACTTTCAGAAAAATGATACCATCATCCATGTATTCATCTGTTTTAGTCAGATACCCGGTAAAAAACAGAAAATTCCATAAATTCACATCATTCTCATAAATATCCGTGTAAGTAATTTCCTCATGAACCGGAATATCCAATGTATTTCCTGCCAGAAGCGTCTCAATCTGCCCTTTTGTTTCCCTGTCGGCACGCAGTACAAGATTTTTTACAATATCGTTTGAACTGGTATTTACCCAGTACGGACGTGTGAATGCATTTTGATCCGCCACAAGATCATATAAAAACTTGATGACACTCCACGGGTTATATACTTCCCAGTTTCCGAAAGTATATCCATCATACCACTCTCTCATATCTGCAAAACGATCTTCCACACCATAGGAAATCATTGCCTGCTTTACTTCCTGCTCTGTAAATCCAAAATGTTCGCTGTACTGTTTATCCAGAATCGAAATACCGTTCAAATGATTCAAACCGGTAAAAATACTTTCTTTCGATATTCTAAGACAGCCTGTAATGACTGCAAACTGAAGATACGCATTTGTTTTTAACACAGATTCAAACAACGACCGGGTGAAGTCAATCATTTCATTATAAAATCCGGAAAAATATGCATTTTCTAACGGTACATCATATTCATCAACCAGAATGATCACTTTTCGCCCGGTCACCTGATAAAGCAGCCTGCTTAATGTCTTTAAAGAACCGGAATATACCTCCCTGTCCGCTTTTCCTGACGCAATTTCATAAAACAGAGTTCTGTCATCTTCTGAGATATTACCGCTCATTATCTGTTTCTCGTGTCTTTTAAATTCTTCAGAAATTTCTTCTTTCAGTTTAAAATAAGCTGCTTTAAAATTCCTTTGTTTTGCAGACTTTAATGTAAGAAAAATAACAGGATAACACCCCATCTGTGAAATATATTCTTCCCCTGCATTCATAATATTTAAGCCAGTAAATAATGCACGGTTTCTCACATTCTGCTCCGCATCTCCTGTATCTTCAAAAAAATACTGTAACATGCTCAGATTCAGCGTCTTGCCAAAACGTCTGGGGCGGGTAAACAGATTTACCTCGCCTTTCAGCTCTAATAGCTCTTTGATCAGCAGAGTTTTATCAATATAGTAATAATTTTCCTGAATTAATTTTTCGAAACTGTCAATTCCAACCGGTAATGGTCTCATGTCTGCTTCCCTTCTTTTTTAAAAAGTCCCCCGCCTTATGGCAAAGGACTTTTTATTACAACCGCTTGTTCTGTAATCATAGTATCAATTTCGGGTAGTAATATCAACTTTTCTTCGTTGTAATGACTACTTGAATTTTATCTGAAATTTTCACATCTTCAGTCTTTTAAACGATTCCATAACAGTCAAAAAGCTGTATCCCTGACGTTAATCAGGAATACAGCCTCTTGAGTTGAACTGTTTACATTATAAACTAGTTCATGGATACAAATATAGTTTAGCACACTTTTATAAAATCTACAATAGTAAATTTCATAAAATTCAAAAAAATTTTCAAATAACTTTTTTACTTTCAAAAAGGTATTCCAGCTTCTCTTCCACACAACCTTCTCTTTAAATTCACATAACTTCCAATCCCACTTCATCTAACCGTCACATTGCATCGGTAGAATACAGCTATCAACAAAAAAAGGAGTGAAAAACACTATGAAATATCAAAAAGCATTACTATGCATCGCACTGGCAGGAACACTGATTTTCTCTGGATGCGGCAGTACAAACAATAGTACAGACACCGACAATACCATAGGCACCTCTTCTTCGGTGGAAAGTACCGTAGAAGCGTCTACTGAAGATACCGATACAAAATCAGATGAAAATGCGATCATGGGAATGATTTCCGAAATTACCGACAGCACGATCACGGTTGCTACCATGCCGGGCGGTGGTCAGGGCGAAGCACAGGGTAATCCACCGGATGATAATAACGGCGGTGACAATGGTTCCGCTCCGGCTGACAAGCCTGATTCCGATAACAACGATCAGGGCAAAGCACCGGGCAATCCGCCGAGTGACAACAATGGCAGTGACAATAACTCTGCTCCGGCTGACAAACCTGACTCTGATGGCACAGAATCCACCGAAACCCCTGACAATCAGCCAAGTGGCGACAACAATTCTGCCCCTTCCGACAACGGCGGCGCACCAGATATGGGCAATATGTCAACCGAGACGATCAATCTGACCGACTCTACCATCTATTATGACAAAGATGGAAATGAAACCACACTTTCCACTTTATCAGAAGGTACTATGGTAACGATCACCTTAGATGATGATGGTAACGCTGCAACTGTAACGATCTCTGACAACGCCGGCGGTCAGCCGGGAGGTAACACTCCAGGCGGCGGCGCACCGGGAGGCAGCGCTTCCTCCCAGCCGGAATCCTACAATGCAGTAACAGAATACACGGAAGATACCGAAGTTTCGGATGCTTCTTTCTCTTCCACAGGATCTGATGAAAATGCGATCCTTGTATCAAATGGAGCGAATGTGACTTTAAAAAATATCACATTAGACCGCACTTCCTCTGATAGTACCGGTGGCGATTCATCCAGTTTTTACGGAGTAGGTGCCGGTCTTTTGGCAACTGACGGAACAGTATCTGTAGACAATGCAACGATCACGACAGATTCTGCCGGTGGTGCAGGCATCTTTTCTTATGGTAACGGAAATGTTACGGTTTCTGACAGTACAATCACAACCACACAGGATACATCCGGCGGTATTCATGTTGCAGGAGGTGGTACACTCACTGCCAAAAATCTGACCGTGACAACGAACGGCGAATCTTCTGCGGCAATCCGGAGTGACCGTGGAGGCGGAACCATGACGGTAGACGGTGGCAGCTATACCTCAAACGGAACCGGTTCTCCGGCTGTTTACTGTACTGCAGATATTTCTATCTCAAATGCTTCTTTAACAGCAAACGGATCGGAAGCAGTCTGTATTGAAGGTCTGAACTCCTTAAAATTAACAGACTGTGATCTGACCGGCAATATTCCGGAAAATGAACAGAATGACTGTAACTGGACTGTCATTCTCTATCAGAGCATGTCCGGTGATTCCGAAGTCGGAAACAGTAATTTTTCCATGACAGGCGGCAGTCTGATTTCTGAAAACGGCGGTATGTTTTATACAACAAATACAGAAAGTACCTTTTATTTATCCGGTGTGGATTTAAACTATTCTGATTCCAATGATTTCCTGTTAAAATGTACCGGCAACAGCAATGCCAGAGGCTGGGGTTCTTCCGGTGCCAACGGTGCTGACTGCGAATTTACTGCAGATTCCCAGACCATGGCAGGAAAGATCATCTGGGACAGTATCAGCCAACTGGATGTTTCTCTTAAAAATAAAAGTACCTGGACAGGAAGTTTTGTTCAGGATGAAAGCAATGCCGGAAATGGAGGCGACGGTTATGCAGATCTGACGGTCGACAGCAGTTCCACCTGGATCGTTGATGGTGACAGCACTCTCTCATCTTTAACCTGCAAGGGAACTATCACTGACGCGGACGGCAATACCGTTACCGTCAAAAGTACCGATGGAACCACTTATGTGGAAGGTACAAGCGATTATACAATTACCGTAAGTTCTTATGAAGCATAATTAATTTTATGACTTACAAATAATTTATTCGTATACCTATGCTTTCATAAATGATAACTTATGGACGAAGAATGACAGACATAAAAAGAGCCAGACAGATCATCTTTATTTTAGGATGTGACCTATCTGGCTCTCTTCGATTTTTTGCATTTATCCTGTCATCAAAAGCATACTTCATCTCTTATACTTTTATGCTTCACGAAACACCTGATAAATATCAATTTTTATCGCATCCGTGTCGGACATGCCTATAAAAGTTGCTCCATATTTGTCTGTTCCATCCTCCAGTTTCTGTTTACGCACGATTTCGATGACCGCATCGAACACTTCTTTCGTCCATATCTGGATCTTAGTATTATAATATCTCCCAACTTCCAAAGGTTCGTTGGACAAAAAGCCGATTCCACCACGCGAAACATCCGTAACTTCGACCTGCGTATAATCATATGTCGTTGTTCCATCTTCTGTCAGACGTTCTAACTGGATGGAAACGTCGATCTTTAAACGCTTATGATGTCTTTTTTCTTCCATTCCATAATACTCCTTCTCTTTTGTAAATCACCTAAACTGTGGTATCTGTGATCAGCATAGCATCCCCAAAACTAAAGAAACGGTATTTTTCTTTTACCGCAATCTCATATGCGCTTAACACATGCTCTCTGCCTGCTAACGCAGAAACTAACATCACAAGTGTAGACTCCGGCAGATGGAAATTCGTGATCAGCGAATCAATGACTTTAAACTGATACCCCGGATAAATAAAAATCTCTGTCCATCCACTTGTCTCACGCAGGAAACCATTCTCATCCGAAGCTGCCTCCAAAGTACGTGTACTGGTAGTTCCTACTGCAATGACACGATGCCCGGTTTCCTTTGCATGATTGATCTTATCTGCCTGTGACTGCTCGATCCGGTAAAATTCAGAATGCATATGATGTTTCAGAACATCTGTTTCTTTGACCGGACGAAAAGTACCGAGTCCTACATGAAGTGTTACTTCTGCAATCTCCACACCCATTTCCCGTACTTTATTTAAAAGCTCCGGTGTAAAATGGAGTCCTGCTGTCGGTGCGGCGGCGGAACCATCATATTTTGCATATACCGTCTGATAACGGTTTTTATCCTGAAGCTGATGTGTGATATAAGGCGGCAGTGGCATCTGTCCAAGCTGGTCTAGGATTTCCTCAAAAATCCCTTCATAATGAAACTGGATCAGCCGGTTTCCCTCTTCAACAATATCAATAACCTCACCGGTCAGCAGTCCTTCGCCAAAAATGATCTTTGTTCCAACTTTACATTTTTTTCCTGGTTTTACAAGGGTTTCCCAGATATCATTCTCTTTACGTTTTAATAAAAGAATCTCGATCTTTGCCTGTGTGCCCTCTTTTACTCCATAAAGTCTTGCAGGTATTACCTTCGTATTATTAATAACCAGACAATCTCCCGGTCTTAAATAATCTGTAATATCCTTAAAAACACGATGTGTCACTTCACCGGTATTTTTATCCAATACCATCAGCCGCGAACTGGAACGGTCCTCTAACGGGTCCTGTGCGATCAGTTCCTGTGGCAGGTCATAATAAAAATCTTTTACATCCATGATAATCCTCATTCAATATACTACAAATACCTGATCCGGCAAAAAACCGGATCAGGCACTACTTACATGCATATGCTTTTTGTTTTATTTTCTTAATTCAGCACCGACACGCTCAAGTGCATTTACAATCCTATCCATTGCACCGGTAATATCGGCATCCTCTAAGTTTCTGTCCTTTGCACGGAAAGATAAAGAATATGCGATTGATTTATATCCCGGTTTGATCTGTGCTCCCTCATAGATATCAAACAGATCATATTTCTCTAAGAACTGGCCGCCTTTTTCATCAAAAATCTTCTCAATATCACCGGCAAGCACTTTCTTCGGAACAACCATGGAAATGTCTCTGGTTGCAGCCGGGAATTTAGCGATTCCTTCATACTTGTGGTCGAAAGATGCGCGGGATACGATCTCCGGCATATCAAGTACTGCAACATAAACGCGCTCTTTGATTGCATAATTTGCAGCAACCGTCGGATGAACCTCACCGAGATAACCGATCACAGTGCCATCATAAACAACATTTGCCTGACGTCCCGGATGTAAGAATGGTTTTCCGGCTTCCGGATCATATTCCGGTTTCAGCTTCATTCCTGCTTTGTAAAGGAACTCCTCGATCACACCCTTCATGGTAAAGAAGTCACCCTCTCCGTACATACCAAGTGTAAACTGCATGCGCTCTTCCGGCAGCTCTGTTACCGGCACCTGTTTTGGCAGGTAAATATTTCCAAGTTCATACAGACGCACGTTCTTATTTCTGCGGTTAAAGTTTGTGGAAAGTGATGTCAGCATACCATTTAAGGAAACCGTTCTCATGATAGAGAAATCCTCTCCGAGCGGATTGCTGATCACAACCGCTTTGCGGAGCGGTGAATCCTGTGGCAATAATAATTTATCGTATACTTTCGGGCTCTCAAAGGAATACGTCATCCCCTGTGAAAATCCGCAGAACTCTGCGATCTCTCTTGCTACTGCCTCAATACGGAGTTTGAAGGTAAGTTTTCCTGTGGTAGCTTCACCGCTTGGCAGTGTGGTCGGAATCTTGTCATAACCGAAGAATCTTGCCACTTCCTCTGCAAGGTCGGCGTCACACTCTAAGTCCTGTCTCCAGGATGGAACGATCACTTCATTCGAAGCCGGATCATAGCCGAGGTCGATCTTTGAGAAATAAGCCAGCATTGTCTCTTTTGCAATGTCCGTTCCAAGAAGTTTGTTGTATTTCTCCGGCTCGAATGGAATACGTTTATCCCCTTTGACATTCGGGTAAACATCCACAATGCCGCCGACAACTTCTCCGGCACCAAGCTCCTCTATAAGCTGGCATGCACGGTTCATTGCCTCGATCGCTGTGTTTGGATCTAAGCCTTTTTCAAATTTTGCGGAGGCATCGGTACGCAGTCCGATCTTTCTTCCGGACAGACGGATGTTTGTTCCATCGAAACATGCAGCCTCAAACAGCATTGTTTTTACATTGTCTGTGATCATGGAATTTTCTCCACCCATGATACCTGCAATACCGATGGCTTTCTTTCCATCACAGATCATCAGTACAGAATCATCTAAAGTGCGTTCCTGACCGTCTAAAGTTACAAACTGCTCACCCTTTGCTGCACGTCTTACAACGATCTCTCTGTCCTCGATCGTGTCAAGGTCATAGGCATGCATTGGCTGACCATACTCTTCCATCACATAGTTTGTGATATCTACAATGTTATTGATCGGACGGATTCCCTGTGCACGCAGTCTGCGCTGCATCCATTCCGGTGACGGTGCGATCTTGATATTCTTTACAACTCTTGCGGTGTAACGGGAGCAGAGTTTGTCATCGTTTACAGATACTTTGATGTAATCGTTGACATCTTCATTGTTACCTGTTTCTGTCACAACCGGAGGAACAAATTCTTTTCCGAATGTAGCTGCTGCTTCTCTCGCAATACCAAGAATGGAAAAACAGTCTACACGGTTTGAAGTGATCTCATACTCAACAACCGTATCATTCAATCCCAGATAACTTACTGCATTTTCTCCGATCGGAGCATCTTCCGGCAGAATATATAAACCATTTTCCGGTGCAAGCGGGAACATATCTCTGTTGGAACCGAGTTCCTCGATCGAGCACATCATACCGTTTGATTCCACACCGCGCAGCTTTCCTTTTTTGATCTTGATGCCACCCTCTGTTTTGCTGCCGTCATGACCGCCTGCAACTTTTCCGCCATCTAATACGACCGGCACTTTGCAGCCTTCAGTTACATTTGGAGCTCCTGTTACGATCTGGATCGTCTCTGTTCCGATATCTACCTGACAGATGACAAGTTTATCTGCATCCGGATGTTTTTCAATGCTCTTTACCTGTCCGATCACAATTTTATCAAGATCCTCATCCATGTTCTCATATCCTTCTACCTTAGAGCCGGATAATGTCATGGCATCCATATATTCCTGTGGTGTACAGTCAAGACCTGGAACTAAGTCTTTGATCCACTTTAATGAAGTATTCATAATGCTATATTCTCCTATCTTTTTCCTAGAACTGATTTAAAAATCTCTGATCATTTTCATAGAGCAGACGCATATCGTCGATCTCATATTTGAGCAGTGCAATACGCTCTAATCCGATACCGAATGCAAATCCTGAGTATTCTTCCGGATCAATACCGCTCATACGCAGTACACGCGGATGTACCATACCACAGCCTAAGATCTCGATCCAGCCTTC
Organism: Roseburia sp. AM23-20; assembly: GCF_003470905.1. Lineage (NCBI taxonomy): Bacteria > Bacillati > Bacillota > Clostridia > Lachnospirales > Lachnospiraceae > Roseburia > Roseburia sp. AM23-20. Next base: position 289,137 of record NZ_QRHS01000001.1, read on the forward strand.
TCCTTTACAGAAACGGCATCCTTTACCGCCACATTTAAAACAGGTCACGTCCATCTCTGCGGACGGTTCTGTAAATGGGAAGTGATGCGGACGGAATTTTACTTTGGTATCCTGTCCGAATAACTGTCTTGCGAATTCTGCAAGTGTTCCCTTTAAATCAGAAAACGTAATGTTTTTATCAACGACAAGTCCCTCGATCTGATGGAAAGACGGAGAATGTGTCGCATCTACCTCATCGGCACGGAATACACGGCCCGGTGCGATCATACGGATCGGGAGATGTCCTTTTTCCATCTCACGGACCTGTACCGGAGATGTCTGTGTACGGAGCACGATCTTGTCATTGATATAGAACGTATCCTGCTCGTCCTTTGCCGGATGGTTTGCCGGGATATTAAGTGCCTCAAAGTTATAATAATCGTACTCTACTTCCGGTCCTTCTACTACTTCGTATCCCATTCCGGTAAAGATGCGCTCTACTTCTTCTAATGCGATCGTATTTGGATGACGGTGTCCGACATTATTTTTCTTTGCAGGAAGTGTCACATCAATAACTTCTCTGCGGAGTTTTGCATCTAACTCTGCTGCCTCTAATTTTTTCTTTGTTTCATCTAAGATCTTTTCGATGCTCTCTCTTGTCTCATTGACAAGCTGTCCGACTAATGGACGTTCTTCCGGACTGACATCTTTCATACTCTTTAATACGGCGGTCAGTTCTCCTTTTTTTCCAAGAACTGCAACACGCACATCATTCAATTTTGACAGATCGCCGGATGCCTCGATCTGACGGATCGCATCTTCTCTGATTTTCTGCAATTTTTCTTTCATGATAATCTCCATTCTGCATTATTTCTTTCAGATATTTGTCTTACAAATTATTTTTGTGACACAATTTCCTGTGATGGATTTGTTTCAGCAACAAAAAACGCAGAGTCATTCGTCCAGGGACGAATGATTCCGCGGTACCACCCTGATTCTTTCTGCCATAGTAGCTGGCAGGAAGCTCTTAACATGCGTAACGTGCATAAACGTCATCTGCTACTGTCATTTCACAAATGCGGCTCCCGTGCGAACTTCGATTCCTACCTTGTCTTAAATGGGTTTTCAGCCGGTGACCCATTCTCTCTGAAAGAATTATAGTGCACTACTAATCACGTTCAATGCCTTTTCTTTTTCACTCTGTATTGCATTGTAGCACAGGCAATTTATTAGTTCAAGAGTTTTTTCTTTTTTTCTTCTCTTTATCTTTGAGCAGCCACTTCCGGATACTGTCATTGAAAATAACGTTTACTTCCGCCGACATCATCATGATATACATGCAGAAATAAAGCCATAACATGATAAGTGCGATCGTTGTCAGGCTTCCATACATGGAAAAACCATTAAAATAATCCACATATATAGATACACCAATAGAAAAAACATACCATGCCACTCCGCAGATCGCAGCTCCCGGAAGCTGGCTTTTAAAGGTCAGCTTTTTATTCGGCAGTGCAGTGAAGATTATATCAAAGAAAAGGATCAGCATTGCTAACATGATCAGACCTCGAAAATGTGACAGCAGATCCACAGCATGCCGCAGTAACGGAATATACTGTGATGCCAGTTTCTGAAGCGAATTTCCAAAAATAATTACAAGCAGCGTAAATATAATCGCGATCACAAACACTACTGTATAAACGACTGCCCAGAGGCGCAGCACAAACCAGTTTCTTGTCTCTTCAAGGTCATTGACTGAATTAAGACCATCAGTCATATATTGTACTCCCTTTGCTGCAGACCAGATAGCTGCGATCGCTGTAATGGAAATAATGCCCGCAGATCTGTTATACACCTCATCGATCAGGGAAATAAGAAACGGTGCTATGTATTCCGGCATAACTCTTTCTATAATTTTTAAAAGTGTCCCCTCCGTCACAGATGTATACTGTAACAGGGACGAAAAAACCATGAGAAACGGGATCAGTGATAATATAATAAAAAACGCAGACTGCGCAGAATATGCATTGATCTTATCCCGCTTACATTTTCCCATAAACGACATCACATTTCCTATAATCTTCCAGATCATAACGTCTCTTTTCCTTCCATTTCTCCAATTGTTTCCACGGTAATATTCTGATAAAAATAATTTAAAATATCCAGATAGCCCATACCGGCTTTTGCCATTCCATTTGCGCCATTCTGGCTCATGCCAAGTCCATGACCATAACCCCCGCCGGATAACAGATAGGTTCCGTCTTCCTGCTTTTCGATCGTTGAAAATGCACTTGGCAGCATCGTCATATTTTCTGATTCCGTTGCATCTGCATAGACTATTTTTTCGATCATACAGCCAAGAATCTTACGAATATTGTATTCTGTCTTTACTTTTACGACACCATGTTCATAAGTAAGATTCAATGTAAGGATCGAACCGGAACCACTTCTTGCTTCCACTGACATTCCGGTAATGTCTCCCATTTTCTTTCCGACCTCAGAAACATCCATCTCTGTTGTGCCGTCAGATTCATAATATAACACATTTTGGGGTGAAATGGAATGTCTTGCTGATAAGATCTCATTTACCTGTTCCGTTTTATCCGATAAATCTGCTGTTGCAGACCACCTGTAATAACGGATATCACTATCATATCCATCCGCGTTGCCCTTAATATACCGGGTAAATGTTGTTTCATCCGATAAGTCCATCCCATCATCCGTCTGATTTAAACATGTTTTTTTCAGATATCCATAATCAGCAGGATCATCCACATTCCAGATTTCTGCCGTATCTGTATACCCCATTGATGTAGAGAAATAATATGCCTCCACAACCTTTCCCATCCAGGTCATCACCTGATCACATGTTGCATCGACAGCCGCAACGGACTCCTTGGTCTGCTCCACTTTATTGTAAACCTGATAAGATGTACTGTCATTGATATGCGCTCCGTATGCCGCAAGATCTGCCCGCATAAGCTGTATATAAGCGTAACTGCGCGCACATACCGCCTGTGCCTTTAATGCCTCTGCCGAAAAATTTGACGGCATTTCACTTGGCACAACCGCAGATAAATATTCTTCTAATGGCAGCTCATTCACGACCGTATACCCATTCTCTGTATTTCTCACCTCGATCGTTCCAAAATAGCCATTTGACGTAGCTGTCCCATTCTGGTCACACAGATAGATCCGTCCATCTTCCGTTTCCGGCTTCAAAACATAAGTTTTTCCAGAGGTATCTGTCAATGCATCCGCAGGGTGAAGAAGTTCATCCGGTTCTGTATTTTTTGTTTCATCGCCACAGGTCACTACAGCTTTCGCAGAACATTTTAAATATATATCTTTCCGGACATTTGTACCATCATCCGCTAAAAGAAGAACCCGGATATTTTTTATATCAGCAGGCTGTAGAATAAGGATCGCACAGACTTCCTTCCCTGCTGTCACATAAGCAACATCCATGTTACCTAAAACAACATCCGATATCGATTTTTCAGACACATCGCCATAAGTCTGATAAACCGGAAGTTTTCCATTATGGTGGATTCTTCCATAATCTTCTATCTCAATCTCAGAATCATCATAAGACAACATCTGCCCCTGTATAAAATCCTGTTTTGTCTTGATTGCAGTAAGCGTACCATCCGTAAATACGAGGTCACAGACTCCCGGTTCGCAGGATATCTGATCATCGTTCAATTCTATTTCATAAACTGCACCGGCAAATAAAAAACAGATTTGTTCCCTCTGGCAGGATTTTAAATATACATTCTCGACCGTTTGTCCCTGTCTGGATACCTGTGCAATGCCAATGCACTGATTCTCTCTTATATAAATCTCATATGCCATCCAGTTTGTAAAATATGTATTTTGTAATCTGGTATAATAGTCACCCTGATTCGTTACAAGAACCGTCTGATCATCCAGCTCCAGACTATTTAACACAAGCAAAGACTCTTTTGTCACGCTCTGTTCCATATCAAGAAATCCAAGTATCTGCTCATATATCTGATTCCATTCTGTACGCGGGATGGCTGAGTTTTTTCTTTTTACCACAAAATCAATCTGTTCTGAAACACCCAGTTTTTTTAACAGTTCATCCAGCACTGACTGTGTCAGATACTCCTGTTTCCTGCCTGAAAACCAGTCGTCCCATTCATCCTTTGAATACACGGTAAAAGCCAGTTCCTGTTTTACTTCATCAATACTGATATAATCTTCCGAAAAAACTTCCGGATCATAATTCTCTTTCAGTTTGTTTATAAGTACACCTATAAAAACACAAATTAAAACTCCCAGTATGACTGCTGAAATTTTAGGTATATTTCTTTTTTTCACGTTGAGCCCCGTTTCTGTACCAAATACATATAATTTCTGTCATTTTATTGCACAAAAGAAGCTGCTTATATTTCAAAGCAGCTTCCCTGATCTTTTGTCCGAAAACAAAAGTTCTTTTGTATTTTAAATATTCTTTTGTATAGCAGATCTTTTTCATCTGTATGCCAAATATTCTTCTGTACATCAAATTTTCTTTTGTACTCTTCATCTCTTCTGTACTAAAAAATCTTCTGTACCTTATGATCTTTTGTCAAAAACCCAAAATGCCGTTTCCTACGTTTTTGACTCCTAGCGACCGCTAGGTGGGTAACCGCACGTCGGTTTCTGTCTTCCACTGCTCATGTACTGAAGTACTGATGGCTTGACATCTGCCTTCGAATATAAGAATCCCATAAAAGTAAATGTAGGTTCAAAAATGTAGGGTGTCGCACATCCCAGGCCGTTTTTGATAGTCTTATTATACTTTAATATGCCCCATTTCGCAACTATTAATTAGTGCCAAATTTTGTTTTACTTTCTATCTATTTTCTCTATTGACAAAAGCATCCTTACCTGTTCAATAGCTTCTTCCATATTATCTGTCCGTATAGAGAAGTCACAGAGTTCTTCATTGTCAATTTCATTTTCCAATGATAATAGACGGTACATTTTTTCCTGATTACTGATAGTTTTTTCTAAAATATTGGAAATCATTTTTTCACGACTGCTCCTGCAAAACAATATGGCTGTTGAAAACAATCGTTTCATAGCTATTGCACCACCGATATCAAGCGGCACGATCGGATTAATCCCATCTTCGATCATTTTTGCAATATCAGACGCCAGGATACCATATTTATTTCCGGCATACACGGTTACTGTTACAAAATCATTTTTTTTATTTTTAAACTCTTCAGCCGAAAGTCTCTGATGGAACCCATCTGCTGTTCCTGTCGTATACGAATGAACAATCTTTCCTGCTCCCGCTTTTTCTAACCTTTTGGCAAGTTCATTTTTGCCGGAACCGGACGGTCCGACCAATGCTATCACAGACGGAAATGAAACCGGCTTTTTATCTAACAGCATTGACTCTTTGATCTGATCTATTAACTGCAAAAATTCCCCATAATGATTTACAGATAGAATGCCGCTAAGTGAATCATTCCATGGGCGGCGCATTAAAACCGGATATTTAGCACAACTTTTAAGAATATTATGCGGTCCATCATCTAACGTAACATCAAAACGAACCAGCGATTTCTGGAATCCCATAATAATATTCTGTTCCGGAAAATCAGGAAATGCTGTCAGAATCTGTTCTGCGCGCAGGCTCATAAACTGCGGTGCAATTGCTGTAATAATATATACTTTCCCTTTTTTCTGCAGTTCATGTATGAAATTTTTGGCTTCATCCGTCACTGTCTGCATACGATAAATCCGTTCGTCCTGATAGTACTGCTTGATGATCGATGCCTTACCGACATTTTCCCATGAATTGATATCTTCTAATTTCAGATTCAAGGCATGTTCCTTATTTGCAAGCGTAATTGCATGTGTATTCAGATCAGAAATCACATCATCCCAGTCAATTCCATAAGTCAGCATAAATATCCTCCTATTTTTTACTGCAAGAAAGAATCCTGCTTTACAGGATTCTCCGCCTGCGGCGGGTCGCTCCAGCGACATAATTCCACTCCGACGCAGTGCGATCCTGCCCGGAGGGCTTTTTAATTCATAGGACATAATTTCCTATGAATTAAAAAATCGGGTGTGAACCAAGTCACACCCGATCGTCATTCATAACAATAAGTCTGCTCGCAAAGCGTGCACTTTATTATTTCTGAGGACCTGCAGAAACTAATGCTTTACCAGCATCGTTTCCTTCGTATTTAGCAAAGTTCTTGATGAATCTGTCAGCAAGATCTTTTGCTTTTGTCTCCCACTCAGATGCATCTGCATATGTGTCACGTGGGTCAAGAATACCTGAATCTACACCTGGAAGCTCTGTAGGAACCTCGAAGTTGAACATTGGGATTTTCTTTGTTGGAGCTTTAAGAATATCACCAGAAAGGATAGCGTCGATGATTCCTCTTGTATCCTTGATTGTGATTCTCTTTCCTGTTCCATTCCATCCTGTATTTACAAGGTATGCTTTAGCGCCGCTCTTCTCCATCTTCTTAACAAGCTCTTCTGCATATTTTGTAGGATGCAGCTCTAAGAATGCCTGTCCGAAGCAAGCTGAGAAAGTAGGTGTCGGCTCTGTGATTCCACGCTCTGTACCAGCAAGTTTTGCTGTAAATCCAGACAGGAAGTAGTACTGTGTCTGCTCTGGTGTCAGGATAGATACTGGAGGAAGTACTCCGAATGCATCTGCTGATAAGAAGATTACATTCTTTGCAGCCGGTGCAGATGATACAGGTTTAACAATATTGGTAATGTGGTTGATCGGGTAAGATACACGAGTGTTCTCTGTAACGCTCTTGTCATCAAAATCGATCTTTCCGTTTGCATCAACAGTAACGTTCTCTAACAGTGCGTTACGTTTGATTGCATTGTAGATATCCGGCTCAGACTCTTTGTCAAGACCGATAACCTTTGCATAGCATCCACCCTCGAAGTTGAATACACCGTTGTCATCCCAGCCGTGCTCATCATCACCGATTAAGAGACGTTTCGGATCTGTAGAAAGTGTTGTCTTTCCTGTTCCGGAAAGTCCGAAGAAGATTGCTGTATTCTCGCCGTTCATATCAGCGTTTGCTGAACAGTGCATGGAAGCGATGCCTTTAAGTGGGAGATAGTAGTTCATCATAGAGAACATACCTTTCTTCATCTCTCCGCCGTACCATGTATTGACGATAACCTGCTCTTTGGATGTAATGTTGAATGCAACACATGTCTCTGAGTTAAGACCTAACTCTTTGTAGTTCTCAACTTTTGCTTTTGAAGCATTGTATACGATAAAGTCCGGCTCAAAGTTCTCAAATTCTTCTGCTGTTGGCTTGATGAACATGTTTGTTACGAAATGAGCCTGCCATGCAACCTCAACGATGAAACGAACTGCCATACGTGTATCTTTATTTGCTCCACAGAAAGCATCTACTACGAACAGTCTCTTGTTTGAAAGCTCTTTCTTTGCAAGATCTTTCACTGCTGCCCATGTTTCCTCTGACATAGGATGGTTATCGTTTGGATATTCTTTTGAATTCCACCATACAGTGTCTTTTGAATTCTCGTCCATAACGATATATTTATCTTTCGGGGAACGTCCTGTATAGATACCAGTCATAACGTTAACTGTACCAAGTTCTGTTTCCTTACCAACCTCATAACCCTCAAGACCTGCTTTGGTCTCTTCCTCGAATAACATCTCGTAAGAAGGATTGTGAACGATCTCTGTTACTCCGGTAATGCCATACTTGCTTAAATCGATATTTGCCATTGCTCTTTAACCTCTTTCCTTTAAAATAATCAGGGTATTTTTTAAAAAATTCCGCTAATATAAATATACACAATGTTATTTTTTTGTCAATCAGTTTTTGTAAAATAATGTCACCCTTTTTTTTATTCTCCGGCTGTAAAATTCTTCTGTTCTAACTCTTTTGCAATCGGTGTGATCTGCACCAGTAAATTCTCCATATTTTCGAACATGGTACTCTTTTGTGTTCCAAGATCATTTGCCCGCTCTATATGCATGCGAACTGTATCATACTCTGCCTTTTCCCGCTCAAGCGAACGGTTTACATCGGCAAGTTTTTCCCTTGAATCATCAAGCACGCCTGCAATCTCCTGCTGTACCTGGTCTGCTCCGCTTGCAGCCGCCGTAATACGGTCAAACACCTCATATGTCTCATCTGCACTCTCTAAGCTTTTCCCGAGTGACTCTTTCGATGTAGCAATGCTCTGGTTTAAATTTTCCGTATCCTGTTCCACTTCCACAATGCTTCCATCTACGGTGCTGACAAGGCTTTTGATCTCACTGGCGAGATTCTTTACTTCCTCTGCAACAACGGCAAATCCTTTTCCCTGCTCCCCGGCACGCGCCGCCTCAATGGATGCGTTCAATGCAAGCATATTGGTCTGGTTGGCAATTGAGATGATCTGTCCCATACATTCTTTGATTTTCTGCACGGATGCCTGGAAATCTTCGAATGTGCGCTGGATCTCATCAAAATGTTCCTGTACTTCCCCTGAACTCTCCTTTAAGCCACCGACTTTCTGCTGTGCCTCTTCCACCGATTTTGTAATATCTTCTCGCACACCGGCAAACTGTCCTGACGTTTCGCCAACTGTTTCAAACGTTTCATGAAAAGAGCCAAGCTTCTCTTTGAGCTGTTCATTTTCCTCTAAAACCGCCTGAAATGCATTCTGGATTTCCTGTAATTCATCCAGAGATCTTACCTCTGTCTGTGAAAGTTTTTTCTGGTAGTCAAGCAGACTTTCAGACACATGTATTACCGGATGCAGATTTAATTTTTCTTCTGTCTGACTCACCTGTTCTTTTATCTCTTTTTTGAATTGAAACATTCTCTCTCCCCCTTACTCAAATACAACACACGACATGGTCTGATTTACAAACTGGCTGTTATAATGTTCCCCAAAACCAACTAAACCTGCATGCATACCAAGTGTCCCCATTGTCTTTAAATACTGATCCATATAATGCTCCTGGGAGAAGAATAGATAACGGAAAATGCAATTTACGGAAAAAACACCAGAAATCCTTGCAAAATCACCTTTGATCTGCCGCACCGTCTCTTCCACGATGGAAGGATAATCATTCGTCTCAAGCAGATAAAGCACATCGGAATCATTGACCTGACGATAGCAGCCCAATGCATTTCCCGCTACTTCTTTGATTGAGATAATACAGATATCCTGCCCGTTCTTTTTACCGATCGGGTTTTTAAAAGTCTGGTTTACAATATCCTGTTCCCGGATACCAAGTGTATCTTCATAGACCTGTTTTGCCGGCTTTCCGTTTAGTTCCCCGACTGTGTATTTACTGCGGTCTGTATTTGATGCAATAAAACGATACTGTGGAAGTGGATAATAAATATTTTCCTTATACACTTTAACTTTGCCACCGGTATTTTTCACAAATGCAAAAGCATCTGCATCTTCATATACCTTTCCATTTACGGAAACTTTTCCACCATCCCCTGTTCCACCTGTCAGTGAAATTTTCTTTTTTTCCAGAATACTGTACATGGTCGTAAGAACCGCCGCATCATTCCCTGTACAAAAATCAATACAGACAGTATTTTCAGATGACGCATTTATCTTCTGTAAAGCCTTTTCAACCCTGCTGATATATTTGACCGGCATGATGGATGCCTGCTCTAATACGTCTGTCACAGCCTCTACACCTTCAAACGCTGTTACACTGACACCTTTTTCCGTCACACCTGTCTGGTAACTCATTCCGATGCATCCAATGCTCGGTACACCCGGATATAATTCTTCCAGTTCAGCTGCATGAGCTTCAAGCTGCTCTGCATTTGACATCAGGATCAAAAATGCCGGATTCCCCAACCCCCGTACAGCTTCTTTTAAATTTCCACTGGAACTTGTTCCATAACTCTCTTTCATCTGTTTGTCTCTCCTTTATCTTTTCTGTTTCAGATTCCAAACATATCTGTAAAAATTATCCTATTTCCTGTGCTGTCTGTCAAGTTTATCAGCTATATTTTACAACTCTTTTCCGGTTGCTTTTGTGATATCCTTCTTTGTAAATGCTCCAGGCAGCAACTCTTCCAATGTAAATATCTTATAATCATCCGGTGTGTTCACAAGAATCACCTGAAATGTTTCCGGATCACAAAACTCTGCCATGACCTGCCGGCATACCCCACATGGATAAAGATAGTCATCTGCGTCCCCGTTGATCGCAATCGCAGTAAATTCTTTTTGCCCTTCTGATACAGCTTTAAAAAAAGCTGTCCGCTCTGCACAGTTTGTCGGTGTATAGGCAGCATTTTCTATATTACATCCCCGGTATATTTTTCCATCTTTTGTAAGCAGGGCAGCTCCTACCCTGAAATGTGAATACGGTGTATAAGCAAATTCTTTTGCCGCTATTGATTCCTGTGCCAGTTTCTTTATATCCATTTTTGTTTCCTCTCTTTAAATGTGTTAAGTCATCTGTTTATATTTTACCTGAAAAACTCTTTCATGAAAAGTTTTTTTAGAAAACTCTTGTGTCATAAGAAATACTTATGATATGATAAGTAAAAATACTTTAATGTTATAAAGTAATAAATCAAAAAATACGGAGGATTATTATGACTGCCAATCGTTTCTGCGAAATTACCCCGGAATTACAGCATCTGTCAAAGCTCAGCGAACAGTGTGCCAGAATTGATCCTGCTCTCTATACAAAATACGATGTTAAACGTGGTCTGCGCGATATTAATGGTAAAGGTGTTTTAGTCGGTCTTACAGAAATATCTGATGTCTGTTCCACAAAAATGATCGACGGTGAAATGCGCCCGGCAGATGGTGAACTTTATTACCGTGGTTACAATGTCAAAGATATTATTGACGGCACATCGGAAAACAGCCACTTTGGTTTCGAAGAATGTACTTATCTGCTTCTTTTTGGAAAACTTCCCACCAAAACAGAACTGATGGAATTTACAAAAATGCTCAGTGAATACCGTACGCTTCCTACCAGTTTTGTCCGCGATATTATCATGAAAGCTCCAAGCAAAGATATGATGAATACGCTTGCAAGGAGTGTTCTTACGCTCTATTCCTATGACGATCTTGCTGATGATATATCGCTTCCAAATGTACTGCGGCAATGTTTACAGCTTATCAGCCTGTTTCCGCTTCTTTCCGTATATGGTTATCAGGCTTATAAACATTATCATGATGGTGCAAGCCTTTTTATTCATCCACCAAAAGCCGAATATTCCACTGCAGAAAACATTCTGCATATTCTGCGTCCGGACAGCCAGTTTACACCTTTAGAGGCAAAACTTTTAGATACAGCGCTGATTCTTCATATGGAGCACGGAGGTGGAAATAACTCCACTTTTACCACACATCTGGTATCTTCATCCGGAACAGATACTTATTCTGTGATCGCCGCTTCCTTAGGTTCCTTAAAAGGTCCAAAGCACGGTGGTGCCAACATCAAAGTTGTCCGCATGTTTGAAGACATGAAAGCAAACCTCTCCGACTGGAATGACGAAGAGGAAATCAGCCGCTATCTGAGAGCTTTATTACATAAAGAGGCTTTTGACCATGCCGGTCTGATCTATGGTATGGGGCATGCGGTATATTCTCTTTCTGATCCTCGTGCACGCATTTTCCGTTCATTTGTAGAAAAACTGTCTGCCGAAAAAGGCTATGAAAAAGAATTCGCTCTCTATGATGCTGTATCACGATTAGCACCAAAGATCATCGCAGATGAACGTCAGATCTATAAAGGTGTCAGTCCAAATGTCGATTTTTATAGCGGCTTTGCTTACAGTATGTTAGGACTTCCAGTGGAACTTTATACTCCGATCTTTGCGATTGCCAGGATTGCCGGATGGAGTGCCCACCGTCTTGAAGAAGTTGCCATCAACGGTAAGATCATGCGTCCTGCTTATAAAAATATTGGTGAACATAAAGAATATATTCCAATGGAAAAACGCTGACCGGAAAGTCAGCGTTTTTCTCAATTCTGCTATTTTTCTATTGGAAGCTCAAACCAGAATGTTGATCCACATCCGGGGGTGCTCTCCACACCATATCTGGCATGATGAAGTTCCAGAATATTTTTTACGATGGAAAGGCCCAGACCCGTTCCCATTACAGCGCGCCTGTGTGTTTTATCCACTTTATAATAGCGATCCCACACATAAGGAAGTGCATCTTCTGCAATACCTTCTCCGCTGTCTGTCACTTCTATCCGAACATAATCCTGTAAAATTTTCTGACGCACCCACACTGTTTTATCTTTTCCGGTATAATTGACCGCATTGTTGATCAGATTATAGATCACCTGATATATCTTGTATTCATCCGCCTTTACCAGAACTTTTCTGTCATATTCAAAATGTATGCAGTAACCATCCTGCTCTTTCAGTTTATTATAGCGTTCAAGAACAGATTCGATACTTTCCGTCAGATTGTATTCGGTATCATTTTTTTCCATAACACCAGCCTGAAGTTTTGATATATCAAGCATGTCATTTACAAGGTTTGTCAGTCGTCCGGCTTCATCGATCACCACCTGGACGTTTTCCGGTGTGTTTTCTCCCGGAAGGTCCCGCATCACCTCTGCATAGGCAATGATCATCGTAAGAGGCGTTCTTAAATCATGTGATACGTTTGCAATCAATTCCCTCCGCAGAGACTCATTTTTGCCAAGTTCTTTCGCTGTTGCATTGAGCGTATCTGAAAGTTCTGCTACTTCACGATAATCTTTTCCATCAAAACGTACATCAAAATCTCCCTTTGCAAGTGCTTTCGCTGACTCATTGATCCGGATCAGTGACTTTGATATCTGCCTGGATAACAAAAGAGCAATTCCAAGTGAAAGCAAAATCATAATAACCGTGATCCATACCAGCTCAATACGCAGTGTATTGACTGTTGCATCCACCGGTGTCAGTTGTGTATTGACCATCAGAATATATTCCTGACCTTTACACTCCACTGCTTTCACATAGATCACACTCTTAATGCGCTCCTGTCCCCGTTTTTGTAAAAAGCCATGAAAAACACGTTCATTTCCGTTTTCGGTTCCATCTTCTGTGGCAGGTTCTAACGGTTCTTTTTCATCCCTCAGTAAATCTTCTTCTACATTTTCAGGTTTTTTCATGTTATCATCCCAGAACTCCGGGTTGATCCCACCTTCGTATTCTACCTTAAATATACCGCCATGTTCTTTTGCCTGTTCATAATAATATTGTATCTGCTCTGACGGCATATCTGTGAGTCTTGAATTTACAATATACTCTGCGCTGTATATTTCATTCCCCTGTATATCTGTTACATATACCGCCATGTTATTTTTGGCTGCAATATCATGGATCATGGTATCTTTATCTTCTTCGTCTGATGTTAATATTCCTGCAGCCACTGATGTAACCTGTTCTGCTTCCCTGCTTTTGATCATGGTATAAAATGAATCCAGATAACAGATCTGGATCAGCCATAATACAACAAGAAGTATTCCTGTAAATATGAGCAGATAAGTAAATACCCTCCACTTAATACTGATTTTTTCATGCTTCAAACCGGTATCCCACCCCTCTTAGTGTCACTAAAAATTTGCGGTATTCCCCAAGGCTGCTCCTCAAAAGTTTGATATGGGTATCTAATGTTCTGTCATCTCCATAATAATCATATCCCCATACCTCTGTGATCAGCTTCTCACGATCAAGTGCAATATTACGGTTTCTCACCAGATAAAACAAAAGTTCATATTCTTTTGGTGACATTTCGACACGTTTTCCGTCTACGGTCACAGTCCGTCCCGTAAAATCAATAATCAGACCTTCCGCCTGAAAAATTTCATGTCCGTTTCTTACATCTTTTTTATTGTTTCTGCTGATCACAACTTTCACACGCATCATCAGTTCACGTGGAGAAAACGGTTTTACCACATAATCATCGATTCCAAGTTCAAATCCGTGAATCTTGTCATATTCTTCACCGCGTGCCGATAGCATAATAACAGGAATTTCTTTGAATTTGCGGATTTCCCGGCAGGTTGAAAACCCATCCAGTTCCGGCATCATTACATCTAGTATGATCAGGTCAAAATCTTCTTTCCGGCAAATTTCGACTGCTTCCATCCCATCATGTGCCTCTGTGATCTCATACCCTTCAAATTCTCCATATTTCCGGATGATCGCACGGATCTTATCTTCATCGTCTACAACTAAAATGCGTTCCATAACGTCTCATTTCCTCCCACAAACTGACTTTTTTCTGTTCATTACTATAACCGGCTTATGTGACGGCTGTGTGACTATCATCTGTATCTTGTGAAAATATGCTCTCCTATGAACGTCTTAAATGTGCAGGAACTTTTCCCGTGCAGTCTTTAAGCTGTTCTGGAACCATAAAAATGACCCAAGAAAGATCACAAGTTCTGCCAAAGTCAGCTTTCCTAAGAAATTCGTAAGTTCATTGATGATACCAACCAGTCCGACTAGGGCAACGATTCCTCCGAACAACGCCTCTCTCCAGTAAATAAATGCTATAAATCCTGCTGTATCTTTACATTTTTTCATCTCTTCTTCTGCAATTACCATGGCATTGATCCTGCCACTTTTTTTCATCTGAAGTGAAGATACTACCATATAGATCCCAAAAAGCAGAATTACCGCATCAAATACAACCATTACTTTCATTTTAAACCTCCAGCATAAATCTTTGTATTTCGACTTTTTTGTCTCATGTTTTTTATTATAAACGCAATACAAAATTGGCGCAACCAGACGTTTTAATTTGTTTTTTTACATAAAATCCCATATTTTCGGTCAAGAAACATTGAACTCTTGCGCCGATTAGTGTAAAATAAAAACAACATACTTATAGAAGGGGGCAAAAAACCATGAAATTTGATGACACAAAAATTCTCATCAGTGACGATTCTATTTTAGCAAGAAAACAGTTAAAGGATATCCTCTCCCAGTTTGGCACACCAACATTTTTAGAGGCTGCAAACGGACAGGATGCTATTGATATTTACAAAAAAGAATCCCCTTCGCTTGTATTTCTTGACATCGTTATGCCGATCAAAGATGGCAATGCTGTCATACATGAGATTACTGATTTTGATCCAGATGCTACTATCATTATTGTCTCTTCTGTCGGTACGCAGTCCCAGCTCCGCGAAGCCATTGAGGCAGGTGCCAGTGATTTTATCCAGAAACCGATCAATGCGGATCAGATCGAACATATTATTACTTCAAGATTTGAAGGGAGATAGACATGTACGCTCAATTTTTCGGAAACTACTTATTATCACACGGAATCACAAAAGAACAGTTAATGCATGCTATGCAGGAAGCAAATTCTGAGCATCCGAAATTAGGAACTCTCGCCATGCATGCAGGATATATGTCAGCCAGTGAAGTGGACCGCGTAATCATCATGCAGACACATGAAGATAAACGTTTCGGCGAACTTGCCATCCGCGAGGGCTATCTGACAGAAGCACAGGTTACAGAGTTACTGCAGACACAGAATCCTAACTTCTTACTTCTTGGTCAGGCATTATTAAATGATGGTGTTATTAATAATGAGCAGCTTCAGTCTCTTATCATCGGTTATCAGTCAGATAATGAACTTTATGATGCAGATATGTCCGCAGAGACAAAGGATATCGTAAACCACCTTGTAGAAAATTTCTTTGTCGTTGCAGAACGTCAGCTTTCACCTGGTGAACTTTCTTTCCTGCATCTTTTGTTTAACGATCTCGTTCGTTTTATCGGAGATGATTTTTCACCAGTTCGTCCTGAACTTTGTAAAGAATATCCGACAAACTATTGTATCAGCCAGCAGATCAACGGTAAGTTTTCCATCCGTACTTATATTGACATGCCGGAAAGTACATGTATTGCATTTGCATCCCGTTATGTTGATGAAGATTTCAACAGTTTTGATGAATATGTACAGTCCTCTCTTGAAGATTTCTTAAATCTTCATAATGGTCTGTTCAACGTTAATATGTCAAACGAACAGGGGCTTGAACTGCAGCTTGATGTTCCAAATGTTGTGACAGATGAATTGATCACATTTGAACATGAAGCATATCTGTTACCGGTTGTTTATTCTTTCGGAACGATTCATTTTATCTTTGAACTGATTCACAACGAATTATAAATTTCATTATGATAAAAAAACGACTGTGCAAAACACAGTCGTTTTTTTGATGAAAATAGAATGTTTGCGGAATGAACATTCTATTTTCTGTTATCTGCTTATTTATTATATTCCAAGGAACTGTTTTACAACCTCTGGCATCTCTTCCACTTCACATACAGTCTTATGGCGAACCTCGGCACTGCGGATTTCCTCGATTGCCTGTGGAATTTTTACATTGCCGATCCTGCTTAATTCATCCACCAGCTCAAACTCAGATAAAGAATCATATTTTGGATCAATCGCATCCATAACGCTTCTGCTGAATTTAAACGGACTTGCTGTTGATGCGATCACGGTCTTGGTATCTGTGTCATTCGTATCTTTTTTATATTTATGATATACAGATGCAGCAACTGCTGTATGTGTATCAATCACATAACCTGTTTTCTCATACAGATCACGGATGGTATCTGCTGTCTCTTTCTCGCTCGCATAATTTCCGTAGAAATCAGCAAGTTTCTCTTTCATTTCCGGTGTGATCTCGTACTTGCCGGTTGTATTTAATTCTTTCATCAGTGCAGCATTCTTCACAGCATCCTCACCTGCAATACGATAGATCAGACGTTCAAGGTTGCTTGAGATCAGAATATCCATAGATGGAGAACTTGTCAGCATAAATTCGCGGTTCTTATCATAGGTACCGGTAGAGAAGAAATCATAAAGGACTTTATTCTCATTTGAAGCACAAATCAGTTTTGCTACCGGAATGCCCATATTTTTTGCATAAAACGCTGCCAGGATATTTCCAAAGTTACCGGTAGGAACCACAATATTGATCTTCTCATCTTTTGCAATCACACCGTTTGCATATAATTTTGCATATGCATATACATAGTATGCAATCTGTGGTACCAGACGTCCGATATTGATAGAGTTTGCAGATGAAAACTGATAACCTGCAGCGTCCATCTCCTCTGCAAATTCTGCATCAGAAAACATTTTCTTAACACCGGTCTGTGCCTGGTCAAAATTGCCATGGATACCAACAACAAAAGTATTATCACCTTTCTGTGTTACCATCTGCTTTTCCTGTACCGGGCTGACGCCATTCTTTGGATAAAATACAATGATCTTGGTTCCCTTTACATCTGCAAAGCCTGCCAATGCTGCCTTTCCGGTATCACCGGATGTAGCGGTCAGGATCACGATATCATTTTTGACATTATTCTTTCTTGCTGCAGTGATCAGAAGATGTGGCAGAATGGATAATGCCATATCTTTAAAAGCGATCGTCGGACCATGGAACAATTCAAGATAATACGCACCATCTGCGTCCACTAACGGTGCGATTTCTTCTGTATCAAACTTACTGTCATAGGCAGCATTAATACAGTTTTTCAGCTCTTCTTCTGTATAATCTGTCAGAAACAGTCTGAGTACTTCATAGGCAGTCTCCTGATAAGTCATCTTAGAAAGTTCTTCCATGCTTACATCCAAAGACGGGATCTCAGTCGGTACATATAAACCGCCATCATTTGCCAGTCCTTTTAAAATTGCCTGTGATGCTGTCACTTTTTCATTTGCGTCTCTTGTGCTTGCATACATTAATTCCATTTTCTTCGTCCTCTTATCTTTTTATTCATCGTAATTAAGTTTGGGATTTCCAATACCTTCCAGTATTATATCAATACTTTTTAGTATTATATAGGAAATGATTGCTTCATGTCAATGCTTTAACGTATGAAAATATTATTTTACAAAAATCGCATCATCTTGCAACCTTTCCGGAAACATGATATGCTGATTACATCTCATCAATGCATCATAACAACTTTAACCGCAGAATGGAGATTTTTATGTTAAAAGGAGTTTTTCCTGCTACAAAAATAGATGGAACCATCTACTATCGTTCCAGCATCAATTATTCCGGCAAACACATCAGTCTTGGAAGTTTTTCATCAGAAGATACAGCTCATCTGGCTTATAAGGAAGCATCACAGGCTCTTTCTGACTCAGTCATAACCATTGACAATGTCTACTCATACAAAACAACTCTTCCATATGAAAAAATCATCATTTTGCTTAATTTTCGTGATAATGGACTCTATTTTAAAAATCCGATCTATCTCCGTAAAGGATATTTCAGTTATTTCCTTTCAGAACATGAAGAATTAAAATTTGACATTGACGATCTTTTTTATTATTCCAGTCACAAGATCCAGAAACGGCAGGGACACCTTTTTGTCAGTGATTACGGGATGCAGTATTCCATTCTGTCACGCTATGGGATACGTCCATATGCAGTTGCCGGCAGGGATTATCAGTTTGTCAACGGGGACCCATCGGACTATCGTTATGCTAACATCCTTGTGATTAACCGTTTTCACGGTGTCGCTCGTTATATGGTAAAAGGAATTACCAAATATCGTGCTACGATACATATTAATGGCAACTATATCGTCGGAACCTATTCTAGTGAGGAAAAAGCTGCTATTGCATATAACAAGGCTGCAGACCTCGCAAAAGCCGCCGGAATCCAAAAAGATTTTCCTGAAAATTATATTGATACACTTTCACCAAAAGAATATGCGGAAATTTATACAAAAATAAAGCTGTCTGAACGTTATCTTTCTTATCTAAAAAACTCTGGCACAATATGATCTTTGACGCATAGCCTGACTGAAAATGTCAAGTTGTGCTCGCCTGTTTTCAAAATCACGTTATTGTATATTTGTCTAAAAAGTAGTACAATAAACACAAATGTTTTGATGAATTACCATTCCTACTGAATAACTATACATAAAGGGAGACATATTTATGAGCCAAACCACTTTCAGCGATCTTGAACGAAATAATAAAACCTGTATGTATGCTCATCTGATTGATTCGAGTATCATGACACTGTTTTGTATTTTGCAGGTGCTTTCCGGACTTCAGACCTGGGGTTATATTCTTATCATTATGATTCTCGGTTTTGCACCTGTCATTGCAGAATTTTATTTCTGGAACAAATCACATGAATCAGCCGCGATCAAACATCTCGTTGCGATCGGTTTTGCTGTTTTTTACAGTTTTGCACTTTTTACTGCCACAAACGGTCTGGTTTTTTTATTCGTTATTCCAATGATTTTAATTATTTCCGTTTATAACGATGTAAAATATTCTCTTATGGTCAACGCCGGAACCACGATTGAAAGTCTTATTGTCGTAATTGTAGGTTCTCAGAATGGAAAATTTGGTTATTCCGGACAGGACAATGCTGTAATCCAGGTCGTCATTATGATTATGGTCGGTATTTATTCTTACTATACTTCACAGACTTTAAACCTCAATATGACACAGAAAATCAAACGTGCCGAGGAATCCCAGACACAGTCAGAGAAATTACTGACAAACCTGTCTGAATTATCAGATCATGTTAATCAGGAAATCAACAGTATCCATCAGGAACTTGATAAATTAAGCACCGCAGCCCAGACAACCCAGCATGCCATGCAGGAAGTATCCAGCGGTACAGCAGATGCAACAGAAGCAGTTAGGGAACAGGGTGTGCAGACAAAATCCATTCAGGATAAAATTGTGGTTGTCAATGATGTAACACAGCAGATCAGTGAAAATATGCAGCACACGTTAGACATCGTAACAGAAGGAAGTAATTCCATGCACCTTCTTGCCAGCCAGGTAGATACTTCTGTTGAAAACAGCGTGGAAGCTGCCGCAAAGTTAGAAACATTAAATCATTATATGGAAGAAATGCATTCTATCGTAGAATTGATCGGCGGGATTACATCCCAGACCAGCCTTCTCGCACTAAACGCAAGTATTGAAGCTGCAAGAGCCGGAGAAGCAGGAAAAGGGTTCTCTGTTGTTGCCACCGAAATCACAGGAATGGCTTCACAGACAAAGGATGCGACCATAAAGATAACTGAGTTGATCAATAATGTTACTTCTGCTATCAATGAAGTTGTTACTGTGATACAGCAGATGATTGGCGGTATCAATCAGGAAAAAGAAAGTGCGCAAAATACTGCAGACAGCTTCTCTTCCATTCATGAAAATACACTTTCCATTCAAAATGGTATACAGAACCTGACCACAAGCACCTCAGAATTAAAAGATGCAAATCAGGTTATTTCTGATTCCGTCCAGACACTTTCTGCAATATCAGAAGAACTGACTGCACATGCACACGAGACGTTAGAAGCCGAAAGTAAAAACACAGATATACTTGATAATATTGCTTCAAAAATGCAGGAACTCGTAACATTTACCCAAAAACAGTTTTAAATTTATTGAAAAAAATACATCTGACAACCGGAGTATTGTTGTCAGATGTATTTTTTTGATAAATTGCTATTTCCATCTGTCTGCTTTACAAAACTGTCATTTCTATATATTTTCTACTGCATCGCGAAGTTCATCTGCCATACTCTGCACGCAGGATGTCTGTGACGAAATCTCCTCCGATGTTGCAGCAATCGTTGCTACTTTCTCGTTCATTTCATTAATATTCTCAATCAGATCTTTGATCGAATCAATGCTTGCATTAATCTTAGGAATGATCTCTTCTGCTTTCGCATCATTTTCAACGATCAGATTTTTTGTCGAATCAGACAATTCACGTATTTCGCTTGCAACTACTGCAAATCCGCGTCCCGCTTCTCCTGCCCGTGCCGCCTCTATGGAAGCATTCAGTGAAAGAAGATTTGTCTGTCCTGCGATCGAGGAAATATCCTCATTACTAGCCTTATAAATATTAATAAAATCAGATATCGTTGCCAAAGAGCTGTTTAACTGCTGACAGAAATTGGAAATTTCCTGTATATGCTGTGCAAGAGTTGTCGCCTCGTTTGCTGACGTCTCATTGGCAGCACCCAGCTGATCAATATTATCGCTCAAAGATACAAACTGTTCTGTAATGCCGGCAAGTTTCTGATTATGAATCTCTTGTTTTTGCTGTTCCTCCTCCATAAGATTCTGGATCTTTTCTTTTTCATTTTCTGCAACACTCTTAACATAATGTACACAGTTTTCTTTTACATTCACATGATTATAGATTGCCTTTGCCATATTGCGGCAGGATGAATAGCCACAGGACTCACAGTTAATTTTTTGGCTGGCTGCATCCGTCTTATTCATGGATGTAAAGATCTCCTGAATTTCATGCTCGGAAGGCTCTTTAATAACAACATTCTTATTTGTATATTTACGCACGAAATCATTGATATCCAGATCTGCAAATGCTTTCATCAGATTTGCGAGGCGTTCATTTTCCGGCACGGAGTCATCCCATGGAGAACCATTCTTTCCTTTTTTCCAAAACAGTCCCTTTTTCGTTTCTGTCCTGTCGGAAGCTCTGTTTCGCATATCACTTAACGTCAGCATAACATCATCCGTATTGCGTTCCGGTTCTGTAGCTGTTCCGTAGATGCATCCTTTCGAACAGTTTAAAATATCGACCATAAATGGCTGTCTCCTGTTTGTTCTGATACGTTCTAAGTACTCATGCAGGTAGCGATAAGCCTCCTCTTCGCCCTCTACCTGTCTTACCACCTGTTCTTTTCCAAGAAAATGCTCTACATTCTCTCTGAGTCCACCCGGCATCGGATAAAGCGCACCCATCCCATATTCCAGTTCGTCCTCATATTCCTTACAGCCCTGATATTTATTTCCAATCGTTTCAAAAAGCTTTTTAAATGTCACATTATATTTTACATAGCCATAGCAATTTGGATCTGTAATCTCTGTCTTCTTTGCGATACAAGGACTGATAAATGCAAGTTCATCATCACATTTTAAATATTTTTTTATGTAAATTGCCATACACATCATCGGACTATGAATCGGCATCATTTTCGGCAGTAATTCCGGAATATATTTTTCCACATAATTGACAACTGCCGGACATGGCTGGGAAATGCCACCCAGGAACTGATGTTCTGTAATATATTTTAAATATCCCCATGTCGTGATATCTGCACCGAAAGAAACACTGTAAATATGATTTACACCTTTTTCCTTCAGATATCCAAGTACCTTTTTATACTCATGCGGATAATTTGCCAAAAATGCAGGAGCTAAAATAACAGAAATCTTTTTTCCTGCTTCTAATGCTGTAAAAAATGATTTTGTGTCATCCTGATATTCTCTGGCATTATGCTCACATGCATCAAAACATGCCCCACATGCAATACATTTTTCAGAGTCAACTGTTACCTTTCCTGCATCTGTTGCAACATTGGCGATCAGCACCGGACAATCTCTTACACATTTGTTGCATCCGGTACAATTATCATTTGCGTAAATAAGTTCCATTTTGTCCACCCACTTTGTATAATTTTCATAAAAAATATATTGTTATAGTGATATTTTATCATATTTTTGTGTTAATAACAATTTTTATCACTTATTTTTTTGAATGTTTATAAAATAATATACAAAAGAACAGACCGCTTTGAGCAGCCTGTTCTTTTGTTCTTCTAATTGTACTTAAATTAAAGAATAATCTTCTTCGGACATTTCTGTGCACAGATACCACATCCGACACATTTTTCCTGATCAATATATGCTACATTGTCAATGACATGTACGGCATCCTTCGGACAGTTCTTCTCACAGAGATGACATCCGATACATCCAACGGAACATGCCTTCATTACATTCTTGCCGACATCCTTAGAACTACACTGAACAATATGTTTTGCAGAGTAAGGAACCAGCTCGATTAAGTGTTTCGGGCAGGCAGCTACACATTTACCACAAGCCTTACATGCCTCTTTGTCAACTAATGCAATGCCGTCTACGATATGGATCGCATCAAATGGACATGCTTTCACACAGGAACCATATCCCAAGCAGCCATAGTTACATGCTTTGGGTCCACCGTTTGGAACAAATGCCATAGATGCACAGTCCTCATTACCGGTGTACTCATAGTCTTTCTGTGTCTTATCACAGGTACCTGCACATTTTACGAAAGCAACTTTTTTCTCACCTGCACCTGCATCTACACCCATGATTGCACCGATCTTAGCTGCAACCGGAGCTCCGCCGACCGGACACTGGTTGACTGGTGCTTCACCTTTTGCGATCGCTGCAGCAAGTCCGGAACATCCGGCATAACCACAACCACCACAGTTATTTCCTGGAAGTTCGCCTAAAATAGCAACTTCCTTCTCATCAACTTCTACTTTGAATTTTTCTCCGGAAATACCAAGGAAAAATCCAATCAAGATACCTACGCCGCCCACAACAAGGGCTGCAACTAATATTGCTGTAACGTTCATCTTATTTTTCCTCCTAAATCATTCCTGAGAATCCCATAAACGCGATAGACATCAAAGCTGCTGTGATCAGAACGATCGCAGTACCCTGAAATGGTTTTGGAATATCATTGTATTCAATTTTTTCACGCAGACCCGCCATCAGAACGATCGCGATCAGGAATCCGAATGCAGTTGCAAAACCATTTACAACACTCTCTAAGATTCCATATTCTTTTGTAACGTTTGTTAATGCAACACCTAATACGGCACAGTTTGTAGTGATAAGAGGAAGGTATACACCTAAACTCTGATACAATGCCGGCATTGATTTCTTTAAGAACATCTCAACAAACTGTACTAATGCTGCGATAACAAGAATAAATACGATCGTCTGTAAATAAGTAAGATCGATCCCCTTGCTCATCAGATAGCTGTTTGCAAGAATAAATTTATAGATCAGTGCTGTTACAAACGAGGAAATCGTGATAACGAACACAACTGCACCGCCCATTCCGGCTGCTGTCTCTGTTTTCTTGGAAACTCCTAAGAACGGACAGATACCAAGGAACTGACTTAATACAACGTTATTTACAATCGCAGAACCGATTGCAATCAAAAGTAATTCTTTCATCTGTACCTATCCTCCTACTCTTCTTTTCCGGCAGCATCTGCTTTTACAGTTGCTTTACCGCTGCAGTGTGCAGCCTGGCTGCAGCCGGAGCAGTCGCCGCTCAAGCATCCTGCAGGCTCTGCTAACGGTTTTCCTTTTGCTTCCATCTTCGCTCTTACAATGTTCATAATAGCAACCAGACAGGACAATACTAAGAATGCACCAGGAGCCATAACGAAAATTGTGATCGGTGTAAACCATTTTAAGGATAAGATCTGGAATCCGAAGATCTGACCTGCTCCTAAAAGTTCACGGATCAAACCGATGCAGGTAAGACCAAATGTAAATCCAAGTCCCATACCAATACCATCAAACATAGACGGGATTACCGGGTTCTTAGAAGCATAGCTTTCTGCACGTCCAAGGATGATACAGTTTACTACGATAAGAGGAATATATACACCTAAAGACTCGGAAAGGCTTGGTGTATATGCCTGCATGATAAACTGAACCATGGTAACAAGTGATGCAACGATTACGATGAATGCCGGCATACGGACACCATCCGGGATCACTTTACGGAATGCTGAAATCAGCATATTGGATAAAATAAGTACCACTGTTGTGGAAAGTCCCATACCAAGTCCGTTGACTGCTGAGGAAGTAACCGCCAATGTCGGACACATACCAAGCATCAGAACGAAGGTAGGATTCTCCTTGATAATACCGTTATATAAACGTTCTACATTCTTGTTCATTAATTTGTACCTCCCGCTAAAACATTCTGGAAGTATGTCAGGCAGGCATTTACACCGTTAGCCATAGCTTTTGATGTAATGGTAGAACCTGAAATTGCTTCGATCTCGTTGTCGGCTGACGGAGCTGACTTAACAACGGTAAAGGAATCTACTTTTTTGTTTTCAAACTGACCGTAGAAATCTTCTTCCTGCGCCTTCATACCAAGACCAGGTGTCTCAGAAATAGATGTGATGGAATAACCATTTACAGTTCCATCATTCTGGATACCTACGGAGAATGTGATAGATCCCTGACTTCCGTCCTTTGCGGTTACCGTAAATACATAACCAAGTGTATTTTCGGATGCATCCTGTGCTGCAACTACTGTCTCGATCTCATCGGAATATCCGTTTTCATCTAACAGAGCCTGTGCTGCGTCTGCATCAAAATCTGCATAATCTGTAAAATGATCTGCATCTGTAAATACCTGTTTGTAGGCATTCTGTGTTTTTTCTTCATTTACCTTGTCAATTGAAGGTTTTGTGACACCGTACACAACTCCAAGTAAAAGTCCAAGTACGATTGTAAAAGCAAATAAAATTAATGCGTCATGAACGATCTTCTTATTCATCTTATTTGCCTCCTTCCTGCTTTTTGGCTTCTTTTACCATGCCAAATGCTCTCGGAACTGTATATTTCTCGATCATCGGAACTAAGATATTGCTTAAGATGATTGCAAAAGAAACACCTTCTGCATTTGCACCAAAGCAACGGAACAGTCCGGTAAAGATACCACAGCAGATACCAAAGATGATCTGTCCCATTGGTGTGATCGGTGAAGTAACATAATCAGTAGCCATAAAGAATGCACCAAGCATGAGACCACCACCGCAGAGCTGTGCTGTAATATAAGTCCAGTCAGCACCATGTCCGCTGAAAAGAAGCATGAAAACAACAAATGTTATAATATAGCTTGCCGGGATTCTAAGATCGATCACTCCCATTAAAATCAGGAAGATCGCACCGATCAAAATAGCGATTGCAGAAGTCTCACCGATTGTTCCGGCAGTACGTCCGATCAGCATATCCATGGTATTTACTGCATCCCCGTTTCTCATTGCCGCAAGCGGTGTTGCTCCGGTATAAGAATCAATCGTAAAGTTTGTCATGTTCGCTGCAAATGCGATCAGAAGGAAACATCTTGCACCCAGTGCAGGGTTCATGAAGTTCTGTCCGAGGCCGCCGAACATACATTTTACAACAATAATTGCAAATACACCGCCAAGAACTGCTTCCCACCATGGAAGTGTAGCCGGGAGGTTCAATGCTAAAAGTAATCCTGTCACAACAGCACTCAGATCATTGATCGTCTGTTTTTTATGTACGATCTTGTTAAAGATCCACTCTGATGCAACACAGGATGCGATTGTTACTAAAATTAAAATCAGTGCTCTGTATCCAAAGTTATAGATACCAAATAAAGTTGTCGGAAGCAATGCAATAATTACATAAAGCATGATTCTTTCCGTTGTATCTTTGGAACGCACATGTGGTGATGATGAAACATGATATAAATCACTCACAGGAATCCACCTCTTTCTTCAGTTTTAAAATTTTATTTAATATTGTGAAAACACATTTTCCGAAAATCTCTGCGAATCATGCTTTCATTATTTCTTGTTGCGTTTTGCAGCAAGGACCTGTTTCTTCATGGTCTTAATGGACTGTGCAAGCTGTCTCTTCGCCGGGCATGCAAAACTGCAGCTGCCGCACTCCACACACTCTAATCCATGCCATTTTTCAAATTCTTCGGAAAGTCCCTTA
The DNA here is from genome assembly GCF_003470905.1 of Roseburia sp. AM23-20. Classification (NCBI taxonomy): domain Bacteria; kingdom Bacillati; phylum Bacillota; class Clostridia; order Lachnospirales; family Lachnospiraceae; genus Roseburia; species Roseburia sp. AM23-20. The sequence continues at coordinate 315,690 of NZ_QRHS01000001.1, forward strand.
TCTGAGAACTTTGCAAGTCTTGACGGGATCAACTGCTCCGGGCATGCCTCCACACAACGTCCGCAGTTGATACATGCTGTCTGTAATTTCTCTGCTGCTGCAACCTCATCCTGTGACATACATAACAGGGAAGATGATGTCTTTGTGGTCGGAACGTCTAATCCGAACATTGCAAATCCCATCATCGGGCCACCGGAAATGATCTTTTCAGGCTGTACTTTAAATCCACCAGCCGCATCAACGAGTTCCTGATAACTCGTACCGATGTTATATAAAAAGTTGCCAGGATGCTCGATCGCATCACCAGTGATCGTAGAGATACGGTTTGTTACCGGTTTGCCAAGTTTGACAGCATTGTAAATTGCAATGATCGTCTCAACATTGTCTACGATACAGCCAGCATCTGCCGGAAGCATTTTAGAATTGATAGAACGTCCTGTTACCGCGTAAATCAGCTGACGCTCACCACCCTGCGGATACTTTGTCTCTAACGGACAAACCTCGATACGCGGCTCATCTTTTACAAGTTCCTGCAGTTTTTCGATACAATCCGGTTTGTTATTCTCAATACCGAATACACCTTTTGCTTTGTCAAAAATCTGAAGGATGATCTTCATACCACCGATCAGTTCTTCCGGATTTTCTAGCATTCTCCGGTAATCTGCCGTCAGATACGGTTCACACTCTGCACAGTTTGCAATAATGTACTCAATTTTCTCCGGTTCTTTCGGTGATAATTTTACATGAGTCGGGAAACCTGCACCACCCATGCCGACAACACCGGCTTCTTTTACTTTATCAATGATCTCTTCTTTTGATAAAGCAGTTACATCTTCACACGGTGTATAAGAAACCTCTTCGAACGCTCCGTCGTTTTCGATCACGATGGAATTGACCATATCGCCAACTGCCACACGACGCGGTTCAATAGCTTTTACAGTACCGGAAGCAGATGCATAAATTGGAGACGATACAAAACCGCCCGCTTCTGCGATTTTCTGTCCCTTTAATACTCTGTCGCCTTTCGCCACTATCGGACTTGCAGGTGCTCCGATATGCTGTGATAACGGATACACCAGGTCGCCCTTGGGTAAAACTTCCACAATTGGCGCATCCTTTGCTAATTCCTTGCCTTCGTAAGGATGGACGCCGCCTTTAAATGTCTTTAAACCCATTTTTCGTGCCCCACTTTCTCTTAATTGTATTCTATTCTATGATATAGCTCATAGAACATTTATCCTATAGATTATACCACAAAATGATACATATTACATCTGTTCCTTGTATTTTTTTTAGTACCTTTTGACAAAATTTTCACAATTATTGAGATAATTCCACCAATTAAGAGTAATTCCATTTTCCTTATATATATGATAAAATTGCAGTAATCCAATGAATTTACCTGCCATAAATGGCAGTACATATAGGGAATACACATGCGCAGAAAAAGCGCAGGAATGGAGACTTTTATGAAATACTGGCACGAAGAAATGCCTTTTACATTAAACGATTCGCTGACAGAACAGATATTTACAGAAAAATCTCTTTTTTTTGATATAGAGACAACCGGATTTTCAGCTGCCCGCACATCACTCTATCTGATCGGATGTGCTGCGCGGAAGAAAAATCTGTTGATTGTCGATCAGTTTTTTGCAGAAACTCCAGCAGATGAATCGGATGTGCTGCATGCATTTTTAGATTATCTGAAAAATTTTGATACGATCATCACATTTAACGGAATCGGTTTTGATATTCCGTACCTGACAAACAAATGCCAGAAATACAAAATTTCCGCACCATTTTCTTCCTATGAATATGTTGATATTTATAAAATGATCTCCGGCTTCCGTTTTCTTTTTGCCCTGCCTGATCTCAAGCAGAAAACAGTGGAACAATTCATCGGTTTAAACCGCCAAGATATGTATAACGGCGGCGAACTGATCAAAGTATATCAAGAATATCAGAAAAATCCCGATGAGAAACTTATCTCTCTTTTAAAACAGCACAATTATGAGGATGTTATCGATATGCCAAAACTTCTCTCTGTCCTGTCCTACGTAAAACTGTTTGACGGGGCATTTACCGTAACATCCATCAATGCAAATGAATATGTCTCTTATGACGGCAGACCATGCAGGGAGCTTCTCTTTTCTCTGCAAAACGATTTTTCGGTTCCTAAACGTGTTTCCTGTCATTATGAGGATTTCCATCTAGTGGTCGATACAGACCAGACAACACTCTGTGTCCGCTTATATACAGGAGAGCTTAAATATTTTCTTTCTGATTATAAAAACTACTGGTATCTGCCCGAGGAGGATCTCGCTATCCCTTCAAGCCTTGCTGCATCGATTCCAAAAGAACGCAGGAAAAAGGCTACCGCAGGAACCTGTTATGAAAAAAGGAATGCCATTTTTCTTCCCCAGTATCAGGAAATCGTAAAACCGGCATTCCGGCATATGTTTAAAGATAAGAAAAGCTACTTTGAACTTACAGAAGATTTTGCTGTTTCCAAAGAAATGCAAAGAGAATATTGTCTGCATGTACTGCAGTTTATCTGCAATAAAAAAATGTAGTCTTTACAAAAACCAATAAAAATCTTATCAAAAAACAGGAAGTCTGAAATATGACTTCCTGTTTTTCATCTCAGAGACTCTGATGTCTCTTATCTTTCTTATATATCTTTTACTGTTTTTCAAAGAAAAACGATGTATGTCTGTCAAATCCAAGTTCTCTGTAATTCATGATCTGCTCTGTGCTTCCAATAAAAAGCACGCCACCAGGCTGGAGAGCTTTATGGAATTTCTGATAGATCACATCTTTTGCCTCTTCTGTAAAATAAATAACCACATTACGGCAAACGATCAGATTGCAGCCACTTGGATAAGGATCTTTTAGCAGATCATGTTTCTTAAATTCCACTCTTTTTTTGATCTCATCTGAAATCTGATAGGAAGAACCAACTTTTGTGAAATATTTTTTCTTAAGGTCATCCGGTACGGAAGCGATACTCTTTTCATTGTACAGCCCCATTCTTGCTGTATCGAGCACCTGATTGTCAATATCTGTCGCAATGATCTTAATATTAGTAAGCGGCACCTGTCTTGAAAGAGCCATGACAAGTGAATATGGCTCATCTCCTGTCGAACAGGCTGCACTCCAGATTTTCAGGTTTTTACCAAATTTTTTAATCAGTGCCGGAAATACCTCTCCCTCTAATATCTTCCACTGATCCGGATTACGGTAAAACTCAGAAACATTGATCGTCAGGAAATTGATAAACTGATCAAATTTCTCTTTATCCTTCTTAATCAGGGCTACATAATCATTGTATGTCTTGACATTGTTCTTGGTGATCAGCGTATTAATACGACGACGCATCTGTTTTTCCTTGTAAGAATTCAGATCGATTCCTGCAAGCTGTAAAATATCTTTTTTAAACTTTTCATAATTATCGGTTTCAAGCATAATCTACTTTCCTCCTGTTTCCTTTTGCACAAAAGTTCTGTAAAAACAGATTTACTTTCATGCCATATCAAAAATAGGCTTTACACATTCTGTGAAAGCCTATTTTTATCCATATTACTGTATACGGAATTTAGTTCTCTTCTGCTGCAACTGCATCGATATCGACATCTGCAACATCAGCATCTTCTGACTCATTTGTCTCAGGAGCAAGTAATGCTTTGATGGAAAGACTGATCTTCTTCTCGTCCTCGTTGAAATCAACGATCTTAGCTTCAATCTCCTGACCTACTTTTAATACATCAGATGGTTTCTCAATATGCTCTTTTGCAATCTGGGAAACATGCAGTAATGCGTCAACACCCGGAGCAAGCTCTACGAATGCACCAAAGTCTGTCATTCTTGCCACTTTTCCTTTTACAACGTTTCCAACCGCATATTTCTCTGCAGCACCATTCCATGGATTCTCAGCCGGGAATTTCATGCTGAGTGCAATCTTTGTCTCATTAATGTCTTTGATGAATACACGTACATGATCACCAACATTAAATACTTTCTTAGGACTTTCTACTCTGCCCCAGGACATCTCAGAGATGTGAAGCAGACCGTCAGCTCCGCCAAGATCAATAAATGCACCGAAGTCTGTTACATTTTTAACAGTTCCTTCCATAACATCACCGACTTTGATCTTTGCAAAAAGTTCTTTCTGCTGCTCTAATTTCTTAGCAACTAAAAGCTGTTTTCTGTCACCGATGATTCTTCTGCGTTTTGGATTAAACTCACTGATTACAAATTCGATATCCTGATCTTTGTACTTGGATAAATCTTTCTCGTAAGTATCAGATACAAGGCTTGCCGGGATAAATACTCTTGTCTCATCCACGATAACGCAAAGACCACCATCTAATACCTGTGCTACTTTTGCTGTTAATACTTCTTTGTTTTCAAAAGCCTCTTCTAATCTCTTGCTGCCTTTTTCTGCTGCAAGACGTTTGTATGTGAGTAATACCTGTCCCTCACCGTCGTTTACCTTAAGAACCTTTGCTTCCATGGTGTCGCCGACAGATACCAGTGTTGTTAAATCAACGTTAGCTTCATTCGTATATTCATTACGAGTAATGATTCCGTCTGATTTGTAGCCGATATTTAATACGATCTCATCAGGTTTTACATCGATAACGGTACCTTCAACTACCTCTCCATTTCTTATTGTTTTAAATGATTCCTCCAGCATTTGTTCAAAGCTCATTTCTGACATTCTTTTGAACCTCCTCAATAATTTTGTTTGGGGTAGAAGCCCCTGCGGTAATACCTACGTTATCGATGGACTCAAAACATGTGACATCCAAATCTTTTACAGTTTGTATATAGTAAGTATTGTTGCATTCGTTTTTACATATTTCAAACAACTTCTGCGTATTGGAACTATTTCTGCCCCCTATGACAATCATGGCGTCCACATCACGGGCAATCTTTGCTGCCTCAGTCTGTCTTTCCTCGGTGGCATTGCAGATTGTATTTAAAACAATTATATCATAACCTTTTTTATTTATAATTTCAACTAATTCTTGAAATTTATTGTAATTAAATGTCGTTTGTGCTACAATACATACCTTTTTCCCAGATTCTGCCTGATATTTTTCTGCTTCTTCCGGGGTTGAGATCACAGCCGTATGCGGATCAAGCGACCAGCTTTTGATTCCTTTCACCTCAGGATGTTTTTCATTTCCAATAATTACAATCTGTGCTCCATCGGTACTGTATTTTTCCACAAGGCGGTGTATCTTTAACACAAACGGACAGGTTGCATCCACAAGTGTATAACCCAATTCTTTTATTTTCCCGGATATTCCCTTTTCCACTCCATGTGCACGAATGATAACTGTTCCACCCTGCGGTGCCCTCTCTTCAAGTTCTTCAACGCTCTCTAAAACAGTCACTCCTTTTTCTTCCAGGTCATGCACCACTTCTTCGTTGTGAATGATCGGGCCAAACGTATAGATCGGCTGATTTTTGTTGATACTCTTTTCTAACTGCTCATATACGGTATCGACTGCACGCTTCACGCCAAAACAAAAACCCGCACTTTTTGCCAATGTTACTTTCATATTTTCAGATTTCCTTTTTATACTTCCTTTTCTGCCTTCAGATAAACCTGATAAATGGCATCTACCACTTCATCAATATTCATTTCCGAGCTGTCAACTAAAACAGCATCCTCTGCCTGACAGAGCGGTGATGTTTCGCGGTGCATATCGCGGTAATCGCGGTCGATGATATCTTTCTCAATTTCCGCAAGATCACAGCTTACACCTTTTTCCGTCAATTCATCGAAACGACGTTTCGCACGTGTTGCCGAACTTGCTGTCAGATAAATTTTCACCTGGGCATCCGGAAGCACACATGTTCCGATGTCCCTTCCATCCATAATCACATCTGCTGACTTTGCAAGCTGACGCTGCAGCTCAACTAACTTTTCGCGGACTACCGGATAAACACTTGTGGATGATGCCATATTTCCAACTTCCTCATTACGGATCACACCATTTACATTCTCTCCGTTTAAAAGTACCTGCTGTTCGCCGTTTTCATAGGTAATCGTAACATCTACATCCGGACAGGCAGCCGCAATTGCACTCTCATCTTTTGCATCAATATCATGCTGTAAAAAATAATACGCCATTGCGCGGTACATTGCTCCCGTATCCACGTAGATAAAACCAAGTTTTTTTGCCAGGCGCTTTGCGATCGTGCTTTTTCCTGCCCCTGCCGGTCCGTCAATTGCAATATTCATACTCATTTTTTATTTCTCCTTCTATCTTAACCAGATATGCTTTTTGCATCTTGCAAAAGCATAATTTTTAAATGCCTTATTTTTCTGTCTGCGCAGCAGATACCCCCGCAAGATATCCAGTCGACCAGGCAATCTGTAAATTATAACCACCTGTCATCGCATCAAGGTCTAACACTTCTCCACAGAAATATAAATGCGGTACCAGTTTTGATTCCATCGTGGACGGATTCACTTCCTTGACCTTTACGCCACCCTTTGTGATAATTGCCTCATTAAAATCGCGCAGTCCGCAAAGTGTAACAGGAAATGCCTTGATCAGTCCGATAAAACATCTGCGCTCTTCTTTTGTAATCTCATTGACTTTCTTCTCCGGATCGATTCCGCTAAGTTCAAGCATTACCGGGATCATTTTTGCCGGGAAAAGTCCTCCAATCGAGTTTTTAAACTGTTTATTTTTTGCCTCATCAAACTCCCTCAGCAGGCGATGGTCTAACTGTTCTTCGCTAAGTGCCGGCTTTAAATCTATAAACATGGAAAGTTCTCCTGCCGTAAGAGACGGTTTTATCGCCGCACTTGCCGACAAAAGCAATGGCCCGCTGACGCCAAAATGCGTAAACAACATCTCGCCGAACTCCTGATATAACAATTTCTTTCCATTTAAAATACGCACTTCTACATTTTTTAAAGCCAGTCCCTGCATCTGCTGCACATATACCTCTTTTGCAAGAAAGGGAACAAGCGACGGATGGATATCCGTTACCGTATGCCCCATCTCCTTTGCAAAGCGGTAACCATCCCCTGTAGATCCGGTTGTCTGATAGGAAAATCCGCCTGTTGCAACGATCACCGCATCTGCCTGCATTGTAGTGCCGTCTTCTAACTTTACCCCGGTGACAACATTCTGGAACATATCATCCACAGACGGTTCCTCTAACAGTCTCTGCACCTGTGTATGCAGCATTATCTTTACTTTTTTCTCTTTCAGCACTTTTTGTAATGTGGCGATCACATCTGAAGAATGATCTGAAACAGGGAACACTCTGTTTCCACGTTCTATCTTCGTCCGAAGTCCGTTGCTTTCAAAAAAATCAATTACTCTCTGATTATCATAAGAATAAAACGCACTGTACAAAAACTTTGCATTGGTCATGATATTAGCAAAGAGATTATCCATATCTCCTGCATTGGTGATGTTGCAGCGTCCTTTCCCGGTGATATATAGTTTCTTTCCTAATTTTTCATTTTTCTCAAGCAGTGTAACCTGACTTCCTGCTTCTGCTGCAGCGATCGCAGCAAACATTCCAGCCGGTCCTCCACCTATTACAATGATTTTATTCATGAAAATCGCTGTCTCCTATTTTGGCATATCGCATTTTTATCGAATCATCAATCGCATTGATCTCATCATTTTCATAAACCTGATATTCATCCCAGATTCCTTCTAACATTTCTAACGTCTTTGCCACATCCCTCTGCTTTTTCATACAAAGAGCAACGATCAGGGCATTGATCACACTGAGCGGTGCAACCAGTGAATCGACAATAGAAGCCATGTCACTGTCCGCGATCAGGTTGCAGGAAGAATATAAATTCATTGGCGAATGTACACTGTCTGTTAATGTAATAACTTTCGCACTGCGGTTGTTCGCAAACTCCATTGCTTTTAGTGTACGCATGGAATATCTTGGAAAACTGATACCAATGATCACATCTTCTTTTCCGATACGTACCATCTGTTCAAAGATCTCACTAGAACTGCTTGTCTGTATCAGATGTACGTTTTCAAACATCAGAGTAAAATAAAATGCCATAAATGACGCAAGCGGTGCACAGCTTCTGATTCCTATTATATAAATGTGTTTTGCATGTAAAATGGTATCCACCGCCATTTCAAATGCTGTCTGGTCTATTTTTTCCAGTGTACTGTTAATCTTTTCCGCATCTGACTTTAAAACAGATTCTAATATTTTTGACTGGCTGATCCTGCCATAGGTAACTTCCATACGCTGGATAGAATTTAATTTATTACGCACCAGTTCCTCTAAGGCACTCTGAAATTCAGGATATCCCCGATAACCAAGGTGCATGGCAAAGCGTACTACCGTGGATTCACTGACTCCGACTACCTCACCTAATTTTGCTGCTGTCAAAAATACTGCTTTATCATAGTTATCCGTAATATAAGTGGCAAGCAGTTTCTGTCCCTTGCTCAATTTACTGTATGACTCGTTGATCCGATTACTCAAATCATTTTTACTGCCCATAACCCCTCGTTCCTGTCATGATTATGACATTGTCTGCAATTTGTGATATGTCTTTGCACACCAACATTTCTATTATACCAAAACTTTTTCTTTTTGTCAGCTTTGAATCATTTTCATTTTGTAAAATTCACCTTTTTGTTCCATCAGCTCCTCAAATGTACCATATTCCACACAATGTCCATCTGCAAGAACCGCTATTTTATCCGCATCCCGAATCGTCGACAGACGATGTGCAACTATAAATGTTGTCCGTCCTTTTGTAAGATTTCCAAGTGCTTCCTGTATCAGTTTCTCAGAAATACTGTCCAAAGCAGACGTAGCTTCGTCGAGAACGATTACTTCAGGGTCACGGATCAGTGCTCTTGCAATTGCTATACGCTGCCTTTGTCCTCCTGAAAGTTTTCCTCCATGTTCTCCAACTACAGTATCAACACCATGTGGAAGACTTTCCATCAGATCTGTAAGATTTGCTGCCCGGATGACACGTTCTAATTCTTCATCCGTAACATGTTCGTTCCCATATGTAATATTTTCACGGATAGTTCCGGAAAACAAAATGGATGTCTGCGGTACAACAGCCAGATGCTTTCTGTATGTACGCAGATCTATTTCTTTCATATCATTACCATCTAAAAGAACTTTTCCCCCATCCGCAAGATGAAATCCGATCACAAGATTCAAAATGGTTGATTTTCCCGCACCGGACTCCCCGACTAATGCGATTGTCTCTCCCTGTTTTATATGAAGATTAAAATGGTTCAGCACCGGTTTATCACTGTTCTTATAATGAAAAGAAACATCGCAGAAATCAAAAGTTCCAGTTACATCCTCCAACTGTTTTTTGCCTTCATTCTGTTCCACATCCTCTGAAAGAAGCACTTCACCAATGGAATTAACAGATTCAATTCCCTTTGCGATTGTCGGGAGAAGCGTCACGATTGCAGACACCTGATTGACAACTGTTGCAAAATAGCTCTGATAAAGAGTAATATCTCCCGCCATGATACGTCCGCGCAGCGCAAGATAGCCGGTAAATGCAAGACAAACGACCTGAAACACCTGAAATACAGCCCATCCAACCGAGCCAAACAATGCCTGTACAAGATCCAGTTTATATCCTTTTTCGGCAACTGCAAAAAGCTGTCCACTCATTTTGTGTACTTCTTCATCCTCTAAGGCATGCGCTCTTGTCACCGGAACAAGTTCCACCATTTCCATCACACGAGCGGACGTTTCTTCCATTTCTTTTCGAAATTCCGTATTACGTTTTTTCATGACAGAACGAAACGAAACCATGGTAATTGCAGCAACCGGAGTAGTCAGCAGGAAAAAGACAAACACAATCCTGCTTTTCGACGCTGTAACGACCAGTGCGACCCCGATATTTAACGCAATATTTAAAATACTTAAGAACATCTGTGTAGAAAGTGTTTCAACAGCCTCCACATCACGCATGATCTTCGACTGCAGTCTGCCGGACTGCGTCTCCACATGATAAGCAATTGACAACTGTTGCAATTTCCGGATCAATGCTTTCCGGAGTCCTGTTTCCACATAACGCGTTGCAAGACTTTTATAAGATGTATAAAGATAATTCATCGGAATATTCAGTGCGATCAGACCAGTTTCAAGAATTACACTAAACCAGATATTTCTGACTGTATCCGGATTTGCAGTCGTGACATCATTGATAATATTTGCAGTTATGATCGGAAGAACCCACACGCAGGCATGTTTTATAAAAAAACAGATCACAGCCATAACAAATTTATGATAATTTCCTTTATAAAGTGCTATCAGGATCTGTATCGGATGTCCTTTATGTCTCTGATAACTCTCTATAAACCAGTTTTCCGTATCTATGCCACTTTTTGGCAAAGTCTTTCGTTCAAAATCATTCATTTTTTCATATCCTTTAAAATTTATAGGATGATTCTAATTCTTTTTTATACAAAAAGCAATATTTCACATTGTTCATTCTGCAAAACAAAAAAATGCCATAACAGTATCTTAAGATACTGTTATGACATCTTTTGTCAATATTATTTCTGCTTATACCGGATATGCACCATTCTTTGTATCTGCGATTGTTGCATCTACTTTTTTCTGCTGTGCCTCACGGTATTTGAAGAACTCAGTTGCAACCTGTGGGAATAATGCGTAGGATAATACATCCTCATCCTGCTGTTTCCACTGTTTCATCTCAGCTTCAATCTTGTCAAGTTCTGGCTCTAACAGATCTGCCGGACGACATGTGATCGCATTCTTCTTCTCATCACCTAATACTTTATCGACAACTTCCGGATTGAACGGTTTTACAGTCTGACCATATTTTCCGAGAAGAACATCTTTTGTCTCTTTGGTAGCTACTTTGTAACGCTCACCCATTAATACGTTAAATACAGCCTGTGTACCAACGATCTGTGAAGAAGGTGTAACAAGCGGTGGCTCACCGAGATCTTTACGAACACGTGGTACTTCTGCAAGTACTTCCTCGTATTTGTCTTCTTTGCCCTGCTCTTTTAACTGGGAGATCAGGTTGGATAACATACCACCCGGTACCTGATATAATAAAGTCTTGATGTTTACACCTAATACTTTCGGGTTCATCAGACCGCTCTCTAATGCTTCCTCTCTCATCGGACGGAAGTAATCTGCGATCTCAGCCAGTTTGTTCTGGTCTAAACCGGTATCAAACTCTGTACCCTTAAATGCCTCTACCATAACTTCAGTAGCCGGCTGGGATGTTCCAAGTGCAAATGGAGACATTGCTGTATCAATGATATCGCATCCTGCCTCAACTGCTTTCATGTATGTCATGGAAGCAACACCTGATGTATAGTGTGTATGTAACTCTAACGGGATATCGATCACATCTTTGATCGCACGAACCAGTTCGTCTGCTTTCTGAGGAACTAAAAGTCCTGCCATATCTTTGATACATACAGAATCAGCTCCCATATCCTCTACTCTTTTTGCCATATCAGTCCAGTAATCTAAGGTATACGCATCACCAAGTGTGTAAGATAAAGCAACCTGTGCATGTCCTTTTTCTTTGTTACATGCGCTTACTGCTGTCTGAAGGTTACGAAGATCATTCAGACAGTCAAAAATACGGATGATATCAATACCGTTTGCGATAGATTTCTGAACGAAATACTCTACCACGTCATCTGCATACGGACGGTATCCTAAGATATTCTGTCCACGGAATAACATCTGTAATTTTGTATTTTTGAATCCGTCTCTTAATTTACGCAGACGATCCCATGGATCTTCTTTTAAGAAACGAAGGGATGCATCGAAAGTAGCGCCTCCCCAGCACTCAACAGCGTAGAATCCAACCTTGTCCATTTTATCTACGATTGGAAGCATCTGCTCTGTTGTCATTCTTGTTGCGATCAGAGACTGATGAGCATCACGCAGTACTGTCTCTGTTATTTTTAAAGGTTTTTTAACAACTTCAGCCATTTTTTCCTCCTTATACAGCGAATCTGTTTTTGTTCCGCTGTCTGATTAAATTCCAAAGATTGCCATAAATACACCAGCTGCTACTGCTGTACCGATAACACCGGCAACGTTTGGTCCCATTGCATGCATAAGTAAAAAGTTCGTAGGATCTTCCTCTGCACCAACTTTCTGTGATACACGTGCAGCCATAGGAACTGCAGATACACCAGCAGAACCGATGAGCGGGTTGATCTTGCCTTTGGTAATGAAGCAGAGTAATTTACCGAACAATACTCCGGCTGCTGTACCAAACATAAATGCGATCAGTCCAAGTGCAACGATCTTTAAGGTTGTTGCATTTAAGAATGCCTCAGCACTTGTTGATGCACCAACAGATGTACCAAGTAAGATAACTACGATATACATCAATGCATTAGATGCTGTCTCCGATAACTGACGGACAACACCACACTCACGGAACAGGTTACCAAGCATTAACATACCAACGAGCGGAGCTGTGGTCGGAAGGATCAGACATACGACAACGGTTACCACGATTGGGAATAAGATTTTCTCAAGTTTGGATACCGGACGTAAATTCTGCATCTTAATGGCACGTTCCTTTTTCGTTGTAAATAACTTCATGATTGGTGGCTGAATGATCGGCACCAATGCCATGTAAGAGTATGCTGCTACAGCGATCGGACCCATAAGACCGGACTGTCCAAGTTTTCCTGCAAGGAAAATGGAAGTAGGACCATCTGCACCACCGATGATAGAAACGGCTGCTGCTGCTTTATCATTGAATCCCATCAGGATTGCAAGGAAATATGCGCCGAAAATACCAAACTGTGCTGCTGCTCCTAAAAGGAAGCTGATCGGGTTTGCGATCAGAGGTCCAAAATCGGTCATCGCACCAACGCCAAGGAAAATAAGGGATGGCAGGATTGACCATTCATCTAAGGTATAAAAATAATGGAATAAACCACCGACACCGTTACTCATCTGTTCCGGAGTTGCAAAGATATCCGGATAAATATTTACCAGAAGCATACCAAATGCGATTGGAACGAGTAACAACGGTTCAAACCCTTTTGCAATAGCCAGATACAGGAAAATACATGCAACTAAGATCATTACGAAATTTCCCCATGTCAGGTTGAAAAAGGCAGTCTGATGAAGGAGGTTGCCCATTGTCTCAGTAAAATAACTCATTGTTATCCTCCTAAAATTAGTTGTTTAAAGTTGCCAGTAATGCACCTGCTTCTACCATATCACCAACACTTACATTGATGCTTGCTACAGTACCATCTTCGGTAGCAACAACCGGTGTCTCCATTTTCATGATTTCAAGAACTAAGATTGTGTCACCTTTCTTTACAGATGCGCCTACAGAAGACTCGATCTTAAATACTTTTCCTGCTGCACCTGCTTCGATCTTAACATTGCCTGCGCCACCTGCCTTCGGAGCTGCTGCCGGTGCCGGAGCTGCTGCACGTCTCGGTGCTGCTGCCGGTGCGCTTACTGCACCATTTTCTTCTACAGTAACATCATAAACATTTCCATTTACGGTAATTGTATAGCTTTTCATTGAATCATCCTCCTGTGATCATTACTTTTTTAACGACATACTATTTTATAACTTGTCTTTTTTCGTCTATCTTCTATGAATAGAACGTACTACGAATCCATCTGCTGACGTTCCTTCTGCCGCTGCGATCGCTGCAGAAATAACTGCAACCAGTTCTAAATCGTCGGTAAGAGAAGCTGCTTCCTCACGCTGTTCGATCTGGTCTACTACAGGATCTGCCACTTCTTTCTTTGCACCAGCATTTGCTTTTTTGTTCTGTAAATACGGAATTACTTTAAAGCAGCTGATGATCAGACTGATCAGGATAAGAACTACGAATACGGTTCCCATTCCCATCAATGTATTCATGCCGGCTTTTTCCATTTTCTCACCAAGTGAATACACAAAATCTGCACTGGCATCTGTAAGTTCCGGTGATTCTGTTTCGTAATTATATTCATATACATATGAAACAACTACATCTCTGTCTGAGAAATGTAAAACCTGATCTGCAGTCACGGTTTTCTGTGCTTTCGTCACAGTAAGCTCTCCAAGTCCCTGATATGAACCTAAATCCGGAACTGTTTCACCCCAGGATGTCAGTAAATGGGCAAACGCAGCCATTCCGTTGGAATCATAATATTCTGCACCGCTTTGTATATCTTCATCTGAAAATGAAACAAGCGCAGATACTGTCTGCTCCATGTTATCCTGAATATCAGAATAGCTCATACCAAAATAATCAACGCTCTTAGGATCCGTTCCACATGCTGTCATTGCCAGAACCATAAAGCAAAGACAAAGCATAAGAGATAATTTTTTCTTCATAACTTCACCTTTCTATTTTGTTCCATGTTTCTTGTCCGGTACACCTGCACATTTTGTATATAATAATTCAAATGCATCTACAAGGTACTTTCTGGTGTCTGCCGGATCTAAAATAAGATCTACATAACCGCGTCTTGCTGCAGTCATGACACTAGACTGTAATGCATCATATTCTTTTGCTTTTGCTGCAAGTTCGTCTGCAGATGCATCTGCGTACATGATCTTAGCTGCAAGATCTCCATCCATCATACCGATCTTTGCATCTGTCCATGCATATGTAAAATCTGCTCCGATTGCTTTGGAGTTCATTGTCACATAAGCACTTCCGATTGCATTTCCGGTAATTACGTTAACTTTCGGGCAGGTTGCATCAGCAAACGCCATAGTCATACGTGCAAGTGCTTTTGCAAGTCCTTTTTCTGCACATACAGTAGCTGCATATCCTTTTACATTTGTTAAAGACAATACAGGGATCTCAAATGCATCACAGAAATTAACGAACTCTGCTGCCTTGTTGCATCCTCTTGCTGTTAAAGCTCCGGAGAACTCTTCTGCTTTTTTGCCTTCTTCATCATAAACTTCTGAACAGTTTGCAACTGCGCCGACTGTCATTCCGTTTAACTGGATAAATCCGGTTACCATGTCTTTTGCGTAGTTTTTCTTTGTCTCAAAGAAAACATGTCCGTCAGAGATCTCGCTGAGTAAATATCTCGGATCACCTTTCATAGCTGCCATGTTCTCACATGCACGGTTTAAATCATCCTCACATTCAGATGTATATACATCTCCTTCGTTATTTAAAGGAAGAATGCTTACTAACTCACGAATCTGTGCAATGATCTCATCCTCTGTTCCAACTGCATCGATGCAGCCATTCTTCTCACTCTGGAACTCTGCTGAGGATGTATCGCATTTTTCAATACGGTTGCCATCGATCGCATTCGGGGAGTTGATGAACATTTTTCCTTTGCTCTCCATAAATGCAAAATCAGATAATGCAGGTACTACTGCAAGTCCACCGCCACAGCTTCCGAAAATAGCGGAAATCTGTGGAACAACGCCGGATGCTGCGACCTCCTTTGCGTAGATCTCACCAAATCCGTTTAATGCATCAACAGATTCCTGTAAACGCATTCCGGCGCAATCGATAAATCCGATCACCGGTGCTCCCATTTTCATTGCCATATCATATACGGCTGCGATCTTCTTTGCATGCATCTCTCCGATAGTACCGTTTAATACGGCTGCATTCTGGCTGTATACAAATACCAGATTGCCATCCACCAGACCATGTCCGGTAATTACACCATCGGACGGTGTATCTGTGTCTGCAAGATTAAAGTCTGTATTTCTTGCGGTTACGAGAGAACCGATTTCCATGAAACTGTTCTCATCGACTAACTTGGTAATACGCTGCATTGCCAAGCTATCATTACTACTATTCATCCTTTTTGCCCTCCATCTATAAAGTTTGTTACCACATCTTTCGACATGGTACATAGTGAATAATGTAAAAATATAACAAATTCCGCTAGGATAAATTATAGATGGTCGGTGACAAATTTTCAAGTGAATTGTTAATTTTTTGACAGTTTTTTTTCACATACATAGTGTTTTGGGCATTTACAGTGGAAATAATTCGGCTGCTTTTTTTATGCACCAGCAAAAATCTATTTTTTTTACCGTCTCCTTTACCGTAACTGTACGTTTTGCCAGAATCTCATCCCCAAGCAGATATGTAATTTCTCCTGCAAAATCCCCATTCATTACCGGTGCATAAAGTTTTGGCGTCACTTCATACTTTACCTGTATTTCCTGCTCATTTCCAATCAACAGTGCTGTCAGTCCTTCTATCGGCGATATTTCCAATTCTGTTCTTACCTCTCCACCGATCTTTTTACTCTGCCCGCCTTTCACCTCTACAGCAGCAGATTCCTTTGTGTTCAGCTCAATCTCATCCAGTTTTATTTTTTTAAACATTGTAATTCCATACTGCATAAGTTTCTTCGCATCTGCCCACTTATATGTTTTATTGTTCGGCCACCCGCAGGCAAGCAGTGCTACAATAAAAGTCCTGTCATCACGCTGTAATGCGCCTATATAACAGTATCCCGCATTACCGGTAAACCCAGTTTTACCGGACAATGCCCCATCCATCATCTGCAAAAACGCATTATGATTGTAACAGGTATAACTGTTTTTCCCATCCATATCATGAAACTGATATTGCCCTTCCTGTGTGATCGTAAGAAACTGTCCCGCCATCTTAGAACCTTTGATACAATACCGCATAATCAGCGAAAGATCCGCCGCTGTCGTATGGTGAAAACCGTCTTCATCTTTTGCATCCAGTCCGTTTGGTGTAATAAAATAGCTGTCCTCACAGCCGATCTCTTTTGCTTTATCGTTCATCATTGCTGCAAAATCAGCCGTTGTGCCTGCGATATGTTCAGCGATTGCCACTGCACAGTCATTATAAGATTCTAACATCAGTCCGTACAGCAGATCCTTCAGATAAAAACGCTGTCCTTCCCTCATACCAAGATGTACTTTCGGCTGTGAAGCTGCAAGTGCACTCACGGTCACTTCACTGTCTAACTCACAATTTTCAAGTGCAATGATACAGGTAAGAATTTTTGTTGTACTCGCATTTGCCATCGCCTGATGTCCGTTTTTTTCATACAGGATACGTCCGGAATCCGCATCCATGAGCACCGCCGACCTTGCATACAAAGAATTCTGATCCGGCTCTCCCATTATTTTCTCCATCTGCACATTCCCACTTTGTTCAAAAGCTTCCACCACCTGTATACCGTTTCCAATTAAAATTACAGTAATAAGTATCCACGCCAGCAGCTTTTTCCACATATGCAAAACTCCAAAAAAGTATTTCATCAATCCTTATGTACACAACATCAAAAACATGTGCATTTACATCAAAAAAAATACATATAAAACCGGATCAGATATCCAGTTTCATATGCATTTCCGCTTCTGCTTCCTGTTTAAATTCCTCAACCTGGACCGGACTTGGCACAGGGAGTTCATCTATCGAATGTACGCCAAAGCTCCTTAAGAACTCTTCTGTCGTTCCAAAAAGCAACGGACGGCCCGGTGCGTCAAGTCTTCCCAATTCACATACCAGATTATACTCTACCAGTTTATTTACTGCATGGTCGCAGGAAACCCCTCTTATCTTTTCAATTTCTGCTTTTGTGATCGGCTGTTTGTAGGCGATGATCGACAGCGTCTCAAGTAAAACATCGGTCAACACATGTTTTTTCGGCTGTTTGGCAATTTTTACCAGATATTCATACATTTCTCCTTTTGTACACATCTGGTAAGAACCGTCAAGTTCCATGATCTTGATCCCGATACTGTCATTTTCGTAGCGTTTCATCAGATTTTCCACGATCTTTTTTGTCTGTTCTGTATCAAGTTCGAGTGTTTTTGCTATGCGTTCCAATTCCACTGACTCTCCCATCGTAAACAGGATTGCCTCAACGATTGCTTCATATTTCTTTTCTTCCATGCCAGTCCCCATTTTGCTCTGCAGCTACGCAGCAATTTTTGATTCAATTTTTATATCATCGAATGTGTATTCCTGCGAAACAACTATCTTTCCAATTTTCATCAGTTCTAATATTGCAAGAAATGTCACAACCACTTCCATTTTCCCGGACTGCGCTTCTAAAAGGCTCCGGAATGAGAAATGTCCGTGATGCATGCTGTACTCTTCCACATACGACATCTTATCGGAAAGTGACACTTCCTCTTTCTCAATTTTTCCAAATTTAGAGCGGACCGGATCGATCTTGTCCGCCTGTTTTTTTATGATAGACTGAAATATATCGTTCAATCTTGCGAGTGTGATACCGGACATCAGTTCATTCACATCTACCGGTTCTTCATATGCAAGCACTTCCGGCGGAATCGTCGGTACTTTATACAGGACTTTTTCCGCATCGATCTGACGATCCTTAAGTTCATATGCCATACATTTATACATTTTATATTCCAATAACTGCTGCACAAGTTCGGCTCTTGGGTCTTCCTCCTGCTCATCTTCACTTTCTTTTGCAGGAAGCAGCATTTTGGATTTAATATCAAGTAATGTCGCCGCCATCACAAGGAATTCGCTCATCACATTTAAGTCCTGTCTGCGCATCTCAGCAATATATTCCATGTATTGGCTGGTAATCTCCACGATCGGAATATCATATATATTTACTTTATTTTTTTCCAATAAATGTAAAAGCAGATCCAGTGGACCCTCAAACACCTGAAGCTTTACTGTTAATTCCATCTATGTAACACCCTCTCATTCCACAAATAATGATTTTACCGTGGATTCCTGCAAAATTCAAGATTTTTATGCATAATGTACATCCCGTACTCCTAAAATAAATTATAACAGAACCCTACGGAGGGCATATTTTTGAAATTTGTGGTTTCCTTTCTGCTTAGTCTTAATCTTTTTATGCAAAGCACATTATTTCCTGTATCTTCCTGTTTCACTCCGGGCACTGCAGACTCTATCTCATTTAGCTCTAATACAGAAACTGTACCGGCTGCTGATTTAAATATTTCCGCACCAAGTGCAATTTTAATGGAGGCATCTACCGGAGCCATTATCTATGAAAAAAACTCCCACGAATCGAGACATCCGGCAAGCGTGACCAAGATCATGACTCTGCTTTTGATTTTTGATGCTCTTTCCTCAAAACAGATTTCTTTCGATGATACTGTGACTGTCTCCGAGCACGCAGCCAGCATGGGAGGTTCACAGGTATTTTTAGAACCAGGCGAAACACAGACCGTCGATACGATGATCAAATGCATCAGTGTCGCAAGTGCGAACGATGCCTGTGTTGCCATGGCAGAACATATTGCCGGCTCAGAGTCAGAATTTGTCCGCATGATGAATGAACGTGCCAAAGGGCTCGGCATGAATGATACCACATTTATCAACTGTTGTGGTTTAGACGCCGATGGGCATATGACCAGTGCAAACGATATTGCCTTAATGTCACGCGAACTGATCACAAAATATCCAAAAATCCACGATTACTGTACGATCTGGATGGAAAATATCACCCACACTACTGCAAAAGGTTCCTCTGAGTTTGGGCTGACCAACACCAATAAACTGATCAAGCATTACCAGTACGCCACCGGTCTGAAAACCGGATTTACCAATACTGCCATGTACTGTATTTCTGCAACTGCAAAAAAAGACGGCATGGAACTGATTGCTGTCATCATGGGTGCACCCGATATCAAGTCCCGCTCTGCTGATGCTACATCACTGTTAAATTACGGATTTGGGAAATGCAGGATCTACTGTGACAATCATGAAGATAAACTAGACGCCCTTCCGGTAGAAAAAGGCCTTGCTGATTCTGTCGGCATCATCTACCAAAGACCTTTTCAGTATATGACAACAGATGGAAGTGATCTTTCCGGCATTACCAAAAGCATAGAACTGCCGGAAAGTGTGACAGCGCCTGTAAAAAAAGGCGGCACTGCCGGAAAAGCGGTGTATTTCCTGAACGGAACACCCATCGGCAGTGTCAGTATCGTATATACAGATACAGTTAATGCTGCAGAATATAAAGATTATTTTTGCCGCACCCTCCTGTACTTTGTTCCATGAGATATTTCAAACGATCTACATCACACATTTTTGCCAGTCCCATCATCATATGCTACAACAATGGTGCAAACAGACGCATCAGACTTTGCACCATACGTACTGGAAGTTTTCTCTCCCTGCAGAATGCCACGTCCATCTCCTCTGACTCAGCAAATGTCTTAAGGCAGTCTTCTTTTACCTGCATGACTGCCTTAGACTGATACATAAATACACCACATTCAAAATGTAAAAACAGACTCCGGTAGTCAAGGTTCACACTGCCGACTGTTGCAATTTCATCATCACAGACAAAACATTTTGCATGGATAAATCCTGGTGTATATTGAAAGATCCTTACACCATTTTTTAAAAGCGGTTCATAATATGACTGTGTCAGAAGATAGACTGCTTTTTTATCCGGCACTCCCGGTGTCACAATTCTTACATCCACACCGCTCTTTGCCGCATTAGAAAGGCAGATCAGCATCTCATGGTCTATGATCAGATACGGTGTGAAAATATATACATATTTTTTTGCACGGCTTATGATATTTAAATAAATATTTTCTCCGACATTTTCATTATCCAGAGGACTGTCTCCATATGGCTGCACAAAACCATCCGAATCAGTTTTTTTCTGCTGATATACCGATGGCAGAAACCTGCTGTAATCTTCTGTGGAACGATTAATATAGTTCCACATTTCAAGGAACATTGCCGTAAGACTCCAGACAGCCTCTCCCTCAATCCTGACTCCGGTATCTTTCCAGTAGCCAAATCTCTGTACTTTGTTGATGTATTCGTCTGCAAGGTTGATTCCACCTGTAAATCCGATATAACCGTCCACCACAAAAATCTTTCTGTGATCACGGTTGTTCATCACCACAGAGATCAACGGTTTAAATGGGTTAAATGTCACGCAGGGGATTCCTCTCTCCTGCAGCTTCTTATAATATCCAAAGGAAATAGAATTGATACTGCCGACATCATCATAGATAAACCGCACATCCACTCCTGCTTTTGCCTTTTCTTCCAGAATATCCAGGATTGCATTAAACATATACCCTTCCTCGATGATAAAATATTCGAGAAAAATAAAATGTTCTGCACCACGCAATGCCTCTAACATATCCGGGAACATTTCTTCCCCGCATCTGTAATATTTCGTCTGTGTATTCTGATATAAAGGGAAGCCTGCCCATTTATCAATATAAGATGACTGCAGATATGCCGACCGGCTTTCTTTTTCCAATTCCTCTTCTGCTGCGATATCTCTCTGAAACAAGGCTTCTACCTGTCGGTTAACTGCATCCATTCTCTCTCTGGTATGTTTTGTCAGACCTGATCTTCCAAACAACAGATATACCATAAGTCCGAAAACCGGTGAAAGCAGTATCAAAAATGTCCACGAAAGTTTATTCGCCGGATTTGTCCATTTATTGACGATGACAAGTACGACAATGATCGCAATCACACGTACGAGCAGATTGACATATGTGAACTTGTAGCTAAGCTGCCACAATACAACACATAACCATAACACCTGTAAAATGATCGCCATGGCTACTACAAAAAATCTTCCAAATATGAGATGTAATATTTTCTTCATACAAAACTCCATTTCTGCGCTGTTTTTTAATAAAATAAAGTTTTATTTCATCGCAGGCATGTGCTTATTGTAATAATTTTCCGTTCAAAAGTCAACGGACGAGATAATCCACATGTATCATTCCCCAGCCGGTTTTTCCAAGCTGCGTGCTTCGCGGATATGCTCTCTCATAAAGGCGAAGTTTCATTTCTGCCGGAGTAAACGATGGATATTTTTCAAATGCCAGCGCAAGTGCCCCTGATACAACCGGTGCTGCCATAGAAGTCCCGCTTTTTACCTGATATCCCATTGCATCCCTGCTGCAGCTCGTAATCCCGGTTCCCGGCGCAAGAATCTCCGGTTTGACAATGCAGCATGCAGTCGGTCCTCTGCCACTATATCCTGTTTTTAAAACTTTTCTCCCATGGTCACTGGTATCATCATCACTGCTTCCGACGGTCAGTACTTTTCTTGAAATACCCGGTATCGTCACAGTATTTTCTTTCGGTCCGTTGTTTCCTGCAGCAGCAACCACCATGATTCCCTCATCCCACAATTCATCGATCGCATGCAACAGTTTTCTCTGCTCTTCCAAACCCGCTCCAGGCAGCATTCCAACGGATATATTTAATATTCTGATATGATGCAGTTTTCTGTTTGCTTTCACCCAGTTTACAGCATCAAGTACCTTTTTAGTATTTCCATTTCCATTTTCGTCTAATACTTTTAACATGATGATCCTGCATTTTGGTGCAACGCCACTGTATCTGCGGACGTTATGTGCAGTACCTTTCACATACTGTTCCGACATTTTTCCATTTCCTGCAATGATCCCAGAAACATGCGTCCCATGCCCATTATCATCATACATTTCATTTCTTCCATTACAAAAATCCTTAAAATATATAATCCTGTCTTCAAAATCCGGATGTGGGACAATGCCGGTATCCATCACTGCAACCGTAATATTCTGCCCGCTAAGTCCTGATCTGTATGCATAATCTGTGTGAATGATCTTCTTAACCCGATCCATAGCAGCCCCCTTCTATTAAAAAACTTCCATATTATTATATGAAAAAGTATTCTTTCTGCTAAAAAATGATAAGAAAATGTTAATTTTTTCTGAAAATTCAGAAGAATGTTTGACAGCCGGAATGTTTTTTCTTAAAATAAATAATAGTTAATTAGTGAACTATTATGGTTTGCTTTAAAAATAAAAAAAGAAAGTAGTGTGATGCCATCTTGAACAAAAAACTCAAAGAAAAATTTGACGAATCCGTAAACGCGGTTCTCCCGATCACTGTGATCGTACTTCTGCTCTCTATTTTTGTCGTCCCCATGGAAACAGGTACGATTGCCCTCTTCCTAGTCGGTGCATTTATGTTGATCATTGGTATGGCTTTTTTCCAGCTCGGTGCAGAAACTGCCATGACTCCTCTCGGCGAAGGCGTTGGTTCTTCCATTATGAAAACAAGAAAACTTCCTATTTTAATCGGTGTTTGTTTTCTAATGGGTATTATCATTACTCTTGCAGAACCGGATCTTCAGGTTCTCGCAAATCAGGTTCCTTCTATTCCAAACAATACTCTGATCTTTACGGTTGCACTTGGTGTCGGTGTATTTCTGGTAATCGCCGTACTCCGTATTCTTTTCCGGATCAGTCTTCCAGTCCTGTTGTGCATTTTTTATATTGCGCTGTTTCTTCTTTCTTTTGCGGCACCTGCTGATTTTATCGCAGTCGCATTTGATTCCGGCGGTGTGACAACAGGTCCTATGACAGTTCCTTTTATCATGGCGATCGGTGTTGGACTCTCCGCCACCAGAAATGATAAAAATGGTTCAAGCGACAGTTTCGGACTGATCTCTTTTTGCAGCGTCGGTCCGGTTTTGATGGTTCTGCTGCTTGGCATCTTTTATCATCCAACCGGTGCCGCTTACAATGAAACAACAATTCCTGACGTGATCACCATGCAGGATGTAATCCGCGAATTTGTACATATGGTACCGGATTACGCCAAAGAAGTACTTCTGTCCATTCTTCCGGTACTTTTTGTTTTTTTGATTTTCCAGCTTATTTCCAGGCGTTATCACCGCCCGCAGATGATCAAGATGATCATCGGTTTTCTCTACACGATCATCGGTCTGATTCTTTTCTTAACCGGTGTAAATGTCGGATTTGCGCCTGTCGGAAGTCTTCTTGGAAGCAGTCTTGCCGGACAGCCATGGAAATGGATCCTGATTCCGATCGGTGCTCTGATCGGTTATTATATCGTAAAAGCTGAGCCTGCCGTTCAGGTACTGAACCGCCAGGTTGAAGATGTCACAAACGGTTCTATTTCAAGAGACACTATGAATTTAAGTCTGTCGATCGGTGTATCCGCCTCAGTTGCGCTTGCTCTGCTGCGTGTTCTTACCGGTTTAAATATTTACTGGCTTTTAATCCCCGGCTATCTGATCGCACTGATTCTGACACGATTTGTACCCAGAGTATTTGTCGGTATTGCATTTGACTCAGGTGGAGTTGCAAGTGGTCCTATGACTTCCACTTTCCTGCTTCCTCTCGCCATGGGTGCCTGTACTGCAATCGGAGGCAATGTCGTAACAGACGCTTTTGGTGTTGTCGCCATGGTTGCCATGGCACCACTCATTGCAGTTCAGGTTATGGGAGTTTCTTATAATATCAAATTAAAGAAAGCAAGTACCCCTGCCGCTGCACTCATTGGAATTGACGATAATGAGATTCTGGATTTTGAGGAGGAATTTTAACGATGCAGGAACAGAAAAAAAGAGAGGTTTACCGTTGTCTTGTAATTATTACAGATTCCCATATCCGGGAACGATTATGTGAATTTTTAGCAGATTCCCATATACCGGTCTACTATCAGATGCATGGAATCGGCACAGCCAGCTCGGAATGGCTGGAATTATGTGGTCTTGGAAGCATCCAGAAAAGTATTACACTCTGTTTTATTCCAAATGAGCGCAAGAAAATTCTGCTTGCTGAGATGAATCAGGCATTAAGTCTTCATAAGAAAGGAACCGGTATTGCCGTAAGTATTCCAATGAACGGCATGCAGGGTTTTCTCTATAAACTTTTAAATGAACATACAGCAGAATCAGACAGAGACGATGTTGAAAAGGAAGTGAAAAAAATGAGTGAAACAATTACACATGCCATGATACTTGTAACGATCAATCAGGGATACAGTGATGCTGTCATGAATACCGCACGCGCTGCCGGTGCAACCGGAGGCACAATTCTAAAAGGTCTGCGCTGCAGCCCCGGAAAATCAGCCGTCATTTTCGGTATCACGATCCAGGAAGAACAGGAAATTGTCGCAATCGTTGTTCCAAAAGATAAAAAAACCGAGATCATGCAGGCGATCAGTTCTGCTCATGGCATGGACTCTCCTGCACACGGCGTCGCTTTTTCCCTGCCGGTAGACGGAATTATGGGATTATAATGTCAATGATACATTCCGTCATGATTACCTGCTATCCAATCGCCGGTATTTGAATATAGTTACAAAAAGAACTGCGTGTTTTCAGATCAACACGCAGTTCTTTTTTCAGGTCTGTATACCAAAATATACAGACCATTTGCAATTTTCAAATTGTCTATCTTTTCTTATGCCTCTGCCGGAACATCCTTCATAGAGAAACTGATGCGTCCCATCTTATCTTTTCCAAGGCATACAACTTTAACCTTATCTCCTAATGTCAAGACATCTTCTACACGGTTGATACGCTCTTTGGAAATTTTGGAAATATGAACCATCCCCTCTTTACCCGGAGCAAACTCAATGAATGCACCAAACTCTTTGATGCTTACAACCGTACCGGTAAAAATCTGTCCCTCAGCAAAGTCAGTCGTGATGATCTTGATCATCTCGATTGCTTTATTCATCATCTCAGCATCTGTACCGCATACAGAAACTGCACCGTCATCCGTGATATCGATCTTAACACCAGTGCGGTCGATGATCTCGTTGATTGTCTTGCCTCTCTGTCCGACTACATCACCAATCTTGTCCGGATTGATCTGAATCTGAACGATCTTCGGTGCATACGCACTTACTTCTTTTCTCGGCTCTTCGATCGCTTTTGACATAACCTCATCCATGATGTAGATTCTTGCCTCTCTTGCACGGCTGATCGCTTCCTCAACGATCGGTCTTGTAAGACCATGAATCTTGATATCCATCTGGATCGCAGTGATACCTTTGTGCGTACCGGTTACTTTAAAGTCCATATCCCCGAAGAAATCTTCAAGTCCCTGGATATCAGTAAGAACAAGATAATCATCATCTGTATCACCGGTAACAAGACCACAGGAAATACCTGCAACCATTGCTTTAAGCGGAACGCCTGCTGCCATTAATGACATACAGGATGCACAGGTAGAAGCCATGGAAGTAGATCCGTTTGACTCAAATGTCTCGGATACAGCACGAATTGCATACGGGAACTCTTCCTCAGAAGGAAGTACAGCCATAAGTGCTTTCTCTGCTAATGCACCATGACCGATCTCACGACGTCCCGGTCCACGTGAAACCTTTGTCTCACCTACAGAATATGCAGGGAAGTTATACTGATGGATATATCTCTTTGTTGTAATATTCTCATCTAATCCGTCAATCTTCTGTACTTCAGAAAGTGGAGCTAATGTAACAACATCACAGATCTGTGTCTGTCCACGGGTAAACATTGCAGAACCATGAACTCTTGGAATCAGGTCAACCTCTGCTGCAAGTGGACGGATCTGATTGATTGCACGGCCATCCGGACGTTTATGATCTTTTAAGATCATCTTACGGACAGTCTTCTTCTGATACTGGTAAACAGCCTCACCGAGCACTGCTAACCATTCTTCGTTATCTGCAAATGCCTCAGCAAGTTTATCTGTAATCTCACGGATATTCTCTTCACGTTTCTGCTTTTCGTCGGTAAATACAGCTTCTTCCATCTGCTCCGGTGTTACGATTTCTTTCATTGCAGCAAACATTTCTTCCGGAATTGCACAGCTTGTGTACTCATGTTTTGGCTTGCCGACTTCTTCTACGATATGATTGATAAACGCAATGATCGTCTGGTTTACATCATGACATTTATAGATTGCCTCGATCATTTTCTCTTCCGGGATCTCATTCGCACCGGCCTCGATCATGATGACTTTCTCTGATGTAGATGCAACCGTAAGCTGTAAATCACCGGTATCCCATACTTTCTGGGACGGATTGATGATAAACTCGCCATCTACCATACCCATCTGTGTCATAGCACAAGGACCTGCAAATGGGATGTCAGAAATGGTAACTGCAAGTGCAGAACCGATCATTGCTACAACCTCCGGACGGCACTCTGTGTCAACAGACATAACCATGTTGTTGATGGTAACGTCATTACGGTAATCTTTCGGGAACAGCGGACGCATTGGACGGTCAATAACACGAGAAGTCAGGATCGCATTCTCAGATGCTTTTCCCTCTCTCTTATTGAAGCCTCCAGGGATCTTTCCAACTGCATACATCTTCTCCTCATACTCAACACTGAGCGGGAAGAAATCAACGCCATCTCTCGGCTTGTCCGATGCGGTAGCTGTAGATAAGACAGTTGTCTCGCCGTATTTTAATAATGCAGCACCATTTGCCTGGGCACACACTCTGCCGATATCAACAGTCAATGTTCTGCCGGCAAGTTCCATTGAAAAACTTTTATACATTCGTTTTCTCCTTTTCTCTGTGGAGACAGAAGCACCGAAACTACTGAAAAATACACGACTTTTCATACATTTTTCAGTGGTCTCGGAAATATACTTCTGCCTGTAATCCATCTTTGGAAAGAATCTTTTTGGGGACCCTTTCTTATTTAACTGAAAATCGAGTGGAGTATATCTCCACTCGATAAAACCGCATGGAACAGATTCCATACGGTATCCATACAAGCCAGCTTCCATGCGGAAGCGGCTCTGTATGGAGAAGATCTTATTTTCTAAGACCTAAACGCTCAATTAAGGAACGATATCTTTCGATATCAACTTTCTTTAAGTATGCCAGTAAACCACGTCTCTGACCAACCATCTTTAAAAGACCACGTCTTGAATGATAGTCGTTTTTGTTCTCAGCAAGATGAGCATTTAATTCCTCGATACGTGCTGTTAAGATAGCGATCTGTACTTCCGGTGAACCTGTATCTCCCGGTGTTCTGCCATACTCTGCGATAATTGCCTGTTTCTTTTCCTTTGCGATCATTTTATGATCCTCCTTTTCTTATTAAACGCCCTTTCCGGCTGTGCCGGGATATGATACTCAGTAAAAGGTCGGAGTGTCCATCTACCGAATATGGGCTAAACTCATACTTCGTTATTATAACATGGGTTCATCCTGTTGTAAATGCCTAAATTTAATTATTGATCACACGCACTACTTTAACCGGCGTTCTGTAATATGCTCCGGAAATCTTGATACCGGACTTTGGAGAACTTGCATGTACCACACGACCTCCGCCAATATAAATAGCCACATGATTGATACTGCTGCCATTGCCATAGAAGAAAAGATCTCCCGGCTGTGCGTCCGACGCAGCAATCTTTGTTCCACAGTTTGCCTGTGCCTTAGAAGAATGCGGAAGTGAAATACCATAATTAGCAAATACACTTAATACAAATCCGGAGCAGTCTGCCCCTCTTGTAAGACTTGTTCCTCCCCAGACATATGGGTTTCCAACAAACTGTGTAGCATAGGAAACAAGTGATACGCGCACATCCGATACACCCTGTCCATAACGAACTTCTGTCATGGTCTGTGCTTTCGGCAGTTCCGTTGCTATACTGACATAATCAGATGAAACATATCCCTCATCACTGTCAACATTGATCTTTACCCAGCCGTCAAGAACTTCAAGTACCTCAAGTTCTTCTCCTTCCGGCATCATGGTGATAACATGACTGTCTGTATTTGCCTCATCACGGACATAAAGTGTTGTCGTTGTCACGGTCGCAACAGTCTGCTTTACCTCCTGTGCTTTTGCGATCGCAGCTTCCCCGGTCAGAAGATATTCTGATTTTACATATCCTTTTACTTTTCCTGACTCGATCTGCGTCCACTCACCGTCTGTTCCAATAATTTCACATCCTGCATTATTTGGCAGTTTGCCAACAATCTCTGCCTCTGTTCCAGGTACTTCACGGACATTGATATTACCGTCCGCCTGTGCAATGCCAAGGTTCGTATAGCCAAATTCGCCTGCTGCTTCTGCAAGTGCTTTTTCTTTATCCTCTTCCTGCGTCTCTTCCTCCTGACCGGATGCGGTCACATCACGGTCTGACTCCGAAACACTGACCATATCTGCAGCCGTAACAGAAAGATAATCTGACATTGCATCCGTAACACCAGAAGTCACCTTTGCATCCGTCATTGCATAATTTCCAATCTGTCCGCCCAATGTGGAAGAAACTCCGGCAGATACCTCATTTTCCTGTAAAGATGTGCTCTCTGCCATCACTGCACGTCCATCTTTTGAACCTGACTTTTCATCAATATAAGCTACTGAAAATATAAGAGAACCGGCTGCAAGGAGTCCGGCTGCCTTAACCCATTTTGCTTTCATATCCGTACCTTTCCAAATATTCCAAAATACCTTATTTATTCAATACTGCTCAAGTATAGCAGTCATTTTTTACAATGTCAACATATTTATGTAATATTTTCGTAATATTTAGGTTTCATTTTTCCCAAACCATGCCCTTGCATATGCAATGTTATTCTGCATTTCCTCTTTCAGAGCCTCAATGGATGGAAATTTCCGTTCCTCACGTACTCTGGTCAGGAACTCTACCGTTACAACTTTTCCATAAAGATCTCCTGCAAAATCCAGAAGATGGGTTTCAACTCCGATCGGATTTTTTCCTTCAATCGTCGGTTTTACACCAACATTCGTAACACCACGGTAACACCTGTCAGCGAGCCGTACTTCAGTCACGTATACACCGCTCTCCGGAAGAAGTTTTTCTTCCGGCGGGATCTGATTGATCGTCGGGATTCCAAGTTTAGTGCTGCCTAAATGTCTCCCATGAAGGATCTCTCCTGTCACAAAATAGTGGTATCCCAGCAGGTGATTCGCTTTCTCGATATTGCCTTTTGCAATCTCTTCCCGGACAAATGTACTGCTGATATCTCTCTTATCTTCCTGCATCTTGTCAATGACAAGCACCTCATAACCATACTTGTCCGACAGATCTTTCAGCATGTGATAATCGCCTCTGCGGTTGTGTCCAAAATGAAAATCTGAACCAACCACAAAACATTTCACATGGAGCTGGTGTACAATCTTTGCTATAAAATCTTCCGGTTCCATGCACATGATTTCTTTTGTAAACGGACACTCAACCAGATAATCAATCCCAATCTGTTCAAAGATATGCATTTTTTCTTCATTAGTCGTCAAAACTTTCGCTTCAACCTGTTCCACACTTTTCCGCGGTGGAATATTAAAGGTAAATATGACAGCAGCAAGTCCATCTTCTTTCTTAGCAGCAAGATGTTCCATCAGAAGTTCATGTCCTCTGTGTATTCCATCAAATTTTCCAAGCGAAAGTACCGTTGGTTCTTCTATATAAAATTCGGTTGTATTTTTCAGATATTTCATGCTTCCATAAACAGTTTTACCGGTTTATAATCCCCCTGTATATCTGAGTACTCATAAATTCCGATAAAACGCCCTTCCTCATCATAAATACGGATCGGCTGCTGTTCCCATTTACTCTGATAGGAAACAAACATGTCTTTTTTCATCCGGTTTCCGTTATATAACAGTTTGTTCCATTCTCTGCAGATCACCGCTTTTTTATACTGTAAAAATACGGAATCAACCGTATAAATAAAGTCAAACATCCCTGCTTCCCACTGCTCCGGTGCTGTCTGTCCTACCGCTTTTTTGACACGCTCCTCAATCTCTGAGAGCCGCAATGCATCCTGTACACAAAACTCAGATACTTTTGTCCGCAAAAGTGATTCCATACATGCTCCGCAGGAAAGTTTTTCACCGATATCCTGACATAACGTTCTGATATAAGTTCCTTTCGAACAGCGCACACGCATGCAGACTCTCGGCAGTTCCATTTTGATGATCTCTATCGAATAAATCTGAACCGGTCTCGCCTGACGTTCCACAGTTACACCGCTTCTTGCCAGATCACACAGCTTCTTGCCGTTTACTTTTAATGCAGAATACATTGGAGGCACCTGCATGTAGTCTCCCACAAAAGAAAGAACTGCTTCTTTTACCTGTTCTTCACTTACTTCTACCGGATGTTCCTCTAAAACAGTTCCGGTGACGTCCTGCGTATCTGTCACTTTTCCAAGCAGCATCACAGCAACGTATTCTTTATTTTTATCCGTCAAAAGGTCGCAGACTTTTGTCGCCTTACCAAGACACACAGGAAGCACTCCCTCCGCATCCGGATCGAGTGTCCCTGTGTGTCCGATTTTCCTTGTTTTTAAAATGCCTCTTAATTTTGCGACCACATCAAAGGATGTATATCCTTTTTCTTTGTATACATTGATAATTCCGTTAATCATAAATTTCCCCAAAATCAATCTGTGATCTGTTCTTTAATATCTGCAATGATTTCATTCAGCCGTACATCCGGATCTCCTGTCACAGAAAAACCGGCTGCCCTGACATGCCCGCCACCGCCGTATTTTGCAGCGATCTTTGCAACATCCACATAACTTGCAGACCGGGTGCTGACTTTATAATTTTCCTCATCTGTCTGGTATAAAAATACTGCCACTTCCACATCTTTTGTCACGCGGAGCTGACTGACGATTCCATCTAAATGTTTCGGCAATACGTCATATTCTTTCATTTCTTCCGCAGTAATGATGCTCGAAATGCATTTTCCATCCAGATGCAGCTTACTTTTGACTAACGCAAGTCCCATAATACGGTTCTGCTCATAAGTCTTCGTAAAAAATGTCTGATCCACGATCTTCGGGAAATCTATTCCCAGTCCCATCAGAACACCTGCTGCTTCCATCGTTTTTGCCGATGTGCAGGAGTACTGGAACACACCGGTATCATGAATGATCCCGGTATAAATGCACTCTGCGATTTCCTTATTCAGCCGTTCTCTCGGAATCAGTTCAAATACAAGCTCCGATGCAGAACTTGCCTGCGGAAAAATATAATTTTCATCTGCAAAGCTCTGATTGCTGATATGATGATCGATACATGCTGTTTTTTTCGCATGTTCAAAATATTTTGCCGCATCCCCAAGTCTTCCGAGATCACCACAGTCCTGTGCGATAAACAGGTCATAACTTGTATCCGCAGTACAGTCGCTTATGATCTTATCTGAATTTTTCATAAACTTGAAAATATTGGGAATCGGCTGCAGATACAGGCTGACTTCTATCTGTGGATAATAGGTTGTGATATAATTATAAGTTGCAAGGCAGGAACCGACACAGTCTCCATCCGGTCTTACATGGCCTGCAATGGCAACTGTTTTCACTCCCTGGAAAAGTTCATCAAGACTTTTCATTTTCTCCTCCATCCCCAAATACACATGATCTGTGCATCTTAATCATTGTTTGTATCTGTTTCTTCCTCGTTATCATCTCTGATATCTTTTGTAACCTCATCAATCATCTTAGACATTTTTACGCCATACTCGATTGACTGGTCTAATACAAAACGGATCTCCGGTGTATTGCGCAGATTGACTGTTTTTGCAAGTTTGCTGCGGATAAATCCCTCCGCGCTCTTTAATCCTGCCAGCGTTTTTGCCTGGGATTCCTCATCTCCTAAAACGCTGATATATGCTTTGCATGTCTTTAAATCCGGTGCAACTTCCACTGCAACAACACTTGTCAGCGGATTGATCCGCGGGTCTTTGATCTCCCCGCGGATAATATTGGAAAGTTCACGCTGCACTTCACCATTGATCCTGGTATTTTTAATACTGTTTTTTCTCATATCAATCCTCTTTTAGCGCGGTACCTCAACCATTGTATACGCTTCTACGATATCTAATTCCTGGAAATCTCCAAAGCCTTCAAATACAAGACCGCACTCAAATCCTGCTTTTACTTCTTTCACATCATCTTTAAATCTCTTTAAGGAAGCTAAATCACCCTCAAAGATCTGCTCACCCTCACGGGAGATACGAACTTTACATCCTCTCTGGAACATACCGTCAAGCACATAAGAACCTGCAATATTGCCGACTCCGGAAGCCTTGAAGATCTGACGGATCTCTGCGTGGCCTAAGACTTTCTCCTCGTATACCGGGTCTAACATTCCCTTCATTGCTGCCTCTACATCCTCGATCGCATTGTAGATGACTTTATAGAGACGGATATCTACATTTTCTTTATCTGCAGTAAGTTTTGCAGTCGGATCCGGACGAACGTTAAATCCGATGATGATCGCATTCGATGCAGATGCAAGGCTGACATCAGACTCGTTGATCGCACCAACACCACCATGAATGACTTTTACAACTACTTCTTCGTTCGACAGTTTTACAAGACTCTGTTTTACTGCCTCCACAGAACCCTGTACATCGGCTTTTACGATGATATCGAGTTCTTTGACATTTCCGGACTGGATCTGTGAAAACAGATCGTCTAAGGACATCTTTGCTTTTGTATCTTCGATCAGACGGTTCTTGCCCTCGGAAATATAGGTCTCTGCAAATGCTCTTGCTTCTTTCTCAGTATCCATTGCAACGAATGTCTCGCCTGCTTCCGGAACAGAAGATAAACCTAAAATCTCAACCGGCATGGAAGGACCAGCCTCTTTGACACGTCTTCCCTGATCATCGATCATCGCACGGACTTTACCATAGCAGCTTCCGCATGCTACCGGCTGACCAACTTTTAAAGTACCTTTCTGTACCAGAACAGTTGCAACAGCACCGCGTCCTTTATCAAGCTGTGCTTCGATGACAAGACCTCTTGCATTACGCTTTGGATTTGCTTTTAACTCAAGCACTTCTGCTGTTAAAAGAATCATCTCAAGCAGGTTGTCGATACCCTCTTTTGTATGTGCGGATACCGGACAGAAGATCGTGCTTCCACCCCAGTCTTCCGGAATAAGCTCATATTCGGATAACTCCTGTTTTACACGCTCGATGTTTGCACTTGGTTTATCGATCTTGTTGATTGCAACAATGATCTCAACACCTGCTGCCTTTGCATGGTTGATCGCCTCTACAGTCTGTGGCATAACACCATCATCTGCTGCTACAACTAAGATTGCAATATCAGTAGAATTTGCACCACGCATACGCATTGCGGTAAATGCCTCATGTCCCGGTGTATCTAAGAATGTAATATTCTGTCCATTGATAGATACCACAGACGCACCGATATGCTGTGTGATACCGCCCGCTTCTCTGTCTGTCACACGGGTAGAACGGATTGCATCCAGTAAAGATGTTTTACCATGGTCAACGTGACCCATAACACAGACAACTGGTGGACGTGCTACTAAAGTATCCTCCGGATCATCTTCCTCTTTTAAGAGTTCAGCGATCACATCAACTTTTTCCTCCGGTTCACAGATACAGTTAAACTCTAATGCGATTTCTTCTGCCTGCTCGTAATCTACTTCCTGATTCACAGTAACCATTGTTCCTTTTAAGAACAGCTTCTTTACGATGACAGATGGCTGTACTTTCATCTTATCAGCTAATTCTCTGATCGTAAGTTTCTCTGGAAGAACAAGTGTACGGATCGCATCCTCTTCCGGCTGCTGTTTTGGCTGCTGCTGTGGTTTCTTCTTGCCGCCATTCTTCTCAAGATTGATAAAACGTTCCTGTTTCTTTCCGCCAAGTGCATCATAATCATTACGCTGTCTTGCGTTTTTGTTTCTGTCTTTATCACGCTCTCTCGATTCTTTTCCTCTTAATTCTTCCGGAGCTGCTGCCGCTGCCTCTTTATTGAAACGGTCGATCTCACGGTCAAGTCTGCCACCACCGTTATTTCCGCCACGGAAGCCATTGTTTCTGTTATTATTTCTGTCGCCCTGACCCTGTCCCGGTCTGCCATTGTTCTGGTATGGACGCTGTCCGTCATTTCTTCCGTTTCTGTCACCGTATGGACGCTGTGGTCTGTCACCATTGTTTCTCTGGTTTCTTCCGTCTCCCTGTGGACGGCGCTGACCATTGTTATTACGGTCGCGTCTGTCATTATTATTTCCCTGACGACGATCATTATTCTGCGGACGATATTCCGGATTCTGTGCATATACATTTTCTCTCGGAGTCTGTACCTGTACAGTCTCAACCGGTTTTTTCGTTTCTTCAGCTGCCGGTTTAGCATCTCTCTGTGCCTTTAACTCTGCTGCTTTTGCTGCTGCAAGACGTTCTGCCTCTTCTGCTGCCTTTGCAGCCTCCGGGTTGATCGCACGCTCAAATGCTTTTCTCACATCATAACCGGATGTCGGTCTTGCCTGCGCATTGCCACGGTTCTGGTTCTGTCCCTGCGGACGGCGTTCACCATTACCCGGACGTCTGTCGCCATTGCCCGGACGTCTGTTGTTATTACCACCGCGGTTATTGCCCTGTTTACTGTACTGTGCATTGAATACAGCAGTAATGCTTGATTTTTTCTTCGGACGCTGCTCTGCATTTTCTGCTGATTTTGTCTGTTCATTTGCCTGCTGTTTCTGTACCGGTTTATTTTCCGGTGCAGCTGCCTTATTATCTGCCGGTTTATTTTCCGTTGCATTTTCTTTGTTCTGCGCCTTT
Organism: Roseburia sp. AM23-20; assembly: GCF_003470905.1. Classification (NCBI taxonomy): domain Bacteria; kingdom Bacillati; phylum Bacillota; class Clostridia; order Lachnospirales; family Lachnospiraceae; genus Roseburia; species Roseburia sp. AM23-20. The sequence continues at coordinate 351,040 of NZ_QRHS01000001.1, forward strand.
TTCTCCGGTGCAGCAGATTTTCCGAACTTCTTTCTCACAATCTCCTGTGCCGGATCATCCACATTGCTTGAAGCTGCTTTTACTGCATATTCTGTCGTATTTAATGTCTCTATAATCTGTTTACTCTCTATTCCTAATTCTTTTGCAAGGTCATATACTCTCATTTTTGCCATTTATCTTAATTCCTCCCACTATTCAGTTGTGATTGTTGTTTCAGTCTCTCTTCTATCGAGTGCGACAGTCCCTCGTTCGTGACTGCAAGCGACGCACGAAATTCTTTTCCAATGAAATGCCCAAGCATTTCTTTATCTGAATATTCATACATTGGCACCTGATAAAACTCTGTCATATTGCGAAACATTTTCTTTGTATTGTCTGACGCATCCTGTGCAACGATGACAAGGTATGCCCTGCCCTCTTTTACTGCCTTTTCCGTAGAAAATTCTCCGCTCGCCACACTGCCGGCCTTTGCGGCAATTCCTAGCATAGATAACACTCTATCTGGTTTCAAGCTGTTCCATCTCCTTTGTCAGCGTTTCATATACATCTTTTGGGATCGGCATTTTAAATGATCGTTCTAACCCTTTATTCTTTATCGCCATTGCAAGACATTCACGGTTCGGACAGATATAAGCACCTCTTCCGTTCTTTCTTCCAGTCGCATCTAAAATGATCTCCGTTTCCCCTTCTTCCGTCGGCGCTGTTTTGATCACACGGATCATATCTCTTTTGGCTTTCATTTCATGACAGCCGACACACTGCCTCATCGGAATCTTTTTATTTGACATTCTTCTTAATACCTCTTATTCTCTGTCCTCTCCGTCAGCTTCAACATTGTTTTCTTCTGTTCCGTCAGCCTCATAGCTGTCTTCTGCCGGTGCGCTGCTGTCTTCGTAATCCTCATAGGACTCGCCGTCCTCATCGTAATACTCATCTTCCTCGTAATCATTCTCATAATCAAGGAAGTCACCGGACTCTCTCGCCTGTGTCTCACTCTTAATATCGATCTTAAATCCTGTCAGACGTGCTGCAAGTCTTGCATTCTGTCCTTCTTTACCGATTGCAAGAGAAAGCTGGTAATCCGGTACAACAACTTTTGCTGATTTTTCTTCTGCATCTGCAATAACGGAAATAACCTTTGCCGGGCTTAATGCATTTTCGATCATCATTGCCGGATTCTCATTCCAGGTAATGATATCAATTTTCTCACCGCGCAGCTCACCAACGATCGCATTAACTCTGGCACCGTTCATACCAACACATGCGCCAACCGGATCAACATCCGGATCATTGGACCATACTGCGATCTTTGTTCTGCTTCCTGCTTCACGGGCGATTGCTTTAATCTCAACGATACCCTCGCGGACTTCAGCAACCTCAGATTCAAACAGACGTTTTACAAGTTCCGGATGTGTTCTTGATACTAATACCTTTGGTCCCTTTGAAGTAGCCTTAACTTCCAGAATGTACACTTTGATACGTTCTGTCGGCTGGAACACCTCACCTTTCACCTGTTCATTTTCTGTTAAGATCGCATCAACTCTTCCTAAATTAATGCTGACATTTCTTCCAATGTAGCGCTGTACCACACCGGTCACAACATCTTTTTCCATGCTGTAATACTGATCATATAAAACCTTACGCTCTTCCTCACGGATTTTCTGTAAGATCACATTCTTTGCATTCTGTGTTGCAATACGGCCAAATTCTTTAGACTGCACCTCAATATTGACAACATCGCCGATCTCGTATTTGGAATTGATCATTTTGGCATTGACCAGACTGATCTGCTCTACCGGATCTTCTACATTTTCAACAACTGTTTTTTCCTGAAACACATGGAACTCACAGGTTTCCGGATCAATCGATACCTTTACATTATCAGATGTACCGAAATGATTCTTGCATGCTGTAACAAGAGAATTTTCAATCGCCTCAAGCAATGTATCCTTGCTGATATTCTTCTCCTGTTCCAATATATTTAACGCTTCTAACAACTCATTATTACTCATTTTAAAATCCTCCTTTAGTTTATAGTTTATCTTTAAAAATCAAATGCCAGACGGATCAGCGCAATATCGCTTTTTTCAAACGTCATTTCCGTCTCATCCTCTGTCTTTATTGTCACGGTATTTTCATCATATGCAGATAAAATACCATAAAATTCCTTTTCACGGTTAATCGCACGGTATGTTCGTATCTCTACTTCTTTTCCCATGCTGCGGACATAATCCTTTTCTTTTTTTAACGGTCTTCCAAGTCCCGGAGAGCTGACCTCAAAAACATAGGAATCTTCAACGAAATCTTCTTTATCTAAAATCTCGTTCATCTCCCGCGCCACTGCCTCACAGTCATTTACGGTAATGCCGCCTTCCTTATCGATATAGGCTCTCAAGTACCAGGTACCGCCTTCCTTTACATACTCCACATCGACCAGTTCAAAATTCATTCGGTCCAAAATCGGAGTAATCAGTTCTTCGGTGCGCGTTTCGTATGTTTCACGTTTTGACATGTGTACACCTTCTTTCTTCCATATTCAGTTTTCCTTTTGCCAGATTCTTTCACTCATCAGAATACATGGCTCCTAAACGTGAATTGAGAGAGGGCTTTCGTCCTCTCTCAATCAAGTCATCGTGTTATCACTTATTACTGTAACACTTTCCTTTCTAAAATGCAAGCCTTTTGCGGGATTTCAATGAAATTTCCTATTACATAAAAAAATTGCCAATACACCATCTGGTATACTGACAACTTCCGGGTTGGGCTGTTTATCTCTTTCGAAATAACAGTGAGTAGCTCGTAGGGGAATCGAACCCCTGTTTCCGCCGTGAGAGGGCGGCGTCTTAACCGCTTGACCAACGGGCCACAAATATTTGATTATCTCTGTTATAAAACAGAATAGCTCGTAGGGGAATCGAACCCCTGTTTCCGCCGTGAGAGGGCGGCGTCTTAACCGCTTGACCAACGGGCCATAAGTATTTGTTCATCCCTGTTATAAAACAGAGTAGCTCGTAGGGGAATCGAACCCCTGTTTCCGCCGTGAGAGGGCGGCGTCTTAACCGCTTGACCAACGAGCCGAACTGATACTTATTATAGCATGCTTTTTTTTATTTGCAAGTCTTTTTTTGAACTTTTTTTATTTTTTTAAAAATATGAACAATTTACACAATTTCGTGTCGCATTTTTTCCTGTTTTCATGGCACATTTACACCTTTTCATACATTAAATCCTCTATTACTTCCTTAACCGTCGAAATCCGTTCTATTTTTCCAACATTTGAACCGCAAAATACAAGCCCGTTTTCGATATCTCCATGTACGGCACGGATCAATGCCTGTGTAATGCAGTATGGAATCTGCGCAGGTTTGCAGTTTTTAATACAATGATAACAGCGTTCCACCCGCTGTGCCGTATTTTCTGTTTTCTGGACAAACGCATTATTCAATGCACGTCCCGGCATGCCGACCGGACTTTTGATAATTTTTACGTCCGACTCTTCTGCTGTCACATAAGCATTCTTGTATTCTAAAGACGCATCACATTCTTTTGTTGCAACAAATCTTGTCGCTGCCTGAATGCCATCTGCCCCAAGTTCCTTGATTTGTTTCGCATCGGCTGCATCCCAGATTCCACCTGCCGCAAAAACAGGGATCTGTTTATGGTATTTCTCCTCATACTGTTTCTTTTCTTCCATGATCGCAGTCAGTTCTTCCGCAAAACGGATTTTGGGAATGTCCTCAAGCTGTTCTCTTGAAAATCCCAGATGGCCGCCTGCTTCTGGTCCCTCAGCAACAATAAAATCTGCTGTTCTGCCGTATTTCTTATCCCAGGTTTTTAAGATCAGGGACGCAGCACGCCTTGATGATACAATGGGTGCGATCTTTGCCTTCCCCGCTTCTACCAGTTCCGGCAGGTCTATTGGAAGCCCTGCTCCACAGATCACAGCATCTGCCCCCGCACGCACTGCTTCTTTTACATGTTCTCTGTACTGCTGTAATGCAACCATGACATTCACTGCCACCATTCCTCTTCCAGCAGACAATTCTTTTGCCCTAGCAATATGTTTCCGGATACCGCGCAGATTACATTCTTCTTCATTTCCCACAAAATCAGGTTCTTCAAATCCGATCTGTGCTGTGGAGATCACTCCCATACCTCCCTCCGCCGCAACTGCACCTGCCAGACCGCTTAAACTCACACCAACTCCCATGCCTCCCTGTATCAGCGGCAGGCTCAGATTCCATCCCTCAAAACTGTTCATTGAAAAAATTGGTTTCATAATATCCCTCTCTATTATATATAGTTTTTATTACTATGTATTATAGTAGCATTTAATATATATCATGTCAATGACAACCATATTATTATTTATAAAGAAAAATACCCTGCTCTGCCGCATCGGCATTACAGGGTATTTTCCATCTTCTGTTATATAGTCTGTCTTACAGATTATTCGTCATATCCATTCGGATTATTCTTCTGCCATCTCCAGGAATCTTCACACATTTCCTTGATACCATACTGTGCCTTCCAGCCAAGCTCACGCTCCGCTTTTGAAGGATCACAATAGCATGTTGCGATATCTCCTGCACGTCTTGGTTTGATTGCGTATGGAATCTTTACGCCGGTTGCAGCTTCGAAGTTTTTCACAATATCAAGTACGCTGTAACCATGACCAGTTCCAAGGTTATAGATTGCAAGACCACAGTTCTCATCAATCTTCTTCAATGCCTTTACATGACCAAGTGCAAGATCAACGACATGAATATAATCTCTGACACCAGTTCCATCCGGTGTATCATAATCATTGCCAAATACACCAAGTTCTTTTAATTTTCCAACTGCCACCTGTGTGATATACGGCATCAGATTGTTCGGGATACCATTCGGGTTTTCTCCCATTGTTCCGCTCTTATGGGCACCGATCGGGTTAAAGTAACGAAGTAAAATAACATTCCACTCCGGATCAGCTTTCTGGATATCCATCAGTACCTGCTCTAACATGGATTTTGTCCAGCCATAAGGATTGGTACACTGACCTTTCGGGCAGTTCTCTGTGATCGGGATTTCAGCCGGATCACCATATACCGTTGCTGAAGATGAGAAAATAATGTTCTTGCAGTTATGCTGGCGCATTACATCTACCAGAGTTAATGTTCCTGAAATATTGTTGTTGTAATATTCCCAAGGTTTCTGTACAGACTCACCAACAGCCTTTAATCCTGCAAAATGAATGCAGCTGTCAATTTTCTCTTTCTTAAAGATCTCATTTAAGATCTCACGGTCTAAAATATCTCCTTTATAGAAAGTTACATCTTTTCCTGTGATTGCTTTTACACGCTCTAATGATTTCTCAGATGCATTTACCAGATTGTCAAGAACAACAACCTCATAACCTGCATTTAATAATTCTACACATGTGTGACTTCCAATAAATCCGGCACCGCCGGTAACTAAAATTGCCATAGTTTTCTTCCACCTTTCCATAACAAGTCTTTTTATTTACCTTCAACGTTATGGGTACATCTTACCCCATTCTTATGAAAATGTATAGCCAAAAATGTACAAATAATATGTAAAAATGTTGCATATTAGTATGGCAGCCAGTATACTTATATTTATAAAATACACTGGCAGTTAATTACCAGTAAATAATGGAGGATTTCTATGTATGAAAAATATAAAAATTCCTACAAAGTAACGGAAAAGGAACTGGTTTCTCTTTCTGTGTACAATGTAGGATTTCAACGATGCGATTCCCTGTATCAGTGGGGGCCGGGAATCCGGGATCATTATCTGATCCACTATATTATTTCAGGAAAGGGATTCTATAAGATCGGAAAACGCACTTATGAATTACAGGCGGGAGACTCATTTTTAGTCTATCCAAACACAGAGGTTGTTTATTACGCTGCCGAAGCGGATCCGTGGGAATATGCATGGGTAGGTTTTACAGGCAGTGACGCTTCCATGATCTTAAAAGCAACTGATTTTTCGCCTGAAAAACCGATTATCCGCTCTACACCTCACGGAGATGACATTCACCGGCAGATACTTCATATATATGATGCAAGAGGCAACGAATTTCAGCATGCCGTGGAAATGACCGGACGGCTCTATACAATGCTCGCCATGTTTTTACACGACGCCTCCCACACAACAGAACAAATTTCTGCCAACAGTTATGTGCAAAAAGGCATCGAATATATCTCTTCCAATTATTCTTATGCAATTACCGTGGAAGATATTGCAGACTATGTCGGGGTCAGCCGCAGCCACCTGTTCCGCTCTTTTGAGTCAGTGCTCGGTCAGTCACCAAAGGAATATCTGACGGATTTTCGCATGAAACAGGCGTGTTATCTTTTAGAACACTCCAATCTGTCCATCACTGCAATTGCGAACTCACTTGGTTTTGACAACAGCTTATATTTTTCCAAAACATTTCACAAGCAAAAGCAAATGTCCCCAAAAGAATACCGGGCACATTCGCGTACTCCCCAGTCATAATACCGCATTTAACATACATGATTTCCTTTTTCAATATCGTTTTTACATATCACTGGTTTTCGCATAGAACTCACTGCCATTCCAGTATGCTTTTGCTTCTCCCGCAAGCACCGCCTTACAAAAATCTTTTTCATCAGCAAGTCTTCTGTCAAACAGCATACCACCACCAATCATCTTTGTGGTGTGCTGGTCAGAGCCTGCCGTAATAGGAAGTTCATGTTTTCTTGCATAGGCAATGGCTTTCTCATTATATAAAATGTTTTTATGCGCCGTGCTTGCCGGACTCTCATGTGTGGCATTGATTCCCTCTACCGCATCCACACAGTCCGGGAAAAGACGGATTTCCGGAATATAGTCCTCCTCACGGAACGGATGAGCCTGACTGACAATGCCTCCACCGGCATGCACCAGTTCATATTGCTCTTTTACATCTGCATCCTTGATCTCGGGATGTTCTAACAGCCATTCCTTACTTAACCCATATATTAAAAATTCTGTTCCCTGATATCCTGACTCCCATCCAAAGAATACCTGCAATCCAATCTTATCGCCTTCTTCTTTTGCATGTTCATATCCCTTGCAGAATTGTTCCACCCAGTCTTTCCACGGAAGACTCCGGTCTGCTGCCGTATTTCCATAGAAGAAATGGTCTGTTACAACGATGCCGGCATATCCCGCTTTCTGATACGCTCCCGCCATCTCTGCTCCTGTATTCTGTCCGCATGCACTACCCTCTGACGTGTGTACATGGGTGTCATATAAATATCCGTTTATCTGCATGAAAAACCTCCACTTTGTCTTCCATAGAAAAAGAACCTACCCCGGCAGGTTGTCCCACCGGAATAAGTTCTCTTAAGTCTTGTCCTATAATTAAGCAACTGCTTTCTTAGCAATTTCTGCTAATGCTGCAAATCCTGCTGCATCATTTACAGCCATCTCTGCTAACATTTTACGGTTGATATCAACACCAGCTACTTTTAAGCCGTGCATCATCTGGCTGTAAGAGATTCCGTTCATTCTTGCTGCTGCGTTGATACGAGCGATCCATAACTGACGGAACTGTCTCTTTCTTTCTTTTCTACCTGCATAAGAACTTGTTAAGGCTCTCATAACAGACTGTTTTGCAACACGGTACTGTTTAGAACGAGCTCCTCTGTAACCTTTTGCTAATTTTAATGTTCTATTATGTCTTTTTTTAGCGCCTAAACCGCCTTTAACTCTTGCCATGATCTATTCCTCCTTAACAACTTTCTTACATGTATGGTAAAATCTTCTTCATATTCTTAACGTTTGTAGCATCTACGATAGCCGGTTTTCTAAGATTTCTCTTATTCTTTGTTGTTTTCTTTGTTAAGATATGTCTCTTGTAAGCTTTATTTCTCTTTAATTTTCCTGTTCCTGTTACTTTGAAACGTTTTGCAGCTGCTCTGCTTGTTTTCATTTTTGGCATGATATATTCCTCCTTAAAATTATGATTTTTTTTCTGCCAACACCATGCTGATGCTTCTGCCTTCAACCTTTGGTGCTTTTTCCACTACTGCAACCTCTGCAAGACTCTCAGCAAAATCATCCAGAATGTGTTTGCTGGCATTCATATGTGCCATCTCACGTCCGCGGAATCTTAAAGTAATCTTTACTTTATCACCTTTGCTCAAGAATTTTTTTACAGCATTCATTTTGGTGTTCAAATCATTTGAATCAATATTCGGTGACAGACGAATCTCTTTTAACTCGACCACTTTCTGTTTTTTTCTGGCTTCTTTCTCTTTTCTAGCCATCTCATAACGATATTTACCGTAATCGATAATCTTACATACCGGCGGCTTTGCGGTCGGAGCAATCTTGACCAAATCAAGCTCTGCTTCCTCAGCCAGCTTCATTGCTTCTCTTGCTGACATAATGCCAAGCTGTTCTCCGTTTTCTCCGATCAGACGAACTTCTCTGTCTCTGATCTGTTCATTAATCATTAACTCGCTAATGGTATTGCACCTCCAAAATATTATTCTTTACTTGCATCAAAAAAAGTGGATAGGCAGACTATCCACTTTTAATACTCAATACTCGCAAGGTGCGGTACTTCAAACAACAGGAATATTCCCGATGCCTTGAATATAAAACCATGAGTCACACGAATGCTGGTGCTCCGGTGAGAGTGGATACTCTACTTTGTTTTCAACAACTATTTAACTATACCACTTCAAAATATCTCTGTCAAGTGTTTTCTTATTAATTATTCCTGTGGAAGAACATATTTACTAATCAGTTCATCTAAGGATACTGCCTGAGCAGAAAGCTCCTCGCTGGTAGCAGAGGACTCCTGTGCGGTTGCGGAGTTTGCCTGAACAACCTCCGAAATCTGGTTGACACCCTGCTCTGCCTGTTCCATGGCAGTTGCCTGATCTCTGGATACCTGTCTGACATTTCTGGCAGACTCGGCAATTTTGCCGATTCCTTCTACAACTGTTTCAATGGATGCTGCAGCTTTGTCTGCCGCCTTGTTTCCTTCTGCGATCTCCTCTAAGGATCCTTCAATCAGTTTTCTGGTATCTACTGCAGATTTTGTACTCTGCTCTGCTAACTGACGGATCTGGTCAGCAACAACCGCAAATCCTCTTCCTGCCTCTCCTGCTCTTGCCGCCTCAATGGAAGCATTTAAGGAAAGCAGGTTTGTCTGGGATGCGATATCCTCAATCTCAGAAATGATATTCTCGATATTTTTGGATGTCTCGTTGATGCGTGTCATTGCATCTACCATTGCTGTCATCTGCACACGGCTGTTGTCAGCTTCGTCTGCATACTGTTTTGCCTGTACATAGGACTCATGTGCCTGATCTGCAGATTTTTCAATATTTTCTGTGATGCTTGTGATCGTAGCCTGTAACTCTTCTACTGCACCTGCCTGCTCAGTAGCACCCTCTGCAAGACTCTGGGATGCCTCTGCAAGGTTTGTAGATCCTGCGGATACCTGACTGGACGCATCTTCAATAGAACGTAATGTTACGATCATCTGATCCTTCATATCACGCATAGCGAGAAGCAGCTTCTCAAATTCACCCTGATATACTTCCGGACAGTCTGTTCTGATATCGAAGTTACCACTTGCCATATCTGCAAGATGTTTGCCACAGTCAGCAATAACAAGCTTTAATGTTTCTTTCATCTCATTCGCTGTATTGATCATATCTGCAACCTCATCCTGGGTATCTACTACCGGGAACGGATCGGTAAGGTTACCTTTTGCAAATGTTGTAAATCTGTCACTCAACTCACCAAGTGGTACTGCGATACCCTTTGCAATGGAACTTCCCATTCTCATTGCCTGTGCAAATGCAAATACAATCATTGCAACAATCACAATAAGGAAAATAATACTCATGGCAGAAAGCTTTGCCTCAAGGGAGTTTCCCTCGTTTACGTTTACATTCAGCAAGTCAGCTGTAAGGCTGTAAACCTGCTCATACAATGGATCTACGGTATCGTTCATCATTTGCTGGGCTTTGATGCTGTCTTCATTGTCCGTGGAAGCGCCGATCTCCATCGCTTGGGCTTCTGCATCCCAGTACTGCTGAACAAGTGTGTTCACCTGCTCATAGAGATCTTTCTCAGTGCCTGTCACACAGGTGTTCGCAACTATAGCCCAGTAATCATCAAACTTCTGTTTCTTTTCATCATGTATCTGTTTCATGGTTGCGATCATATCAGTATCATTGTAACCAATCACACCGCGCGCTGCTGATCTCGCATCTGCAAAAACGATCATTGCCTTTCCGATATCACCCTGCGAAAAACCATAATTAGTAAGTGCATGTTTATACTGCGTAGCTATAATAAGCATCATAATTGCTCCAATAACACCTGCAATGGATGCAAGCAGTGCAACGACTGTGAAGCATTTTTTCAGCCGTTCCTGAATTTTTAGATTCTTATACATAACCTTTTCCTCCTGTTTGTGCGCTTTATTTACTATGTCTGTCAGGTATTGTCATCGATAAGCTGCTTTATCCCCTGCTGCTCGGACTGTGGCATCAGCTTTGAAACCTCAAACATCACGATAAGCTGCTTATCATAGGATGCCACATCATTAAAGCAGCTCTGATTGGCATTCATGATCGTCGGCATCGGAATCACCTGTTTTTCATTTACATCAATGATCTCACGGACACTCTCTACTTCAAGACCAATCTTCATGCCATTCATACTTGCCACAATAACATTTTTTATATCCTGTTTTGGATATCCGAAATAGTCAGCAAGATTACATATCGGAACGATATCACCATGCAGATTCACGATTCCTTCGATATGCGCAGGTGCATTTGGAACACCTACCACACTCATTCTAGTTTCAATCGACTCGACATCATCCACCGGTATTCCAAAACGGACATTATTGAGCATAAACGTCAGTAATTGCATTTTTTCACCTTCTTTGCTGTATTTTTTGCCTAAAAACCATCCTGCGACTATTGTACCATTCTGGTAAAATATGTAAACCATTTTTTTTATATTTTTTAACTTTTTGACAAATATATTCCATTCATGCTACGATGAAATTGCTTAACCGTTTTCATATAATAACAGACTTTACTCTACCATAACAGCTCTGTTGTTATAAAATACAGATATGAAAGGACTTACAGACTATGGATAATAGAATTGTTGACCTGCATGTACATTCCACGGAATCAGATGGAACATTTACACCCACTGAGGTGATCGCCGAAGCAAAAAAAGCCGGTCTTTCCGCTATCGCTCTGACGGACCATGATACTGCCACCGGTATCAAAAAAGCTATGGATGCTGCAAAGGAAGCCGGTATTGAGCTGATCCCGGGCATTGAACTTTCCACTGCTTACACGTTTCCGGGGAAAAAACAGGAAAAGGAAATCCACATCGTCGGTCTCTACATTAACCCGGATGACCCGGAACTCTTAAAAATGACTGCAGACTTCCGTGACTGCCGTGATAAACGGAACGAAAAAATGATCCTTGCCCTGCAAAAAGAAGGATTTCCAATTACTATGGAAGCCCTCCTGGCAGAAAATCCGGATAGTGTCATTACACGCGCAAACATCGCACGTTTTCTTTATGAACACGGATGGATCAAATCCGTTTCCGAAGCATTTGACAAATACATCGGTGATGGCTGCCGCTGCTATGTCGGACGTTTTAAAGTATCTCCAATGGAAGCCGTCTCACTTATAAAAAGAACCGGTGGTGTCGCCATCCTTGCGCATCCGCTGCTTTATCATCTGGGTGTAGAACAATTACAACTTCTGATCGACGACTTAAAGGCGGCAGGACTTGACGGCATTGAAGCCATCTACTCTACCTATACCACCGGAGAAGAACAGCTTGTCAAACGTATTGCAAAAGAAAATAATCTGCTCATCAGCGGCGGCTCAGATTTTCATGGGGAAAACAAACCTGCCATAAAACTTGGCATCGGACGCGGACAGCTTTATATCCCTTATTCTGTATTAGAAGCAATCAAAATACATGCCGGAAAATAGTCCATATCCCATATATTTTACGGGGAAACAGGTTCGGTGGATCATAGTACAAATTTTTCAATCACCTCAGCAATGGCATCATGATTATTGTCATTTACCGTGACATAATCCGCTGCTGCTTTTGCTTTTTCGGTGGCATTTTTCACTGCAACCCCTACGTACGCAGTTTTTATCATCGGAACATCATTATCTTCATCTCCGACTGCGATGGTCGTATCCATCGGCATGTTTAAAATCTTTGTCAGTTCTAAAATACCGGTCGCCTTGCTTGTATTCTTAGGACTATATTCAAGATACTGGCTGCTTGAGAAGAAACTGTTACATTTTCCCTGTTCCCATTTCAAATTCCTTTTCTGGAAACGTTCTAACTTGTCTCTCTGATCCAGCGAGATCAGCATAACCTTCTGTGGTTCTTCCTCTAAAGCATCCAGAATATTCGGTGATATCTTATAGGAAATATGTGCCTGTTTCACATAATAATCCAGCTCTTTGGTATGTTTTGTAGTGATAAGATCCGTACTGTTATAGGTCTGCACATATAAACCGGCACGTTTTGCCTTATCAAAAAGCTCCTGCACAACCTCAATCGGAAGTGAACGCTGCAACAATACGCGGTCTGCCGCACAGTCATAAAGCACCGCACCATTGAATGCGATCATATAACACCCAGGTGTATTTAACCCCAGATTTCTTGCGACTTCTCTTGCCGTTTCAACCGGTCTTCCGGTTGCAAGTGCTATGTAATGTCCTGCCTCTAACATTTTGTGAATTGCATCACGGTTCTTCTGTGAGATACTTTTATCATCGCACAGTAATGTTGCATCCAGATCCACACATAAAATTTTGTGATTCATATACCTCTCCCCTTCTTATATGTGAAAAACCATTTCACACTCCACCACTTCCGCTATTCTGCAGGCTCTGCCGGAACAAACACCCTTTCCCGGTATACATGATCCTGTTTCGGGACCGCCGCAACGGCTTCCTCACAGAATTGCATCTGTGAATTGACTAAAACTTTTCCTCTTTTATCTATTTTCTCATAATTTCCATCTGATTTCAAGATATGAGCCTTGGTATTGTCAGATAATTCAACTTCAAGAATATGTTTTGCAGATTCTTTTGCATCATCATCCAGAACAGGGAACAATATTTCAACACGACGGTCCAAGTTACGCGGCATCCAGTCTGCACTTCCCATATAAACTTCATCCGCACCGTTATTCTCAAACCAGAAAATTCTGCTGTGCTCTAAGAAATTTCCAACAATCGAACGCACTTCGATATTTTCACTCACGCCTTCGATGCCTACTTTCAGACAGCAGATACCACGCACGATCAGCTGGATCTTTACCCCTGCTGCCGACGCCTCATAAAGCGCTGCTATGATTCCCGGATCGCAGAGTGAATTCATCTTGGCAACAATACGGGCAGGTCTTCCTTTTTTTGCATGTGCCGTCTCCCTGCCGATCAGCTTCATGAATTTATTACGCAGCCAGATTGGTGCAAGTGACAGTTCATTCCAGGAAAGTGGTTCAGAATAACCGGAAAGCATATTGAATACCGCTGTCGCATCTTCTCCAATCGCTTCATTGCAGGTAAAGATTCCACAGTCCGTATATAATTTTGCTGTTGAATCGTTATAGTTACCGGTTCCAAGATGCACATATCTGCGGATGCCATCCTCTTCCCTGCGGACAACCAGTGCGATCTTACTGTGGGTTTTTAAACCAACCAGTCCATAAATTACATGACAGCCTGCCTGTTCTAATTTTTTCGCCCAGACAATATTATTTTCTTCATCAAAACGTGCTTTTAATTCTACTAAAACAGATACCTGCTTGCCATTTTCCGCTGCCTGTGCCAAAGAAGCAATAATCGGTGAATTACCACTGACACGGTAAAGAGTCTGCTTAATCGCAAGAACATCGGGATCAGATGCCGCCTGTCGGATAAAGTCAACGACAGGGTCAAAGGTCTGATATGGGTGATGTAAAAAAATATCTCCATTTCTAATCAGTTCAAACAGATTTTCTCCCGGCTCGATCTTTGGATTCTTCTGCGGTGTATACGGCTTGTAACGCAAATGATCACAACCGGAAAGTCCATACATTTTCATAAGGAAAGTAAGATCGATCGGTCCCTGAATACAGAAGATATCTTCCTCTGCCACTTTCAGTTCATCCTTTAAGAACCGCAGCAGACGTTTATCGATTCCACTCTCTACTTCAAGACGGATCACTTCGCCCCACTGTCTCATCTTAAGCTGTTTCTGGATCTCTTTTAAAAGATCCTCTGCCTCGTCCTCATCAATTGTCAGATCCGCATTTCGCATGATACGGTATGGGTACGCACAGAGTACTTCATAATTTAAAAACAGTTTGTCGATATTTTTTTCAATGATCTGTTCTAACAGGATAAAGCTCCTGACACTTTCTTCTTCCGAAGGGATCTGTACCAGTCTTGGAAGTACTCCCGGAACCTGTACTGTCGCAAAATCCAGTTCCTGCTTTTCACTTTTTGTATTCTTTTTTGAAAGCAATGCAGCAATGTTTAATGTCTTATTGCGGATGAGCGGAAACGGACGTGATGCATCCACTGCCATCGGTGTCAGTACCGGATAAACATTCTCCTCAAAATAACGGTCTACAAATCTTTTTTGTTCCTCTGTCAGATCCTCAAATGCATCAATGATGTAGATCTGTTCTTTTTTAAGCAGTGGAAGCAGGGATCTGTTATATGTAGTGTACTGCAGATCCACCATTTCCCTTGTTTTTTCATTGATGGCAGCAAGCTGCTCTTTCGCTGTCATACCTGCAATGTCTCTTTTTTTATAATCAGCATGTACCATATCTTTCAAAGAAGCAACACGCACCATATAAAATTCATCCAGGTTCGATGAAGTGATACTGACAAATTTCAGACGCTCTAAGAGTGGGATGCTCTTATCGCGTGCTTCATTTAATACACGGTTATCAAATTTCAACCAGCTTAATTCTCTGTTTTCGTAATACTGTGGATTTTTAAAATCTTTTTCCTTTTCCATAGTGGTGTCCTCCATTTAATACACACGTTTCTCCTTTATCACTGGTTTTATGCTGAATATGTTTTCAAAGTAAGAAACCTTCGCATCAAACAGTGCCTTTTCCAGCGCAATATCATCATCCGTCTCAATCGTGATCACCAGTTCTTTTCCTTTTACTGCTGCACGCACATTTTTGAATTTCTGTTTATGGCTGCGATCCATAGCATTTGATACACGTAATATAGCAGAAAGTTTTGCAATGACAAGGTAGCTTTCATGACTGATATCGTTTTCAAACTCTTCGTAGGCAGGCAGCGGATAGGTATTATAAAGAACCGTGTACGCAACAATCTCACGTTCCATATGCGTAAGTCCTATAATTTCCGATTCCATGATAATATCATAAGAACAGACCGGTCCGTTCGCAAGACTGATATATTTACCACAATCATGTAAAATTGCAGCCACCTGCAGTAAAAGTCTCTCCCTTTTTCCCAGTCCGTGAATTTTTTTCATTGTGTCAAAGATCAGTGTAGCCATCTGCGTCAATGCATCAATGTGTGGCGAATAACTCATATAACGTGCAGACAGATTTCCCGCTGCTGAGATAACATCTGCATCAAAATCATGAACCGGTTTACAAAGTTTATGTTTCTGTGCATAATCATATGCAATACCATCACTGACAATGACACCCGGTGCCCAGATTTTTTCCGCTTTCATTTTACGTGCCATACATTTAAAAATGATCATATATGGAATGATCAGGGAATCATTTTCATTTGATAAATTCAATTCCTCTGAGATCTGCTCCACAGTCTTTTTGTCAAGTCCATCCAAAAAAGCCAGGAAATCATTGGTTTCCATCAGATTTGCATGTTTTTTCCCTGTGACTTTACCGGCAACTTCCATGATATAGTCCCCGATGATGATCAGATTTTTTACCTTTACCTGTTCTGTGAACATTGCCATAAACACGTTTAGTTCTTTTTCTACCAGTTCTTCGATCTGCAGCTCATACTGCTCTAAACTGCAGCTTTTTTTTGCAAGCTGTTCCTGCATCCGCATGGTTCCAAGTCCAAGATGCTGTGTAGTGATCACTTTCCCCTTTGAAAAGATCGTGATCTGCATACCGCCGCCACCGACATCAACTACTGCTGCACCTGTTTTTATCAGTTCTTCAAACTCACTGCGCATCGCAACCGATTTATAACTGATAAAACGATGCTCAGAGTTGCTTAAGACATGTACCGTAAGTCCGGTGCGGATACGGATCTGGTCTAAGATAAACAATTCATTGCTCACATCACGGAGCGCTGCAGCTGCATATGCCTCATACCCATCCACCTGATACTCTTTCATGATGCCTGTAAACTGTTCTAACGTATCACAGAGAGCTTCCACCAGCTCATACCCGATCACGCCGCGCGAATACGCATCCCGCCCAAGCTCGATCCGGCTTCTGATATAATCGATTTTGCGAATACCTTTTCTGGCAGAGATTTCAAAAATTTTCAAGCTCACCTCATAAGAACCGATATAAATCGCTGCAAATGTATGAATTGCCATATCTTATCCTCCTGCTTTCAAATTATTCCTGTTTTCCAAGCAGATAATTAATAAACTGCTGTGCTGTTCTTCCTGACAGTCCGCCATGGGCAAGTTCCCATTTGTTTGCCTCGGCAAGAAGTGTTTCTTCTTCCATGGTAATGCCATTCTTTTTGGCAAGTGAGACTACGATATTCTGGAACTCTTTTTTGCTTGGTGCACCAAAATAAATAGAAACACCGAATCTTGCATACAGGGACAACTTTTCCTGTACTGTATCTGAAGTATGCATATCCTCCCTTACTTCCTCTTTATCAGAGAATGTCTCACGGATCAGATGACGTCTGTTTGAAGTTGCGTAGATCAAAACATTATCCGGTTTCTTCTCAAGTCCTCCTTCGATCACTGCTTTCAGATATTTATATTCGATCTCAAATTCCTCAAATGACAGATCATCCATATAAATAATAAATTTGTAATTACGGTTTTTAATCTGTGCGATCACATCATTCAAATCGCAGAACTGATGCTTGTACACTTCGATCAGACGCAGTCCCCTGTCGTAATACTGATTTGCGATTGCCTTGATACTGGTTGATTTTCCGGTTCCTGCATCTCCATAAAGCAGGCAGTTGTTTGCCTCTTTTCCACGGACAAAACTCTCCGTATTGTCGATCAGTTTCTGTTTTGCGATCTCATATCCGACCAGATCGTCTAATCTTACATGTGCAATATTTGTGATCGGTACGATCTGTGCACCTTCTTCTTTATGTAACACACGGAATGCTTTATGCAGTCCTAACTTTCCAACACCAAATTCACCATAAAACTCCGTAACGGCATCCTTAAAATCGTTTGCGTCAGCCGCCTGTTCTAATTTTTCCGTCAGTTCACAGATGCGGTCACGAATCCTCTTATTAAATAATTTTCCGCTGTCACTTGCACTTTCATAATGCAGTAATGCATCCATACAGTCGATCTCATAATCTTTTGCCAGCCCGGTAAAATCAAAATCAAATAAATCTTTCATGATCTTAAAATCATGAAGTGCGATCTGATTAACAGAACCTTCCATGCCACCCCTGATCTCACATCCACAGCTGTATGCATTTTCATTATTGACCAGAATAAATGCAATAAAATTATGCCAGAGGTTTCCTTTAAATCCATGGCTTACAGCAAGTTCTGATAACTGGTTAAAGCACTCATATAACAGAGCTTCGATATCCTCTCTGTTGTAATATTCATTCTCATAATTCTCCATGATCCATGCCATGTTATAGAATAATTTTCCATTTTCAAAATTTTTATATAAAATCAGATTTTTTGTGCTTTTCATGTCTTTCTCCATTTCTCTGTATGAAAAGTTTTTCACACATTTCTTTCGTTCTAATAATTTCCAAGGATCTTTAATCCCAATGTTTCCTCTGCGAGTCCCCTTAATGCATTCTGTACTGCTGCATCATTTAAATTTCCTTCAAAGTCAACAAAGAAACGATATTCCCAGTTTTTCCCCTGAACCGGTCTTGATTCGATATGGTTCATATTGATGCCGTTGTAAATAAAATGGGATAACATATGGTAAAGAGATCCACTCTCGTGCATACCTTCAAAACAGATACTGATCTTTTCCGCTTTTGAAGTAAATACACGTTTACCGGATACAATGATAAAGCGTGTTGCGTTCATCTTGTTATTCTGGATACATTCATCGAGTACCTTCAGTCCATAGATATCTGCCGTCAGGCTGCTTGCAATCGCTGCTTTATGTTTTTTGCCGTCTTCTTTTACTTTCTTGGCAGCCATTGCTGTATTTTTCAGACTGTGTTTTTCCCACTCTCTATGGCTTTCAAGATATCTGCCGCACTGCATCAGTGCCTGTGGGTGAGAATAGACGTCTGTGATATCAGAAAGTTCTGCTTCCGGCAGTCCAAGCAGTGCATGATTGATCTGTATGATCTGCTCCCCTACGATACAATTATCATATTCTACCATCAGGTCATAATTTTCAGATACGATACCCGCCGAGGAATTTTCAATCGGTAAAACTGCATAATCAGCTTCTCCGTTTTTGATCGCCTCCATGGCATCGCGCCAGGTCTCCACGTGATAACTGTCTGTCTGCTCTCCAAAGTATTCTTTTAAGGCAAGCTGGCTGTACGCTCCCTCTGTCCCCTGAAATACAATACGCGCATTGTGATAATCCAAACTTTCCACTTCTGTAAAATCTGGTTTTTCATACATGCCGTGTGCGGTTAAAAGCTGATACTGACGTTTTCTGCTCATCGACATGATCTGCTCAAACAGTTCACGTATCCCATGTTTATTAAAATCTGTTTTGCCAAGTGCTGTCAGAGTTGCAAGTTTTGAATCTTCGCGTTCTTTGTCAAATACCTTTTTCCCGGTATTGATCTTATATTCTGCAACACCTGCTGCAATCTCCATTCTCTCCTGATATAAATCTACGATCTGTCTGTCAATGACATCGATCTGGTCTCTTAATTCTTTTAAGTCTTTCATGGATTCCACCTTTGTTATTTGTATTACTTCTAATATATTACATTAACGTGCTAATATCAAGGGCAGAAAAAGTGATATTCCATAGGAAAAATATAGTATTCGTGATCTGAAAATGCTATAATAAACACAGATGAGAAGCAAATCAAACACATTGTCACGTCAGCATAAAATGCTCTCAGAATGGAGGCCTTATGAAAAAAGTTATCACGATTCTCTTAGTTATCCTCGTACTCGCCGCCGGTGTCGGTTTTGGTGTCTACCACCACAAATCAAACGAGACAAAATTCAATGACGATTACATAAACGGCAACACGGCTGGCAATCTTTATAATGCCGGCATCTTCTGCACGGCAGCTGATGGTACGATTTATTTTGCCAATCCTTCTGACGGCAGTAAACTCTATTCTATGAACAGTGATGGTTCAGACCTTACAAAGATTTCTGATGATGTTGCCACCTTTATCAATACGGATGACAATTATATTTACTATGTGCGCAACAATCCGGTTTTTACAGAACCATTTTCATTTTTGACGATCAACACAGACAGTCTCTGCCGGCTTGACCGCAGCAAGCATAAAAAGAGCATTCTCCTTGATTCTTCCGCGAGTCTTTATGCCTCTTTAGTCGGAAATAAAGTTTATTATCTGCATTATGATGATAAGGATTTTACAACTTTTTATGAAGTAGGCATTGATGGCACCGGCATGAAGCAGGTAGATAAAACACCATACCGTCCCTGCTCGACAGTTGGACAGTATATCTATTATAATGGTGTATCGAACGAACATAGCATCTGGCGTTTTGATACAGTTACTGATACGGCAGAACTTGTACTTAAAGGAAATTATTATATGCCGGCTGTAATTGGTGATACACTCTTTTTTCTGGACAACGAACAGAATTATACACTTACCCGCACAGATCTTTCCGGGGGGGCGCCTGTCACTCTAAGCGATGACCGCATTGACTGCTATAACATCACCGGTGACTATATTTATTTCCAGCGCAACAGTACAAGCGCGCCTGCTCTCTGCCGTATGAAAACGGACGGCAGTGATTACACCGTGATCACAGAGGGCAACTATACCAATATCAATGCCACAGAAACGGATATCTATTTCAGGGATTTTGCATCGGGTGTCATGTACAAAACACCGATCGCTGATCCTTCTGACGTCGAAGTTTTCAATCCAGGAACAGGTTCTTCCGACAAGTGATCCTGCAGCGGATATACAGATATACAGCCAGCAATGGTTTTATCAAAAAAACACAGGGACTTTTTGTTAGTCTTCTGTGTTTTTTCATACCTTTTTATCTTTTTTCTACGTGAAATCAAACAGTGAAAGCTGGTTCGATTCCGGCATATCGCCAAGCAGTCCTAAATCTCCCATCAGGTCAATGACCGTCTTCGTTGCTTTTGTTCTCTGTCTGAAATCATCCCTGGATAAGAATTTCCCATCCTTTGCTGCTTCTGCCACCGCGATCGCAGCATTGTCTCCCATACCATCGATGGTATTTA
Organism: Roseburia sp. AM23-20; assembly: GCF_003470905.1. Lineage (NCBI taxonomy): Bacteria > Bacillati > Bacillota > Clostridia > Lachnospirales > Lachnospiraceae > Roseburia > Roseburia sp. AM23-20. The sequence goes on from NZ_QRHS01000001.1 coordinate 371,675, forward strand.
ATGCAGGCATCAGTTTTCCGTCAATGATCTGGAAACGATCCGGTTTTGCCCGGTAAATATCAATCGGTATAAAATCAAAGCCTCTTGCATACATTTCCTGCACGATCTTCATATCACGGTAAACATCCTGCTCTTTCTTGGAAAGTGAGTCTTTTCTGCGCTCATAATCTTTCTGAAAATAGGTAAGGCGCTCTCTTCCCTGACACATGATCTCATAGTTGAATCCGGTCGCACGGATGGAAAAATAGGCTGCATAGTAGGCAAGCGGATAATATACTTTGCAGTATGCAATACGCCATGCCATCATAACGTAAGCTGCCGCATGCGCTTTCGGGAACATGTATTTGATCTTTAAACAGGAATCAATGTACCACTCCGGCACATCATGTGCACGCATCTCCGTCTTCCATTCTTCCTTAAGTCCCTTTCCCTTTCGTACAGACTCCATGATCGTAAAGGACTGCTCACTGTCAAGTCCCATCTGGATCAGGTAGATCATGATATCATCACGCGTACAGATGGCAGTAGAAATCGTCGCCAGTCCCTGCTCGATCAATGTCTGTGCATTGCCAAGCCATACATCGGTACCGTGTGACAGACCGGAAATACGGATCAGATCCGAAAATTCCTGCGGCTTCGCATCGATAACCATCTGCATGGCGAACTCTGTGCCAAACTCCGGGATACCAAGGCATCCAAGCGGAATACCTCCGATCTCCTCCGGTGTGACACCGAGTGCTGATGTATTCTTAAATAAAGACATGACTGCTTCATCATCCAGAGGGATCGTAACCGGATCGATTCCCGTTAAGTCCTGAAGCATACGGATCATGGTCGGATCATCGTGTCCTAATATATCAAGTTTTAACAGGTTGTGGTCAATCGAATGGTAGTCGAAATGCGTAGTGACTGTCGCAGTTGTCATATCGTTTGCCGGGTGCTGTACCGGAGTAAAAGTGTTGATCTCCTCTCCCACCGGAAGTACGACGATACCACCCGGATGCTGTCCGGTTGTTCTTCTTACGCCGACACATCCCTGTACAATACGGTCGATCTCACAGTTTCTCTTATGAATACCACGTTCTTCATAATAATTCTTAATATAACCAAATGCCGTCTTATCTGCAAGTGTACCGATCGTACCGGCGCGGAATGTCTGACCGTAACCGAAGATAACCTCACAGTACGCATGTGCCTTACTCTGATACTCACCGGAGAAGTTTAAGTCGATATCCGGCTCCTTATTTCCCTTAAATCCAAGGAAAGTTTCGAATGGAATATCAAATCCGTCTTTCACTAATTTTTCACCACAGACCGGACAGATCTTATCCGGCATATCGCAACCGCTTCTGCCGGAAAATGCCTTAACCTCCGGCGAATCAAAGTCGCTGTATTTACAGTTAGGGCAGCGGTAATGTGCCTGAAGTGGATTTACTTCCGTGATACCGGACATTGTTGCCGCAAAGGATGAACCTACGGAACCACGTGATCCAACCAGATATCCATCCTCATTTGATTTCCATACCAGTTTCTGTGCAATGATATACATAACCGCATATCCGTTGGAAATGATGGAGTTTAACTCACGGTCTAACCGCTCCTTTACGATTGGTGGAAGTTCTTCCCCATACATACTGTGTGCCTTGGTATAGCAGATATCACGCAGCATCTGATCCGAATTTTCAATCACAGGTGGACATTTATCCGGACGTACCGGTGCAATTTTCTCGCACATATCCGCAATCTTGTTCGGGTTTGTGATAACAACTTCTTCCGCTTTTGAAGAGCCCAGATACTCAAATTCTTTGAGCATTTCCTCTGTTGTCCGAAGATAAAGCGGAGCCTGGTCATCTGCATCCTTAAATCCTTTTCCCGCCATAATGATACGACGGTAAATCTCATCTTCCGGATCAAGGAAGTGTACATCACAGGTTGCAACAACAAGTTTTCCGAATGTTTCTCCAAGTTTTACGATACGACGGTTGATATCCTGCAGCTCCTCGATCGTACTGACCGATTCCTTATCGCTTTTTAGCATAAATTCATTGTTGCCAAGTGGCTGGATCTCCAGATAATCATAAAACTTTACAAGTCTTATGATCTCTTCTTCCGGTCTTCCACCTACGATCGCACGGTAAAGCTCCCCCGCTTCACAAGCAGAACCTAACAGCAGACCTTCACGGTATTTTACAAATTCGCTTTTCGGAATACGCGGTCTTTTGTTATAGTAAGTCAGATGTGACAATGAGACCAAACGGTACAGATTGATACGTCCGATATCGTTTGTCGCAAGGATGATCGCATGATATGTATTCATCTTCATGATCGTCTCCGGTGAAGCCTGTCCCATCTGGTTAACTTCATCTAAAGTCTCCATCCCCCGGTCATGAAGCATCTTTACAAACTTTACAAAAATCTCTGCCGTACATCCTGCATCATCCACTGCACGGTGGTGGTTCTCTAAAGAGACTCCAAGTGCTTTTGCCACTGTATCAAGTTTGAACCGGTTTAGCTGCGGCATCAGGATTCGTGCTAAGGCAACCGTGTCAATGATCGTAAAATCTTTCTCAATCCCCTGCCTCTCACAGTTTTTGATGATAAAACTCATATCAAAATCAGCATTATGGGCGACCATGATCGCATCCCCGCAGAACTCCATAAACTGCGGCAGGATTGTCTCGATCTTTGGTGCATCAATTACCATATCATCACGGATGGAGGTCAGTTCCTCAATCCTGTATGGGATTGGCACTTCCGGGTTTACAAAAGTGGAGAACCGGTCTGTGATCTCCCCATGCTCCACTTTTACCGCACCGATCTCTATGATCTTATTTTTTTCAGGAGAAAATCCGGTCGTCTCAAGATCAAATACCACATAAGTATCATCGAGATTCTGGTTTTTCGAGTTGGTAATGATATCTTTTAAATCATCCACCAGATATGCCTCCACACCATAGATAACCTTAAAGTCATCATCCGGCGAGATCGCATGGTTTGCATCCGGGAACGCCTGTACATCCCCATGATCAGTGATAGCGATTGCTTTATGTCCCCATTTCACGGCACGTTTTACGATATCTTTTACCTCGGAAACACCATCCATATCGCTCATCTTTGTATGGCAATGCAGTTCCACACGTTTTTCCGGGCTTGTATCCATACGGACAGACGTAAAATCCGGTATCTTTTTGATTCCGACAATCGAACCTATCGTAAGTTCACTATCGAATTTATCGATTGTCGTAACACCTTTAATCTTTAAAAATGCACCTTTTTTCACACCCTCAAGCAGCTCCGGAAGCTGGTCATTTCTGGTAAAAATTTTTAAGACGATCGAATCCGTAAAATCGGTTACCGACATAATCACGATTGTTTTTTCATTGCGGATTTCTCTCGTCTCAAGTGTCATGACCTGACAGCGTATCGTAACCTCTCCCATTTCTCCGACGATCTTCTCGATCGGGATCGTCTCATCATCAAAATCTTTTCCATATAAAACATCCGGATTATCTGATTTTTTGTATCCGCCATAGGAACCACCATCATATTTCTTTCGAAATTCTTTTTTCCCGAAAGATTTTTCCCCTTTTTCGTCTGCCATTTTTGCTGTATTCGCTGCAAATTTTGCATTATTTCCTGCGTTTGCAGATTCTTTTGCATTATTTGATTCCTTTGTGGCAGTTTTTGTCGTCATATTCGCAGTCTGCACATCTCTGTCATCCTGTGATTCCACTTTTACCGGTGTATCATCCGCATGAAGCTGTACGCGTTTTAAAATATTTTTTATTTCAAACTGTATCTGTAAGTCACTGTTTTTCTTATGTTTACTCTCTTTCGGTTCCTCAAAAGCAAGTTCCACGGAAAGATCAAGTCCACAGCGCTCACAGACCACTTTCTCTAAAAATTCAACGATCTCATGTGATCTGGTCTGCGCAATGATCGTATTCTCTAAAGTTAAAAGCAGATGTGAATCCCCTGTAAACTCCATTTTAGCGGAACGCAGCAGATTATACTCCATCAGACTGTAATTTTTCAGCTCCTCTAAGATACTGTCCTTATACAGATCCATCAGTTTCTCCGCTGTATACTGCTCTGACAACTGATATTTTTCAATGACCTTGACATCCATGTGTCTGTTTTTAAAGATCTGGTCATGTATGTTTTTTTCCAACTGATATATATTCTTTTTATGTATGAGACGTTTTCCATTTAAGTAGATCCGGATATGATCTTTCTCATGATTCATACCGACTTTGGTAACTTCCGTCTCCGATAACAGTTTTTTCATATCCCCGTTCACTTCCAGTGTCGGAAATACATCAAAAAACATTTTTGTCATGTTGTTTCAACTCCAACTTACTTAATTCTCATTCCAGTGCAGCAGTTCAAACCTGAGGCTCTCTAACAGTTCAGATTCCGGTACTTTCTTGTAAACTTCCCCGTGTTTGATGATAAGCCCTTCTCCGATTCCTCCGGCAATTCCGATATCCGCTTCTTTTGCTTCTCCTGGTCCATTGACCACGCAGCCCATAACCGCAACTTTGATATCAAGCGGAATATCTGCAACCATGTTCTCGACCTGGTTGGCAAGTCCGATCAGGTCAATTCTGGTTCTTCCACAGGTAGGACAGGAAACAACCTCAATGCCGCCCTTTCTCAGTCCAAGTGTCTTTAAGATCAGCTTCGCAGATTTGATCTCTTCTAATGGATCTCCGGTCAATGACACGCGGATTGTGTCTCCGATTCCCTGAGATAAGATCAGACCAAGTCCGATTGAGGATTTGATATTGCCGCTGATGATTGTTCCTGCTTCTGTGATTCCGACATGCAGTGGATGATCCGTTTTCTCCGCGATCAGTTCATGTGCTTTCACACACATCATAACATCTGAGGATTTGATACTGATGACAAGGTTATCATATCCCATATCCTCGATCATTTTTGCTTTATCTAATGCACTCTCCACGATTCCCTCGGCGGTCACACCGTGATATTTTTCTACAAGATCTTTCTCTAGGGAACCACTGTTAACACCGACACGGATCGGGATCTGGCGCTCTCTTGCTGCATCTACGACTGCCTGCACACGCTCCCTGCTTCCGATATTTCCCGGATTGATACGGATCTTATCCGCACCATGCTCGATCGCTGCGATCGCCAGACGGTAATCAAAATGAATATCAGCCACAACCGGGATCGTTACCTGTTTTTTTATCTCTGTCAGTGCTTCTGCAGCTTCCATGGTAGGTACTGCGCATCTTATGATATCACAGCCTGCAGCAGCAAGTTTATTGATCTGTGCCACTGTCGCTGCAACATCCTCTGTCTTTGTATTTGTCATTGACTGGATCAGGATCGGATTGCCGCCTCCGATCACCTTAGAACCGATTTTTACTGTTTTTGTTTTCACTGTCATTTCACCTCTACATGAAAATTTTTCGGATATCGTTAAACATTACGACTACCATCAAAAGCATCAATAGCATAAGCCCTACAAAATGCACCATGCCCTCTTTATCCGGATCCACCTTTTTGCCCCGGATCGCTTCAACGATCAGAAATACAAGTCTTCCACCGTCCAGTGCCGGAAGTGGCAGCAGATTCATGACACCAAGGTTTGCGGAAATTAAAATGGAAATATAGAGCATCTGTAAAAATGCCGCATAATAACCATAGGAAACACTCTCCTCATAACTGTCACCGATCGCATCGACCAGACCTACCGGACCGCTCATATCATTTAAGGTAACACCACCCGTGACAAGCATTTTCAAACTTCCAAGAGTTGTATCGATCCAGTATTTTACTTCATAACCGCTGTATAAGAAATTCTTAAAAATATTTCCTTTTTCCACTTCTCCTCCGACAAAACCATAACGGTATCTGCCAAGTTCTTCATCAAATAACGGTGTCAGATCTGCCGTATATCTTTTCCCATCACGCTCATAAGTTACTTTGACAGTCTCACCGGCATGAAACATTGAGTAGGAACTGACCTCTCTGTAAAAATGAATATGTTTTCCGTTCATCTTTACAATGACATCCCCCGCCTGCATTCCTGCCTGCTCTGCTGCAAATCCCTCACTGACCTGCGTTATCTTAGGAATATCATATCCGTTGCATGAAAGAAGGATGAATGAAAAAAAGAATGCCATGATAAAATTAAAGACCGGTCCGGCAGCGACCACGCTGATCCTTGCCCATACAGACTTTTTCCCAAACGCTCTGTCATCGCTGCTTTCACCGTCCTCGCCCTCCATCATACAGGCACCGCCAAACGGAAGCAGTTTCAGGGAATATTTTGTTTCCCCCTTCGTCACACCAAAGATCGTCGGTCCGAGTCCAAGACAAAATTCATTGACACGGATTCCATTTGCCTTTGCGAGTGAAAAATGCCCCAGTTCATGAAATATAATAATGATACTAAAGATCAATAATGCAATAATAATTTTCATCCGTTTCTAATACCTTTCCATTCTGCATTTATACCCATTTCTGTTCAATATACTCATATACTGCCTGTTCTGTTTCTAATACCTCATCCAGACTCGGATCATTTTTATAAGCCACATATTCCATGCAGTCCTCAATGATTTCCGTAATCTGCGGATAACTGATCTTCCGATTTAAAAACATTGCCACCGCCCGCTCATTTGCTGCATTAAATACCGTTGGCTGGCTGCCGCCCTTTCTCATTGCATCGTAAGCTAATGCCAGACCTTTAAATGTCTTTGTATCCGGTCTCTCAAACGTCAGGCTTCCCAGTTCAAAAAGATCAAGTCTTTTACCTGACATTTTTCTGCGCTCTGGATAATAAAGTGCATACTGGATCGGCAGACGCATATCCGGTGTTCCAAGCTGTGCGATCACTGCCCCGTCCTCATACTGCACAGCAGAATGGATCACACTCTGTGGATGAACGACCACTTCAATCTGATCTAATTCCACCCCAAAAAGCCACTTTGCCTCCATAACTTCAAGTCCTTTATTGACAAGTGTGGATGAATCTATTGTTATCTTTCTTCCCATTGACCAGTTCGGATGCTTTAGGGCATCTTCCACTTTCATCCCTGCAAGATCAGCCGTACTTTTTCCACGGAATGGTCCACCGGATGCTGTCAGCAGTATCTTTTCAATACGATTGCCCGCATTTCCCTGCAGCGACTGGAAAATTGCACTGTGTTCGCTGTCCACCGGAAGGATGGGCACATGATATTCTTTTGCTAATGGAATAATAATATGCCCTGCCGTTACCAGTGTTTCTTTATTTGCAAGGGCAATTTTTTTACCTGCCTTAATTGCAGCAACTGTCGGCCGGATTCCCATCATGCCAACGATCGCAGTAACTAAAATCTCACTCTCCGGATGAACTGCCACATCGATCAGTCCCTCCATCCCTGAAACCACTTTCGTATCTGTGTCTGCTATTTTAATCTTCAGTGCTTCTGCAGCTTCTTCCTTGAACACACATACCAGTTTTGGAGAGAACTCCCTGACCTGCTGCTCTAACAATGTAATATTATTTCCTGCTGCAAGCGCAACAACCTCAATATCCTTCTGTTCTCTTACGATATCAAGTGTCTGCGTACCTATCGACCCCGTCGAACCTAAGATTGCTATTTTTTTCATATCCGTATCCTCTGTTTACAATACAATAAAATTTGCTGCAAGGAAATAAATCATCGGTGCAGTAAAGATCACACTGTCAAAGCGGTCTAAGATACCGCCATGACCCGGGATCAGCTTTCCGTAATCCTTGATCTCATAGTTTCTTTTGATTGCAGAGGCAGTCAGATCACCCACCATGGAAATCAGCGCTCCAACCGCACTGATCGCCGCCATGATCCACACATGCTGCATGGTAACACCCATCGCATTTTTAAAGATCATGCCATAAATGACAGTTAAAAGTGCAGCTCCAACTACTCCGCCAATTGCTCCCTCAACAGACTTTTTCGGACTTAATTTTGGAGACATCTTATGTTTTCCGATCAGCATGCCTACACAGTACGCACAGGTATCGCATCCCCACGAACACAAAAAGATCAGCCAGACAATATAAGCGCCTGCGTTAAGCATCCTTGTCTGGTATACATAAGAAAGCATCACAGCAACATAAAACACTCCAAAAAATACAGCCAGCATCTGCTCTGTCTTATATTTCGGATAGGTAAAGACATAAACAAACATAAGTGCCATCAGAAAACCTAAAACAACTACCATAATATCCGGCAGAAAATCCCATTTTAAATTACAGTAAAATACAGTTGCTGCAAGATAGCCCACGATTCCCGGTAATTCTTTTTCCACATGAAAAATCCTGTACAATTCGAACATCCCGATATACGAAATGAGTAATGTCGAAAAGAGTAATACATCTCCCCCTGTGATAATAAGCACCAATGCGGCTGCAACTAACACAATGCCGCTCAACAGTCTTGTTTTAAACATATACGAAAACCTGCCCTTTCCTCTTTCAGTTTATTTGGATTCCTCTGTCAATCCACCAAATCTTCTGTCTCTCTTATTATACGCTTCTACAGCTTTTTCTAATTCCTCTTTTCCAAAATCCGGCCATGGTACATCCGTGAAATAAAATTCGCTGTACGCAAGCTGCCACAACAGATAATTTGAAAGGCGCTGTTCTCCACTTGTCCGGATCAGAAGATCCGGGTCCGGAATCCCTGCTGTATCCAGATATGACGCAAACACATCCTCATTTAATTCTGATATCTGCCTTGTTCCATTCTCCATATCCTGATAAAGTTTTTTCATTGCACGGATCATTTCATCCCTGCTTCCATAATTAATAGCAATCTGTAAATTCAGGCCATCATTATTCGCAGAAGCTGCTTCCAGTTCTGTAATCTGTGCCTGGAACCGGTCACTTAAACGTGTGGTATCTCCGATCACACGCACACGCATATTATTTTTGTCTGCTGTTTTGATACAGTTCTTCAGATAACTTTCGAGAAGCTTCATGAGCGCTGCCACTTCTCCCTCAGGTCTGTTCCAGTTTTCTGTTGAGAAAGCATACAGGGTCAGATATCTGATTCCCATATCATGTGCTGCTTTGCAGACTGTTTCCACATTTTTTGCTCCGACTGTATGTCCATAATTTCTTGGCATTCCCTTACTTTTCGCCCATCTTCCGTTTCCGTCAAGGATAATTGCTACATGCTGTGGAATTTTCATTTTGATCCTCCGTTCCTGCCTACTTTTCATGAAAAATCATTTTCATTTCATAAAGCGAAAATGAGGACACGCTTTTGTCATGTCCTCACCTCTATATTCTACACAAAAATCCTTAAACTGTCAGGATCTCTTTTGTTTTTGCCTCAACAGCCTTATCGATCTCAGTGATATATTTATCAGTCATTTTCTGTGCGCCGTCCTCTAACTCTTTCACTTCGTCCTCGGACACATCTGCAGACTTACTTAACTTCTTGAAAGAATCATTGGCATCACGACGGATATTACGAATTGCAACTTTTGCACTCTCACCTTTTTTCTTAACATCCTTTGCCAGTTCTTTACGTCTTTCCTCTGTGAGTTCCGGGAAAAGAAGACGAATCACTTTTCCATCATTGGTCGGGTTGATTCCAAGATCCGATGTTAAGATTGCCTTCTCGATCTCTTTTACCATGGATGCTTCCCACGGCTGGATCTGAATCATTCTCGGTTCCGGGACATTAACGTTTGCCACCTGCTGGATTGCTGTCGGTGTTCCGTAATAGTCAACTCTTAACTTGTCAAGGACATGCGGATTAGCACGTCCGGCACGGATGCTTCCAAACTCCTCAGACAGGTTATTCATTGTTTTCTGCATTTTTTCATCAAACTGAACTAATCTTTCATCCATATATTTTTCCATACCTTTCGCGGTTTTTATTGCAATAGAATGTATATTCTGTAAACATTCTGCTGTCATGAATTATACGGTTACTTTCGTACCATTAAAATCGCCTGTCATTGCCTTTACAATGCTGTTTTCCTCGTTCAGTCCAAAAACAAACATCGGCATTTTATTTTCCATACACATGATCGATGCAGTAAGGTCAACCACTGCAAGTTTGCGGTCAATAACCTCCTGTATAGATACCTCGCTGTATTTTACAGCGGAAGGATTGATCTTTGGATCGCTGTCATAAACACCATCAATTGCTTTTGCAAGGTAGATTCCCTCTGCCTCCATCTCGATCGCACGGAGCACAATGCCTGTGTCCGTTGAAAAATACGGATGTCCGGTTCCTCCTGCAAAAAATACGACCATTCCTTTTTCAAAATACTTATTTGCACGGTCTTTTGAAAACAGTTTTGTCATGCTTCCACACTCAAATGGTGTCAGGATCTGTGTTTTCATTCCAACGGAACGGAAAATTTCAGAAACATAGATACAGTTCATAACTGTCGCAAGCATTCCTATCTGATCCGCCTTTGTACGATCAATGGTTTCACTGGTTCTTCCTCTCCAGAAATTACCTCCGCCGATCACGATGCCGACCTGAATGCCCTGATCTGTAATCTGTTTTACCTGTCGCGCCACTTCTGTAACAGTCGGCTCGTCAAATCCGGTATGTTTTTCACCAGCTAAAGCTTCACCGCTTAATTTTAAGAATACTCTCTTCATATTCGATTACTCGTTTCCTTTCTGAGCATTACCATTGAACAGGCTCTGTACATCCACGTCAGAGTAGCACTGTGAACAGAATCCCTCGATTACTGCGCCGTTGTTGATCTGTACAGAACGGGATTTGATGTTACCCATAACAACTGCGGATGTGTCTACAACAACCGGTCCCTGTACATCGATATCACCTTTGATAGCTCCTGCGATCACTGCGGAAGTGGAAGTTACATTACCGATGATAACAGAACCAAGACCGATTTTAACGGTTCCTGTGCTGACAACCTCTCCCTCGATCTTTGCTGCATCTGCAAAAAACTCAGACGCACTGCTGTTTCCATTTACGACACCAGTTACAACTAATTTGCCGTTACATCCTACATTTCCTTCTACCTGTCCTCTTACATCTAAAGAACCGTTTGATACAATGTCACCTTTGATGATTGTTCCCTCTGTGATTACAGATACCTCATCAGATACCGGTGCGCTCTGGTTATTAGTTGCAGGTGCTGTTGTATTGTCAGCCATTTTTCTTTCCTCCTGGGTTGCTTTTGTAATATTTGAAACTGTTTCATTTTTTTCTGTTACAGGTGCTGCTGTTTTTTCCGGCTGTACACTTGCATGCTGTGCTGCCATTTCTGCGGCACTTCTTGCTGCGGCTGCTTTCTCAGCTTCCTGCTTTGTCACCTGTTCTAACAGACCATCCAGCTTGGAAAGTTCTGTCTCAACATCCACTTCGCCTTCTAACGTATTAACCTCAACGTCATCTTCGTTCGTGCTGGTTTCCAGGTTGTCATCTGCAGGCATCAGTTCATTGACTGCCTGTGAGAAGTCATCTTTAAAATCCTTGAAAAATCCCATGTTCATTCCTCCATTTATTCTCAGTTATTCCACTGTGTCTGCTTTCACATACTGAATAACCTGTGTATCTTCATCAATCGGTAATATTTGTGCGCCCATTCCCTCTAAAGCCTCAATCAAAGGTCCTAAAGCTTCTACCGTTGCTGACTTATCTTTCCCGTCATGCAGTAAAACCACCGACGTTTTATATTTTACTACATCATCTGTCACATTTTCAACTATTTCCTCAGATGTATACACAGTTGAAGCGCCATCTCCAGCCGATACATTCCAGTCGTAATAGACAATTCCCTGCGTATTAAGATAATGGATAAAATAATCCATCGGCACATTACTGATGAGATTACTGCTTCCTCCCGGAAAACGATAATAAAAGCTGTCCACTCCTGTGGTCTGCTTTAAGAAATTCTTCAGTGTCATATAATCCTGCTCAAACGCTTCCTCTGACTGATAGATCACACTATACTGATTTGAATAAGAATTCATGCCAAGAGTATGCCCCTCATCTACAATCCTTTTATAAACAGGAATCATTTCTTCATCCTGGCTTCCATTCACAAAGAAAGTAGCTTTCACACCATATTCTTCTAATACGTCTAAAATCTCAGACGTATGTTCAGACGGTACATTATCAAATGTTAAGTATACCTTATGTAAATCTCCGTCCGATGCCATATTATCTTCATCGGATATTCCCGTAGCCGGAGGTGTTACTTTATCCCAGGTCATCTCCGTCTGCATAATTTCCGTATCTTCTGTTTCCTCTGCTATCACACCGCCACTCAGCTTTGCGGCAGCGCCTGCATTGACCTGATCTGTATTCTGTTCGCTGCTGCTTGTCACCAGCCGGTCTATCTTATGTTCCAGTGACACCATCTTAAAAAATAATGCCACGATCAGAATCATGGAAAGAACAATCCATCCTGCTACAATCAAGATAATACCGTTTCGGATCTTCGCAATCCTTTTTCTGCGTTTCCGCTGGTGATTCAGCATTTCTGAATCTTTATCCTGCATACAATACCCCCAAGGTAATCGTTAGTACCTATCTATTGTAACACATTTTTTTATTTTTCAAATAAAAAAGCGCAAAAAAATTGATTAATTTTTCCGCACTTTTTTTGTTATTGTCTGATTATTTTTATTTATCTTCTACTATTTTATTTTCCAAGCATATTTGCAATAAAAAAACCGCCAATAAAAAGTAATATTCCCAGCAAAAGCTGTCCAATCCCAATGGAAACAATATTCATTCCCGAAAGAACTGCGATCGGTGATGAAATGACCAGTCCCATAATCGCAAAATAAGTTCTTCTCTCCTGTTTTTTCAGGAGATATTCCACGAGTTTTGAAACAAGAAATATTCCCAGCACTACACCAATGCCAAACGGAATGAGAACTGCCGCACACGAAAACAGCACTTCCCACCTTAATCCCGGCAATGCAGCCAGGAATTCACTGATCCTGTTTATGACCGGCGTATAGTACCCAAGAGACATCAAAAGCATTGATCCACTGACACCTGGAATGACCATGGTCGCTGCAGCTACTGTTCCGACCAGAAATAAGGACATACTGCTCTGTATACCGGGTTCTAAAGAAACATCTGTTCCCTGTTTCCAAAACTGCATCCATACGACCAGTCCAAAGAACAGTAAAAACAGCAATATCTCCGAAACCGAAGCACGTTTTCCCATTACTTTTGGCAATAAAAGTGGTACTCCGCCAAAGATCAGACCAATAAATAACATTGCTGTCTCAAACGGAAATTCCAGAAAAAAATATCCGATCACAAACGACAATCCACCGATCCCACACAGCATCCCAACTGCATATGGCAGTAAAAGCCTGACACTCCTCCAAAAATGTTTAGGCATTTCCGTCACAGCAGAGATCACATCCCCGTATATTCCCATGGAAACCATCATAGTTCCTCCACTGACACCCGGAATGATATTTGCAACACCGATTGCGATTCCCCGCAATACATCTTTTAAAAATGACATAATATTCCTCCAACTTCTGTTATTCTGCCAACCTTACTTCTGTCATCTCTTGTGCAATATTTAATGCATGATCTCCGATTCTCTCAAAATCAGTGAGCATCTCTGTATAGAGAACACTCCCCTCACCTGACGCAGTACCTTCCTGTATCCGGTGCATCATACGATTTCTGTAATCCTCTGTCATGTCATCCATCTTTTGTTCGAGTGCCGAAATACGGCTTAATCCATCAAGCGCCTCCATATTTTCATTTAAAAGCAGCGTCAAAAGTTCCTCGCAGGTCTGCTGCATCTGCAAAATTTCTTCCTTTACTTCTTTTGAAAATCTGACATCTTTTTCCTTCAGCCACTCAGAATATCCGCAGACATTCATTGCATGATCACTGATTCTTTCTATGTTGCTGGTCACTTTGAAATAGGCACTTAATATCCTGCTTCCCTGCGTATTTGTCTCATGTGCCATGTTTTTGGATATGTACTTTGAAATCTCTCGGTTTAAAAAATCCACGTACTCCTCTTTTTCTTCCACTTTCGGAATAAATCCATCATCACAGTTTAAAAATGCCGTAAAACTGTCAGAAACATTTTTCTTTGCGATCTCAAGCATTCTCGCTATCTCTTTGTGTGTCAGTTCGAAATTGATTGCTGATACGCCGATTTTCCCTTCCGTCACCGGTTTTGTATTTTTTAAATACTTTAAATACATTCCCTCCTCCGGCTCGTCCACATCCGGCAGAATCTTTTCTGCCAGTTTTGCCAGAAGATTTCCCGCCGGAAGCAATAATATTGTTGTTACAATATTAAACAGCGTATGCATATTTGCGATCTGCGCTGCCGGATTTGCAGGTGTAAGTCCTCCTACCCAGGAAGTCAGTGGCGTCAGCATACAGAGTATCGTAAAGACTGCTGTTCCTATGATATTAAATGAAAGATGGATGATCGTCGTCCGCTTAGCATTCCGGCCTGTTCCAATCGACGCTAACACTGCTGTAATACAGGTACCGATATTTTGTCCAAACAGCACATACACTGCTCCAGAAAAAGAAATCGCCCCACTTGCCGCAAGAGCCTGAAGGATTCCAACCGACGCTGATGAGGACTGGATCAATGCTGTAAAAACTGCACCTGCTAAAATTCCAAGCAGAGGATTGGAAAATTTTGTCATCATAACAATGAACGCTTTGGAATCCCGAAGCGGCATCATTGCTGTGCTCATCATTTCCATTCCAATAAAAAGAACACCAAGCCCTGCTAAAATACCTCCTATGTTTTTTACTTTTGGCTGTTTCAGAAAAACAACCAGCACAACACCTAAAAACGCAATAAACGGTGCGATCGCCCCGGCATCAAGTGCGATCAGCTGTCCTGTAATGGTCGTACCGATATTAGCACCCATGATCACTCCGACTGCCTGCCGCAATGTCATCATGCCGGAATTAACAAAACCTACGACCATAACTGTTGTTGCGGAGGATGACTGTATGATCGCAGTGATCACTGCTCCTACTAAAACACCTAAATACCGGTTCGTTGTCAGCCGCTCTAAGATCTGTTTCATCTTATTTCCGGCAGCAGCCTCCATCCCCTGGCTCATCATGTTCATTCCATACAGAAAAAGCGCCAGTCCTCCTAATAATGATGCAAATTCTTTTGCTCCCATTTTATCCCTCTTTTTTTAGTTATTACGGCATTTTCCGTTTTTCCTGCAAACACGTCATTGCCGCTTTTTACACACTCTTTTAACATATCAGACGTATTTTTTACCGTCAACCGGGATATCGGATTCTTAACGCTTCCTGTATTTTTTTTATGAAGTTTTTGTCAATTCTATGTAATGCCTGCATCTGCCAAATGTCATTATATTTGTTCCAGAAAGATGCTGTTTATTATATGCCTGCTTACAGAAAAAGTACTGCTGTCTCAAGACTCTCCAGCATAATCTTCTCACCCGGCAGAGTTTTTCTACCTGTATTTGACAGCAAAATTTCTTTTACCTCTCCCGGCAGCATCAACTCTGCCGCATCTTTTCCGTAATTTGCGATTACAAGTATTTTCTGTCCGTTTTCTTCTCCAATACGCATAAATCCAAATATTGTATCCGTATCTTCATAAACTGGTACTACTCTTCCATAAACAAAAGTTTCTTTAAATTCCGGTGATTTGCGCAGTGCGATCAGCTTTTTATAATAGGAAAGTACTGAGTCCTCCCGTCCTTCCTGCTCACGGACATTGATTTCTTTATAATTTGGATTCATTGCAAGCCAAGGCACATGTACACTAAAGCCTCCTTTTTCATCTGCACTCCACTGCATTGGTGTACGCGCATTGTCCCTGCTGTTTTCATAGCAGCATGCCAATGCTTCTTCTTTCGTACATCCTGCCTCGATTGCAACCTGATACTGATCTTTTGTACTGATATCATCATATTCTGAAATATCGTTTCTATGACAGTTTGTCATACCGATTTCCTGTCCCTGATAAATAAACGGGATTCCCCGAAGCAGGATTGAAGTTGTGGCAAGCATTTTTTTGCCCATTTCATTCTGCGCATAATCCGGAAGGTAACGGCTTGCACCTCTCGGTTCATCATGATTTTCAATGATGTTTGCCTTAAACCCAATGCCCTCCATCTCTTTCTGGGAAGCAAACAAAATTTCTCGCCAGCGTTTAAAATCTATCTTTTTGCTGTCATACCATCCATGCTCACCATAGGTCAGTTCATGTGCAGAGAAATCAAACATGCTTGAGAAATGACCATCATCCCCGACAAACTCCCTTAATTCGTCCTCTTTCATATTAAATACTTCACCAACTGTAAAAGCGTCGTATTTCTCGAAAGTCTCATGTTTCATCTCCTCTAAAAATTCTCCGACGCCGTCTGTCTCTTCTACCATCTTCACACATGACACCAGACCATCATCCCCATCCGGTTCATAGGAAGGAAAACTTGTATCTTTCTTGATATTAATGATCGCATCAATACGGAATCCACCAAGTCCCTTATCTAACCACCAGTTGATCATCTTATATATCTTATCCCGTACTTCTTTGTTTTCCCAGTTCCAGTCCGGCTGTTCCTTAGCAAACATATGCAGATAGTATTTATCCGATCCCGGCACCGGCTCCCATGCCTTTCCACCAAAATAAGAACGATAATTGCTTGGTTCTTTTCCATCTTTTCCCTTTACAAAATAAAAATAATCTGCATAAGGTCCGTCCGGATCAGCTAAAGCCGCCTTAAAATATTCATGTTCACTCGAACAATGGTTTACCACAAGATCCATAACAATGTACATGTCACGCTTTTTTGCTTCGGCAAGCAGCTCGTCAAATTCTTCCATAGTTCCAAATTCTTCTGCAATCTTATAGTAATCAGATATATCATATCCCTGGTCAATAAACGGTGATTTATAAATCGGAGAAAGCCAGATGATATCAATGCCAAGTTCTTTTAAATAATCCAGTTTTGAGATAATTCCTCTCAGATCACCAATGCCGTCTCCGTTTGTATCCAGAAAACTCTTTGGATAGATCTGATATGCTACCTTGTCATGCCACCATTTTCTTTTCATTTTTTTCCTCCTGACACATTTTATTTCAATATTCTTTTTTATATTTTTTGCATAATTCTGTTTTCTTTTTCAGCTGATGTAAATATTATATTTGATTTTTATTCGTTTTTCTTGCATTATGGTTGGATAATATTGTACAATACTGCTATCATAGCTGCCCGACAAATGCTGGTTTGTTTATGAAATAAATCGCCCGTCCCAATGGTGTGTCGCAGGTTTGTGAGTGGCATCTTGCGCAAAGCCGGAGTTAATTTTGGTTCCGTTGTACGAAAATAAGAAAAGTCTAAGTGTGTCTGAGTTAGATTTTCTCGGAGTGACGTGACCGGCGTTCAACGAGCCATCCGTGGCTCGTGAAGCCTTGTTCTGCCATCCGTGGCAGAACATCACTGTGTATCTACAGACACACTAAGATTTTCTAATTTTCTCCCAAAGTCACAAAATCAGCTCCGGCTTTGCGCAAGATGCCAGCCTCCAGGTTATGAAACACCATTTGGGTGGGCGGTTCATCTCAAAATCGGGGGGCGTAAGTGCGGATTTTCCAGTATTATCAAACCAATAATAATCTATTAAACATAGTTATTTGGAAATATTTTTTATCAGATTCAGACACAAAACACTAAAAATTTACGCACCCCCAAGGTTGTAAAATGAGTTCTCCGGCGAAGGGTGGTTCACAACTTAGTGGCTGGCAAATCGCATTAAGCCGGGACCTGTTTTGTGACTTTTGGAGAAAATTAGTCAATCTTAGACTGCCTGTCCGCAATACAGTGTTGTGCTGCTACGGACGGCAGCACAAGTCTTAATGTGCCCGGATGGCACATTTAAGACGCACACGTCACTCCGCCACAATATAAATCAGGCATACTTAGACTTTCTTATTTTCGTACAACGGAACAAAACGAGTCCCGGCTTGATGCAATTTGCCAATCGAAAACCCCCGGAACCACCCTACACGAGGAAACTCATGTCA